>NZ_JBMDJL010000004.1:0-330572 GCF_057809175.1 Pseudomonas sp. FG43
GGAGCGAATTCATTCGCGAATGAATTCGCTCCTGCCAGGGGGGCGGTTGATCAATGTCCCTTGCAGGCTGCTGCAACCGAATCTTCAAAACGCTCAAGAACCATGGCCACTTCCTGTTCGCTGATGGTCAGCGCCGGCAGGAAGCGCAGTACGGAGCTATGACGACCTCCGGTTTCGATGATCAGGCCATTCTCGAAACAGTTGAGCTTGATGGCGCGGGCCAGTTGTGAATGGCCCGTGCCGGTGCGGCCTTGCTCGCGAGGGTGGGTCACCTCGACGCCCAGCATCAGGCCGCGACCACGGACTTCGGCCAGTGCCGGGTAGCGCCGGGCAATGTCCTTGAGACCGCTGGCCAGCGTCTCGCCCCGTGCAGCAGCCTGCGCCGCCAGGTTCTGTGACTGTATATGCCGGATCGTCGCTGCACCCGCGACCATTGCAATCTGGTTGCCACGAAATGTACCCGCATGCATGCCGGGGCCCCAGGTATCCAGGTGTTCGGCAAAGACGATTACAGACATCGGATAACCACCACCAATCGCCTTGGATAGCACCAGAATGTCTGGAGTGATCCCCGAATGATCGATGGCAAAGGTGCTGCCGGTACGCCCCAGGCCTGTCTGTACTTCATCGATGATCAGCAGGATTTCCTGCTCACGGGTGATCTCACGCAACTCGCGCAGCCAGTTTGCCGACGCGGGAATACAGCCACCTTCGCCCTGAATCACTTCGACGATCACCGCGGCGGGTTTCTGCACGCCGCCTTCGGGGTCGCTGAGTACCGTGCGGATGTATTCGATGGAAAGCTTATCGGTCTGCGAGCCATCGGTGCCAAAGGGGCAGCGCAACGCATAAGGGAAGGGCAGGAAGTGTGTGCCGGGGTTGACCGCGCCTGTGTTGATCTTGGGCTTGAGGTTGCCCATGGCCGACAGGGCGCCTGCGGTCATGCCGTGATAGCCGCCATGAAATGCCATCAGCGGGGTGCGCTGGGTGTAATGACGTGCCAGCTTGATGGCCGCTTCCACAGCGTCCGAACCACTGGGGCCGCAGAACAGGATCTTGCTGTTGTTGCGCATCGGCGCGGGCAATGTCGCGAAGAGCGCCTGCACGAACTCATGCTTGGCCGGCGTTGCCAGATCGAGGCCTTGTTGTAGCTGATCGGTATCCAGAAACTGCAGCACGGCCTCGCGGACCACCGCAGGATTATGACCCAGGGCAAGGGTGCCGGCATTGGCCAGACAGTCAAGGTACTCGCGTCCCTGGTCATCCTTGAGGTGTGAACCGTTACCGCTGACGAACAGGCGCTGGAATGTGGCCGCGTAAGTCCTTGCGTTGGATTCGACTTTTTTCAGATAGCTCAACTCTTGCATAGTCGGTCACTCGTTTGCCTTGAGAAATGGCATCGCCTGCGAGGTGTTCACACGCCCGCGTGATGTGATTGCGATTCTGCTGCACAGGTCATGGACCGACAATTTCCCACGGGGCAATGTCCCCGCTTTCCGCGCCAGACAGTCATGACGGCAGACGTTTCAATAGCGCCGTCAATGCAGCCGAGCGCCTGACCCAACGTCCGGGCATCAAGAGGACGTCATGGATATCTTCAAAGCGGCAGCGCAACGTTCACTGCCGATACTCATTGCCCTGATCACCAGTGGTTGTGTGATGGGGCCCGACTATCAGCCTCCGCCGATCACCTTGCCCGCGCAATGGCATGCACCTTTGCCCCACGGCGCCAGCGTCAAGGCGCTGTCCGGCTGGTGGCAACAATTCAACGATCCGCAACTGGAACGCCTGCTGCAATGGGCCGAGGCCGACAGCCCTACGCTGGATCAGGCCTGGGCGAACATTCAGCAGGCCAGGGCGACCCTGGCAGCAAGCGATGCCGATGCGGCACCCAGCTTGCGAGGCAGTCTGTCACGCAACCGTACGGGAGAGCGTGAAGAGAGCACGCGCCAGTCGTACTCCAGTTCCTCGGCGGGGCTCGATGCCGCCTGGGAACTCGATCTGTTCGGCAAGTTTCGACGTAATCGTGAAGCCTCGGCCAATCGTATTCAGGCCCGTGTCGATGACTGGCATGACGCCAGGGTGTCGCTGGCGGCCGAAGTGGCCGATGACTACGTTCAATATCGAGGTTGTCAGCGCCTGGTTCTGGCCTACCAGGAACAGCTCGATTCGCAGCGCCAGACCGCCGAACTGACCGGGCTGTCCCTCAAGGCCGGTTTCACTGCACCGGCCGATCTGGTCTTGACCCAGGCATCGGCGGCCAGCAGCCAGTCGACCCTGATCAATCAGCGCAGCGAGTGCGAAGTACTGCTCAAGCAACTGACCCTGTTGACCGGCAGCGATGAAAAGCGGGTGCGGGAATTGCTGGGCCAGGCACCGGCCATCCTGCCGTCGCCAGCACAACTGGAAGTCCGTTCCATTCCTGCCGATCTGGTTCGCCAGCGGCCTGACCTGGCCTCGCGAGAGCGCGAACTGGCCGCAGCCAGCGCGGATATCGGTGTGGCCGAAGCCCAGCGCTGGCCAAGCCTGAGCCTGACCGGCTCGTTTGCCGTCGGGACTACGGATGGTCAGTTGGTGCGCAACTGGACTGTAGGGCCATTGTTGTCTTTACCGCTGCTGGATGGCGGCCTCGGTCGCGCCACGGTCAAGAGTGCCGAGGCTGCTTACGACGCTGCACTGGCCGCTTATCGACAGACGCTGCGCACGAGCGTAGGCGAGGTGGAACAGGCGCTGGTCCGGCTCGACGCGGCTCGACGCCGTGAAGCCGATGTCGAACGGGCGACTCAAGGCTATAGCGAATATTTTCAGGCCGTGGACAAATCCTGGCAGGCCGGTGGCGTGAGTATTCTGGATCGGGAAGTGGCCCGGCGTTCCGCGCTCGATGCCCGGATTGAACTGATTACCTTGCAACAGGAACAGGTACGTTACTGGATCGCCCTCTACAAGGCATTGGGGGGAGGATGGCAGGACAGCGCTGATAGCACGTCGGTCGCGCAGGCCTCGGCGGGAGAACGATCTTGAGTTCCGTACGTCGCAAGTTCGTCTGGATCGTGCTGGTGCTGGGCATTGCTCTGGTGCTGGTTTTCGTGATTCGCAGTCGCCCGCAAGCTCCAGACGCCGCACCTGCCAGCAATTTGAGCAGCCTCAGCGTCGAGGTCACCCAGGCACAGTGGCGCCCATGGCCCCATGAACTGACGGCGAGCGGTCGGTTATTGCCGTGGCAGGAAGCGTTGATCAGCGCAGAAACCGGCAGTCTGAGGATTGCCAGTATTCATGCGGATATCGGCGACCGGGTGCGCAAGGGGCAGGTACTGGCAACCCTGGCCCAGGACAGCCTGCTGGCCGAGCAGAGCAGGCAGCAGGCAACCGTCGAGCAGGCCCGGGCCAACCTGCGCAAGGCGCAATCCGATGTGCGCCGTGCCGATGTGGTGGGCGTGACCGGTGTTTTGTCTGCTCAGCAGAGCGAGCAGTACCGGATTGCCCTGGACACCGCCAAGGCCGAACTGGGCGTTGCGACTGCCGATATGCAGAGTATTCGTATCCGCCTTGGCCAGACCCGGATTGTGGCAGTCGATGATGGAATCGTCTCATCGCGCACAGCGCTGTTGGGCAGTGTGGTGGATGCCGGTACCGAGCTGTTTCGACTGGTGCGCGAGGGGCGTATCGAGTGGCAGGCCGAGCTGGACGCCCGGCAATTGCTTAGGGTCAAGCCAGGGCAGCACGCACAGTTGACGCTGCCCGACGGCCAGTCGGTGGATGGCCAGGTTCGTCTGGTATCGCCAATCCTCGATAACAATACCGGCCGGGCGCTGGTGTATGTGGCACTTGCACCAGACAGCCCGGCACGTTCTGGCATGTATGCCAGTGGCCGCATCGAGCTGGCTGCGAAACCTGCACTGACGGTGCCGGATACAGCGGTGTTCCTGCGTGATGGCCGTTCCTGGGTATTCATTGTCGGCACCGATGAGCGCGTTGCGCTGCGTCAGGTGCAGTTGGGGCGCCGCAGGGATAATGCCGTGGAAATCGTTTCCGGGCTGGACGAACGGCAGACCATCGTGCGTTCCGGCGGTGCTTTCCTGAGTGACGGTGCCCATGTGACGCCGGTGACGGCGGGGGCTGTTCAGCCATGACGTTGTCGTCCTTGTCGATACGCTTTCCCGTTCCTGCAATCATGCTGTTTATCCTGCTGGGCGTGCTGGGCTTTATCGGTCTGCAAAGGCTGGGTATCCAGGATTTCCCCGACCTCGATCTGCCCACCGTCACCATCAGTGCATCCCTTGAAGGCGCTGCACCCGAGCAACTGGAAACCGAGGTGGCCCGCAAGCTGGAGGACCGGCTGTCATCGCTGCGGCTGCTCAAGCATGTCACCACGACCATCACCTCCGGCAATGTACAGATCAATGTCAGCTTCGCTATCGAGAAGGATGGCAACGAAGCCCTCAACGAAGTCCGTAATGTGGTGGACAGTGCCATGGCGGAACTGCCCGCCAGCCTGGAAACCCCCAGCGTCTCGCGGCTGACGATCCATGACACACCGGTGCTGACTTATGTGATCGACGCGCCGGGCATGGACGAAGAGGCGCTGTCATGGTTTGTCGACAATGAACTGAGCAAGCATCTGCAAGAGGTCAGGGGCGTTGCTCAGGTGTTGCGGGTTGGTGGTGTCGAGCGTGAGATTCAGGTGGATCTCGATCCGACCATGATGGCCGGGCTGGGGCTGGGTGTTGCCGATGTAGAGACGCAGCTCAAGGCCATGGAAATCGATAACTCCGGCGGTATGGCGGAGCTGGGTGGCGCGCGCATGGCGGTGCGTACTCTGGGCGGTATCGAAGACCCGCAGACACTGGGCGCCGTTGATGTGCCGACTGGCGATGGTCGTTCCTTTGCATTACGCCAGTTGGCGACGATCCGCGACCACCATGCCGAGCGCCATTCCCTGGCATTTTTCAACGGCAAGCCAGTGATTGGTGTGCAGGTGATCCGCTCTCTGGGGTTTTCCGACGTCAGCATGGCCAGTGGCATCCGTGCGGCGGTGGCAGATTTCATGGCCCGGCAGCCCGGTGTCAGCCTGATCGAGATCAGCGACAGCTCGGCCTCGGTGCTGGAGAATTATCACGACTCGATGAACCTGCTGTACGAGGGGATTCTGCTGGCGGTTCTGGTGGTGTGGTGGTTCCTGCGCGATCCACGGGCGATGCTGATCGTCGCAACGGCATTGCCGCTGTCGATCATCCCCACTTTTGGCTTGATGTACTTCGCCGGTTTTACTCTCAATACCGTCTCCTTGCTGGCCCTGGCATTGATCATCGGCATTCTGGTCGACGATGCGATTGTCGAGGTGGAAAACATCGCCCGGCATCTGCGCATGGGCAAAAGCCCACGCGAGGCCGCCATGGAGGCAGCGGATGAAATCGGGCTGGCGGTGATCGCCACCACCGTGACGCTGGTCGCGGTGTTCCTGCCCACGGCATTCATGGGCGGTGTTGCAGGCAAGCTGTTCGTGCAGTTCGGCGTCACGGCTTCGGCGGCGCTGCTTTTCTCGCTGATGGTTGCGCGCCTGCTGACCCCGATGATGGCTGCGGCCTTTCTCAAACCGGTGGATCACGTCGAGCAGGATGGCTGGCTGATGCGCCGCTATCTGGTGTGGATTCATCGCAGTCTCGAATGGCGCAAGACCAGCATGGCACTGGCCGGGCTGTTCTTTGCCGGCTCACTGGCGTTGATCGGCTTCTTGCCCACCAGTTTTTTGCCGGCTCAGGACATTGCCCGGTCCACCATTACCCTGGAACTGCCGCCGGGCGCGACTCTGGAGCAGACCGCCAGTCTGGCCCGCGACGCCAGTGCCCGACTGAAGCCATTGCCGGGGATCCGGCATATCTTCGCCATGGCGGGAACGGCAGGTAGCGAGGCGGGCGATGGCGCAGCGGTCAATCAGGCAACCCTGACCGTGGAGCTGGCCCGGCGTCAGGATCGTGAGTTCAGCCAGACCGAGCTGGAAGCCAGCATGCGCGATGCCTTGCGCTCACTGCCGGGGGCTCGTGTCAGCGTGGGCGGCGATGGCAACGGTGAAAAGCTAGATATCGTCCTTGCCAGTGAAGACGGTGATTTGCTGGAGCGTACCGCACTGGCTCTCGAACCCCTGCTGCGCCAACTGAACGGGGTGGGCAACATTGCTTCCAGCGCCGCATTGCAGGCACCGGAGGTCCAGTTCCGCCCGGATTACACAAGGGCCGCGCAACTGGGTGTCACCAGTCAGCAGATCGCCGATACCTTGCGTCTGGCCACTTATGGCGATTACTCCTCGGCCTTGGGCAAGATCAATCTTTCCCAACGCCAGGTGAACCTGCGGGTGCGCATGGAGCCGGGTCTGCGGGGCGACCTCGAACGTATTGGCCAGTTGCGCGTCAATGGCCGGGATGGTCAGGTCACGCTGGCTTCCCTGGGGGAACTGAGTACCGGCAGCGGGCCGGCACAGATCGATCGTCTGGATCGACAGCGCTATGTCACGTTGTCTGTCGAACTCAATGGCCGCAGCCTGGGCGAAGTGATGAATCAGGCCCGTCAGTTGCCGGGGCTTGCGCATCTGCCTGCCGGAGTCCGGCTGGTGGAGCAGGGCGAAGTGCAGTTGATGAGCGAGCTGTTTGGCAGCTTCGGCCTGACCATGGCCATTGGTGTGTTCTGCATCTATGCGGTACTGGTGCTGCTGTTTCACGACTTTCTGCAACCGGCCACCATTCTTTCCGCACTGCCTCTCTCGTTGGGCGGCGCATTGCTGGGGCTGCTGGCTTGTGATCTGAGCTTTTCCCTGTCTTCGGTCATCGGCTTGCTGATGCTGATGGGCATCGTCACCAAGAATTCGATCCTGCTGGTGGACTACGCGATTCTCGCTCGTCGGGATTTCGGCATGAGCCGTTATCAGGCGCTGCTCGATGCCTGCCACAAGCGTGCGCGCCCGATCCTGATGACCACCATTGCAATGGGCGCCGGGATGCTGCCGACAGCTATCGGCGTGGGGGCCGATCCGGGATTCAGGCAGCCCATGGCGGTGGTTGTGATCGGCGGGCTCCTGACCTCGACCGTGCTCAGTCTGTTGGTGATTCCGGTGATTTTTACCTATGTGGATGACCTGTTGCAGCTCTTCAAGCGCGCTACGGGGCGTTTGGGCCATGGCCACTGACCTATCCAGATTCGCTGTTCCAATCAACACTACAACCGAATGAGGGCATCAACATGAGTGGTTCAATCTTTCTGGCGCTGCTGGCTGTGCTCGCGGTTCCCGGCCCGACCAACTCGCTATTGTTCCAGACTGGCATGAACCGGGGTTTCAATACGAAGTCATTGCTGTGGGTGGGGGCAGAGTGGCTGGCCTATATGATTCAGATCACGGCCTGGGGGCTGACCCTGGACCGGATCGCCCGTGACTATCCCTGGGTGGCAACCCTCAGCAAGGCCTTCGCGGTGTGCTTCCTGTTCTATATCGCAATGAAGCTCTGGTCTATGGCCCGTGCCGGCCAGCACGCCGATGATGAGCCGGGTCTTTCGCCAGCAGGTCTGTTCGTCGCCACGCTGACCAATCCCAAGGGGCTGTTCTTCGCTTCGTTCGTGGCACCTGTCGGTACATTCCTCAACAGTGCGGATTACCTGGCATTCATGAGCACCTTTACTGCTGTGGTCCTGCCGGTTGGTTCGGCCTGGGTCATCTTCGGTGCCTGCTTTGGCAGCCGGTTGAATTCACCGCGTTCGTCGCGTCTGCTGAACAAGGGCGTTTCCATGGTCATCGGCCTGTTCGCAACCGGCCTGCTTTACAACCTGGCTTCGCATTCGTTTACCGCTTGATGTTCGGAAGTTTCAGACTGCGCAGGAGTTCATTCATTCGCGAAGGGTAACTTCGCGAATGAATGAACTCCTGTCGGGATGTGTATTTATTGAGGCAAATAAAAACGATCCTGCAAAAGAGGATCGAAGGGGGAGTGGCCAGGCAAACTGGAAGTTAACAACTATTCAACTTCCAGTGTTTATTCTTGTTTTTTTATTGTTGCATTGCATCACTCGAAGAATGCGGTGCACGAATCAGTGAGTTGGCCGCATAGAAACCCAACACTCTTCGACTTTTAGCACGGTACTCGCAAGCCACCAGCGACGAGTCGGGCAGGGACTCGGTCGCCCCGGCATTGATCACCTGCATCTTCCTGCCTCCCGAGCGCAGGCGTACGTATTCACCGGGTTCGAAGCTGCTCATGTCATCGTCCTTTGCACGTGAAACTGCTCAAACGTTACTTGCACATTTGTATTCGATCACTGCGAGGCCGGGTTGTCTGTGGTGAAAAACAGGGACAAGCCCGCCCTATTCGGTATTTGTACCGCACGTCCTGTTTCTTGTCCGGGTATCAAGTGACATACATGTACCGGATCGCCTGATTAAAGTTCCCTCATATATACCGAAGTCCCTGACTATTCGAGACAGAACATATGACGATTTTTGCTGGAAACAAGGCGGTCAAGTGGATGGCGGATCGGGTGTCCAGTCGTTGTGTGATTCAAGGAGTAACTGCATGAACCAGTCCCTTTCCGTGCCCAACACTTATCCACTCACCGCCGCCCAGCGTGATATCTGGCTCGATCAGGCCGTGCGCAGTGACGTTCCTCTCTACAACATTGGCGGCTACACCGTCATCGAGGGCAGTGTTGATGCCGAGCGCCTTCAGCGTGCCATAGACCAGATGGTCCGTCGCCACGATGCGCTGCGGATGGTGTTGTTAAACGGGCTGGGCGACGACGGTTTGCCGGTTCAGACCTTTGTCGACGACTTGCCGCTGCAACTGTCGCTGCATGATTTTTCCGGTCAGGATGACCCCGAGGCAGCAGCGCTGGAGTTCGTTCAGGCCCGTAACCGTGTGCCGTTCGACCTCGATGGCTCGCCGCTGGTGCGTCTGCAACTGCTCAGGATCAATGATCACCTCAGCTATCTGGGAGTCCAGGCGCACCATATCGTGATCGATGGCTGGGGCATTTCGCTTCTGCTCAAGGAACTGGGCGAGCTGTATGGCGCTGTGCATGGCACGTCTGCTGACACCCTGGCTCCGTCTTACGTCCACTACATTCAGGACGACATTGCCTACCGCAACTCGAAACGCTACGCCCGCGATCAGGATTACTGGCTGGGCAAATATCAGGACGTTCCCGAGCCGCTGTTCGAGCCGCGGCACCTGGCTCGCCATGCCGGGGCTGTAGCTCCCGGTGGTCATGTATCACGCCGTTATCCGGCGACGCTGCTTGAACGTATCGCTCAGGTTGCCGAGCCTCGCCAGTGCTCGCGCTTCCATGTGCTCATGGCGGCGCTCTATGTGTATTTCATGCGCACGTCCCGCCGGGAAGAGCTGGTCATCGGTCTGCCGGTACTCAACCGTTCCAATGCGAACTTCCGCAACACCATTGGCCTGTTCACTCAGGTCAGTGCAGTACGTCTTCAATTCGACGCCGATCTGGGCTTTGGTGAGCTGGTCAGTGAGGTGGCCCGCGTCCTCAAGCAGGATTACCGCAACCAGCGTTTCCCCTTGAGTGACATGAACCGCTCGCTGGGGCTGCTGCGCGACGGCCGCGATCAGGTTTTTGACCTTTCGGTTTCATACGAAGTGAGCGATCACCGTCTCGCGTTCGGCGAAGCGACTGCCTACTCGGTCAAATGCGCCAACGGCCATGAACAGACACCTCTTGCCTTGCACATACGGGCCAATCCGCACACGGATGAGGTCTGGCTGGAGTACATCTACAACGAAGCGTTTTTCCAGGCCGATGAAGTCGAAAGTCTCGCCGAGCGCTTCATGCATGTACTGGAACAGGGGCTGAAAAACCCGCAATTGCCGGTACACGGCTTCAGTCTGCCAACGCCGGGCGAGGCGCAACTGCTTGAGGCCTGGAACCATGGACAGCCAGCCGAAGACGACACCGGGACCATTCATGCCCGTTTCGAGGCGCAGGCCCAGGCTCGACCCGATGCCGTGGCATTGCTGCATGAAGGGCAGAGCGTCACCTACGGCCAGCTCAATGCCCAGGCCAATCAGGTAGCCCATCGCCTGAGACTGTTGGGGATCGGGCCTGACGATCGGGTAGGCATCTGTGTCGAGCGTGGCCCAAGGATGATCATCGGCTTGTTGGGTATTCTCAAGGCCGGTGCCGGTTATGTGCCGCTGGATCCCGCTTATCCACTGGAGCGTCTGGCGTTCATGCTGGACGACAGCACGCCGCTGGCGTTACTGACCGAGTCTGCACACCTTGAGCACTTGCCGGCTCAGGGCATTCCTGTCCTGCTTCTCGACCAGCCCGAGGCAGCGGGTTTTACCGAGCAGTCTGAAGATAACCCGCAGGTTGAGGGGCTTGAGCCGGGGCATCTAGCCTATGTGATCTACACCTCGGGTTCCACCGGGCAGCCCAAGGGCGTGATGGTCGAGCATCGCAATGTCACGCGCCTGTTCTCGGCAACACGGGTGTGGTTCGACTTCGGTGCCGACGATGTCTGGGCACTGTTTCACTCGTTTGCCTTCGACTTCTCGGTCTGGGAAATCTGGGGCGCGCTGTTGCATGGCGGCCGTTTGTTGCTGGTACCGCAACTGACCACCCGTTCGCCCGAGGCCTGTTACGAACTGCTGTGCGAGGCCGGTGTTACGGTGCTCAACCAGACGCCCAGCGCGTTTCGCCAGATCATCGCTGCCCAGGGTGAAAATCCTCGGCCCCATGCACTGCGCCAAGTGATCTTTGGTGGCGAAGCACTGGATACGGGGATTCTCAAGCCGTGGTATGCGCGCAAGGCGAATGCCGACACTCAACTCTTCAACATGTACGGCATTACTGAAACCACCGTACACGTCACCTGCCATCCGCTGTCCCGGGCGGATGTCGATGGCGGTGTCAGCCCCATCGGCAAGCGCATCCCCGATCTGCGCCTGTACCTGCTCGATGACTATGGCCAGCCGGTGCCTCCGGGTGTGGTCGCCGAGCTGTATGTAGGGGGCGCCGGTGTGGCGCGAGGTTATCTGAACCGTCCGCAGCTGGATGCAGAGCGCTTCCTGAAAGACTCCTTCGATGCCACACCGGGCGCACGGATGTACCGTTCCGGGGACCTTGCGCGCTGGACGGCAGACGGCAACCTCGACTATCTGGGGCGTAACGATGATCAGGTGAAAGTCCGTGGTTTCCGAATCGAACTGGGCGAGATCGAAAGCCGTCTCGCAGCCTGTGCCGGGGTCCGCGAAGCAGTGGTGATTGCGCGTCAGGACGAGCCGGGCGACAAACGTCTGGTGGGTTATGTGATCCCTCAGCCAGGCCAGACGCCGACCGCAAGCGATCTGCGTTCTGAGCTGTTGCAGAACCTGGCCGATTACATGGTACCGAGTGCCTTTGTGCTATTGGCCGACTTCCCCCTGACCGGCAACGGCAAGCTGGACCGCAAGGCATTGCCAGCGCCTGACGCATCAGCTTTCGCACGACGTGAATACGAAGCGCCGCAAGGCCCGGTGGAAACGGTTCTGGCTGACCTGTGGAGCGAGCTGCTCGGGGTCGAACGCATCAGCCGTCATGACCAGTTCTTTGAGCTGGGAGGCGATTCGCTGTTGGCAGTCAAGCTGATCGAGCGCATGCGCGATACGGGGCTGAAGGTCGATGTACGGGTCTTGTTCGGTCAGCCGACCTTGTCGGGGCTGGCCGAAACGGCGGGTTCCGGTCGAGATGTCGCGGTGCCGGTCAACCTCATCGAGCCGGGCGTACAGCGCATTACTCCGCAGATGCTGCCGCTGGCCCGTCTGAGCCAGGAACAGATCGATGCCGTGGTGGCGGGCGTTCCTGGGGGCGTGGCCAATGTCCAGGATATCTATGCGCTGGTGCCTTTGCAGGAAGGCATTCTCTATCACCACCTTGCGACACCTGAGGGCGACCCCTATCTGCTGCAAGGCACACTGCGCATGGACAGTCGCGCCCAGGTCGATGCGTTTGTCCAGGCGCTACAGGCCGTGGTCGAACGCCACGATATCCTGCGCACTTCCATTGCCTGGGAAGGCCTTGACGAGCCTGTGCAAGTTGTCTGGCGCGAGGCGCCGTTGCGGGTTCGCGAGCATGAGCTGCAAGGGGCTGACGGCGATATTGCCGGTCAGTTGCAAGCCTTGCTGGATCCACGGCACATGCGTTTCGACCTGCGCCAGGCTCCGCTGATGGAGCTGCATGTGGCCCAGGACTTAGCCCGTGGCGGCTGGGTCGCGGTGATTCTCTTTCATCACCTGATCGATGACGCCACATCGCTGCGCATTCTGGGGGCCGAAATCCAGGCGCACATTGCAGGGCAAGGCGCCGAGTTGCCGGCATCCGTGCCGTATCGCAACTATGTCGCCCAATCCCGTCTTGGTATCAGCCGCGAGGAACATGAAGCCTTTTTCAGCGCGGCGCTGGGGGATGTGGATGAGCCAACGCTGCCATTCGGTCTGCAGGATGTTCAGGGTGACGGCAGTGCAATCGAACAGGCCGTATTGACGCTGGATGACCAACTCGCTCAGCGCCTGCGCGCCCATGCCCGCAGCCTGGGTGTCAGCAATGCCAGCCTTCATCATCTGGCCTGGGGGCAGGTGGTGGGGCGCTTGTCGGGCCGTCAGGATGTGGTGTTCGGCACGGTGCTGATGGGACGACTGCAAGGCGGCCAGGACGCCGAGCGCGCTCTGGGCATGTTCATCAATACCTTGCCGCTGCGTGTAGCGGCGCAAGGGCCAAGTGTCAGGGCCGCAGCACGAGCGACCCATGACAGACTGGCGGCCTTGCTCGGCCATGAGCATGCGCCGCTGGCCCTCGCGCAACGCTGTAGCGGCGTTGCGGCACCGACGCCGTTGTTCAGCGCCTTGCTCAACTATCGCCATGCAGCGGTTGGCGCATCTACCGGTGGAGCAGGTTTGCAGTGGGCGGGCTTCGAGCTGGCAGGCGGTGAGGAGCGCACCAACTATCCGCTGTCGCTTTCGGTGGACGATCTGGGCGATGCCTTCAGCCTGACCGTACAGGTCGTGCCAGGCATCGGCGCACAGCGTATTGCCGATTACATGCAGGCGGTGCTGGCCGAACTGGCCGATGCACTGGACCGCACTGACGAGGTCGCATTGCAAGACCTGGCATTCATGCCGGATAGCGAACGTCAGCAATTGCTGCATGGCTTCAATGCCTGTGATCAGGCCTTTGCATCGCATCTGCTGGTGCATCAATTGTTCGAGGCCCAGGCCGAGCGTCAGCCGGACGCGCTGGCGGTGACTTTTGAAACGAAGCGTGTGACCTACGGCGAGCTGAATCGCCAGGCCAACCGCATTGCTCATCGTCTGCTGGAGCTGGGAGTTGGCTTCGACGACCGCGTCGCGATCTGCTGCCGCCGGAGTCCGGAAATGATTGCCGGCCTGCTGGGCATTCTCAAGGCTGGGGCAGGGTATGTGCCGCTCGACCCGGATTACCCGGCTGAACGCCTTGAATACATGCTTCGCGATGCTGCACCCAAGGCCGTGCTCAGCCAGGCCAGCATCGCCGGGTTGTTCAGTGAATCCACCGTGCCCGGTGTGCTGCTCGACGGCCTGGCCGAAGGGGCAGAAGAATTCAGCCGTCAGCCGGAGCACAACCCGGAGCTGGCCGCCCAAGGGCTTCGTCCTGAGCATCTGGCCTACGTCATCTACACCTCGGGTTCCACCGGTCAGCCCAAGGGCGTGGCCATGCCTCACGGCCCGCTGGTCAACCTGATGCACTGGCAGCTTGCCGAGGGCATCAAAAGTGGCAATACCGCTCCGGCGACCGTGCAGTTTGCGGCGCTTGGCTTTGACGTCGCCTTTCAGGAAATCTTCAGTACGCTGTGCGCCGGTGCGCCACTGTCGTTGATCCATGCCGATACACGACTGGACCTGCGCAAGCTGTACCTGCATCTGTGCGAAGCGCGTATCGAGCGCCTCTATCTGCCGTGCATTGCCTTGCAGGCACTGGCCGAGGCGTTGATCGATGATCCGTCGTTGCGTCAGCAAACCTGCTCCTTGCGTGAGATCGTCACCGCCGGTGAGCAATTGCGCATTACCGCACCGATCCGCGCACTGTTCGAGCATTTGTCCGAGTGTCGGCTGCATAACCACTACGGCCCGACCGAATCCCATGTCACCACTTCGTTTACCTTGCCGGTGAACGTGGCGCATTGGCCAACCTTGCCGGCCATTGGCGTGCCGGTGGCCAACACCCGTATTTACCTGCTCGATGAGCAGTTCCAGCCCGTACCGGTTGGCGTTGCGGGCGAGATCTACATTGGCGGGACTTGTGTTGCACGGGGTTACCTGAACCGTGACGAACTGACCGCCGAGCGTTTTCTGCGTGATCCTTTTGTCGAGGGCCGCCTGTACAAGACCGGCGACCTGGGCTGCCGAAGCGCTGATGGGGTAATCGAGTACCTGGGCCGTAATGATGACCAGATCAAGATCCGTGGTTTCCGGGTCGAGCTGGGTGAAATCGAATCCCGCCTGACCGATCACATCACCGTGCGTGATGCAGCGGTACTGGCTCGCGAAGACAACCCCGGCGACAAGCGCCTGATTGCCTATTTCACCCAGCAGCCAGGCCAGGAACCGGCCTCGGCCGATGTGCTGCGCGCTCACTTGCAGGCGTGCCTGCCGGACTACATGATCCCGGCCGCTTATGTCGAACTGGAAAAAATGCCGGTATCGGCCAACGGCAAGCTGGACCGTCGCTCCTTGCCCGCGCCGGACGCCACGGCATTCGTCAGTCAGGCCTATGAAGCACCGCGAGGCAACATCGAAACGACTCTGGCCAGCCTTTGGTCGCAGATACTGGGTGTTGCGCAGGTCGGTCGTCACGATCACTTCTTCGAGCTGGGCGGCCATTCGCTGCTGGCGGTGAAGCTGATCGAGCGTATGCGCCAGCTTGATCTGGATGCCGATGTTCGCGTGCTGTTCAGCCAGCCGACCCTGTCTGCTCTGGCCGCCGCTGTCGGTGGTGTCGAAGAAGCCCTGCAGATTCCGGATAACGGCATTTCTGAAGGTTGTGAACACATCACCGCATCAATGCTCACCTTGCTGGACCTGGAGCAGAGTGCTGTCGAGCGGATCGTTGCCGCCATGCCGGGCGGTGCGGCCAATATTCAGGATATCTACCCGCTTGCACCGCTACAGGAAGGGATTCTCTACCACCATATTTCTGCCGGGCAGGGTGATCCTTACCTGCTGCAGGCTGCTTTCGCCATGGACAGTCGGGCACAGCTCGACAGCTTCATTGCTGCGTTGCAAAGCGTTATCGATCGTCACGACATTCTTCGTACTGCGTTGATCTGGGATGGCCTGGAGCAGCCTGTGCAAGTGGTGCTGCGCCAGGCCCGCCTGATCGTCGAAACCCTTGAGCTGGATGCGTCCCTGGGTGATATCGCCAGCCAGTTGCAGGCACTGTTCGATCCGCGTGACCGCCGTCTCGACCTGGGACAGGCTCCGCTGATGCGCATGGCTTGCGCTCATGATGAACCGAACGGTCGCTGGGTCGCGATCCTGCTGTTCCACCACATCGCCCTCGACCATACCGCGCTGGAAGTGATGCAGCATGAAATGCAGCTCATTCTGAGCGGTGAACTGTCCGGGCTCGACACGCCGATGCCATATCGTCGCTATGTCGCCCAGGCCAGAATGGCCGTCAGTCAGGCAGCCCATGAAAGCTTCTTCCGCGAGATGCTTGCCGATGTGGAGGAGCCGACATTGCCGCTGGGCCTGCAGGAAGTGCAGGGTGACGGCCGTGGTGTCGAGGAGTGCAGGTTCAAGCTGGATGCTGCCTTGAGTGCGCGTTTGCGCGGCCTGTCCCGCAAACTGGGCGTCAGCCCGGCCAGCCTTCACCATCTGGCCTGGGCTCAGGTGGTAGGCAGTCTGTCAGGGCGCAGCGATGTAGTGTTCGGCACGGTGCTACTGGGGCGTATGCAGAGTGGCAGCGGTGCCGAGCGTGCTTTGGGGATGTTTATCAATACGCTGCCAGTGCGGGTTGCACTGGGTGCTGTCAGCGTCAGCCAGGGTGTTCGCCAGACCCATGCGCGCCTGACCGCTCTGCTGGGCCACGAACATGCTTCCTTGGCGCTGGCCCAGCGTTGCAGCGGCGTACCCGCATCCATGCCGTTGTTCAGCGCTTTGCTCAACTATCGCCATAGCCCGACCCAGACCGATGAAGAGGTCGAGCGCTGGGGCGGTGCCGAAGTACTGGAAGTGATGGAGCGGACCAACTATCCGTTCATGCTGTCGGTGGATGATCTGGGCGAAGGTTTCCTGCTTACGGTGCAGACCGTGGCGGCCATCGCTTCGCCGCGTGTTGCGGGTTATATGAACACCGCGCTGGAAAGCCTGGCCGATGCTCTGGAGTCAGCACCCGGCCTGCCGTTGCATGCACTGAAAATTCTGCCTGCCCAAGAGCGGGACGAGGTGATTTCCGGCTTCAATGCCACTCAGGTTCCATATCCTCTCGATCAGACCGTTCATGGCCTGTTCGAGGCTCAGGTCGAACGTACGCCGGATGCGGTTGCACTGGTGTCTGGCGATGAGCGCCTGAGCTATAAGGCGCTCAATGAGCGGGCCAACCGTTTGGCTCACCACCTGCGCAGTCAAGGCGTTGTGCCTGATTCACGGGTGGCGATCTGTGTCGAGCGTGGCATCGATATGGTGGTCGGGCTGCTGGCTATTTTGAAAGCCGGTGGTGGTTATGTGCCTCTGGACCCTGCTTATCCGGTTGAGCGACTTGCCTACATGCTGCAGGACAGTGCGCCTGCGGCTGTATTGGCGCAGACCGCAACGCTGGAGTTGCTGTCGGCTGCTGATGCGGTTGTGGTCAATCTGGATGAGATCACCTGGCAGAACCAGTCGGCTTCCAATCCGGTTATCGAGGGCCTGACTCCGGCTCATCTGGCGTATGTGATCTATACCTCGGGTTCGACTGGCTTGCCTAAAGGCGTGATGATCGAGCACCGCAATACGGTCAACTTCCTGACCTGGGCGCAGCAGGCGTTTGAGCCGCAAGTGTTGGCCAAAACCCTGTTCTCGACCTCGTTGAACTTCGACCTTGCGGTTTATGAGTGTTTTGCACCGCTGATTTCGGGCGGCAGCATTGAAGTGGTCAAGAACGTATTGGCCCTGCAAGAAGGCGAACATGACGTCACCCTGATCAACACCGTTCCTTCCGCACTTAAAGCGTTGCTGGAGTCGGGTGGCCTTAAAGAAGGCGTGCATACCGTCAACGTGGCGGGTGAAGCGCTCAAAGGTTCTCTGGTTGAAAGCCTGTTTGAGCAAACAAACGTCAAGCGCCTGTGCAACCTCTATGGCCCATCGGAAACAACCACCTATTCAAGCTGGGTGGCCATGGATCGCGAAGATGGTTTCGCGGCCCATATCGGCAAACCCGTCGCGAATACTCAGTTCTACCTGCTGGATGAACATCGCCAGCCGGTGCCGTTGGGTGTTCCGGGCGAGATCTATATCGGCGGTGCGGGCGTTGCGCGGGGCTATCTGAATCGAGATGACCTGACCGCCGAGCGCTTCCTCAATGACCCGTTCAACGCCGGAGCGCGGATGTATCGCACTGGCGACCTGGGTCGCTGGCTGGCAGATGGCAATATCGAATACCTGGGCCGTAATGACGATCAGGTCAAGATTCGCGGTTTCCGTATCGAACTGGGCGAGATCGAAGCAAAACTGGCTCGCCATGAGAGCGTCAAGGAGGCCGTGGTCATGGCTCGGGAGGACGTACCAGGCGATAAGCGTCTGGTTGCCTACTTTACCTCGACAGGTCAAACAGCCGATCTGGAAGTCCTGAGAACGCATCTGCAAAGCCAGTTGCCGGAGTACATGGTCCCTGCGGCCTATGTCCATCTTGAAAAACTGCCACTGACACCAAACGGCAAGCTGGACCGCAAGGCACTTCCAGCCCCAGACCAACAAGCCCTGATCAGTCGTGGCTATGAAGCGCCGCTGGGCGAAACGGAAATCACTCTGGCGCAGATCTGGGCCGAAGTGCTGCAAGTCGAGCAGGTAGGGCGTCATGACCACTTCTTTGAACTGGGTGGCCACTCGCTGCTGGCAGTGAAGCTGATCGAGAAGATGCGTCAGCAAGGGCTCAGTGCAGACGTTCGCGTGCTATTTAGCCAGCCAACCCTGATGGCTCTGGCTGCCGCAGTAGGCAGCGGCACTGAAATCCGCGTACCTGCCAACCTGATCGAACCGGGTTGCACGCAGATCACGCCTGAAATGCTGCCGCTGGTGACCATCAGCGAGGATCAGCTTGAGCAGGTCATTGCCTCCATCCCTGGCGGCGCGGCCAATATCCAGGACATTTACCCGCTGGCGCCATTGCAGGAAGGGATTCTCTATCACCATCTGGCTGCCGAAAAGGGCGACCCTTACGTGTTGCAGGCGGTTTTCGGCTTTGATGACAAAGACCGGCTGGATGCCTTTTCCAGCGCGCTGCAACGAGTGATCGAACGTCACGATATCCTGCGCACCTCGCTGTTCTGGGAAGGACTGGACGAACCGGTGCAGGTGGTCTGGCGTCAGGCCACTCTGGGTATGGAGAGCCTTGAGCTGGATACGGCGCAAGGCGATATCGCCAGCCAGTTGCAGGCGCGTTTCGATGCCCGCCAGCACCGCATGGATATTCGTCAGGCACCTCTGATGCGGATTGCCTATGCCCAGGATCCGTCGACCCAGCGCTGGGTGGCCTTGCTGCTGTTCCATCACATGGTCATGGACCACACCGCACTGGAGGTGGTGAGTCATGAGATGGGAGCTTATTTGTTGGGCGAGACACAGCATCTGAGCGAGCCGGTCCCGTATCGCAACTATGTGGCTCAGGCGCGCCTGGGTGCTGATCGTGAAGCTCATGAGGCGTTCTTCCGCGAGATGCTGGGGGATATCGAAGAGCCGACGCTGCCGTTCGGCCTGCATGAAGTGCAGGGTGAAGGCCGCGGTATCGAAGAGCATCGCCTGGCGTTGGATCTGCAACTGAGCCAGCGATTGCGCATACAGGCCCGTCAGCTCGGAGTCAGTGTGGCGGCCTTGCATCACCTGGCCTGGGGGCATGTGCTGAGCGCGGCCAGTGGCCGTGACGATGTGGTGTTCGGCACGGTATTGGTGGGTCGCCTCAATGGCGGCGAAGGGGCGGATCGTGCCCTTGGGATGTTTATCAATACCTTGCCATTGCGTCTTCAACTGGGTGCCAGTGAGGTAAAAGCAGGTGTCCGGGAAACCCACGCTCGTCTCAGCGCCTTGCTGGCCCACGAACATGCGCCGTTGGCGCTGGCCCAGCGTTGCAGCGGCGTGCCGGCTTCGACCCCGCTGTTCAGTGCATTGCTTAACTATCGTTACAGCGCGGCACCGGGCGAGCAGAGCCTGTCGCCTGCCTGGCAGGGCATCGAACCGCTGAAAGGCGAAGAGCGCACCAACTATCCATTGACCCTCTCGGTGGATGATCAGGGTGAAGGTTTTGAACTGACGGTCCTGGTACAGGATGGGATTGGTGCTGCACGTGTCGCGGCTTATATGAGTACGGCACTGGCTGAACTGGCGGATGCACTGGAAAACAGGCCGACTGCGCCACTCTATTCAGTTGCGGTATTGCCGGCCGACGAACTCGCACAATTGCTGCATGGCTATAACGCTACAAGCGCCGAGTATCCGCTTGATCAGACGGTGCATGGTCTGTTCGAGGCTCAGGTCGAGCGTACGCCGGATGCGGTTGCTGTGGTGTATGGCGATGAGAGCCTGAGCTATAGCGAACTGAACCAGCGTGCCAACCGTCTGGCCCATCATCTGCGCAGTCAGGGCGTAGTGCCGGATTCCCGGGTCGGAATTTGCGTCGAGCGCGGTATCGAGATGGTGGTGGGCTTGCTGGCCATCCTGAAGGCTGGCGGCGGTTATGTACCGCTTGACCCGGCTTATCCGGTGGAACGACTTGCCTACATGCTCCAGGACAGCGCGCCTGCGGCTGTACTGGCACAGACCGCGACGCTGGATCTGCTGTCGGTGCCCGTTATCAATCTGGATAAGCCCGATTGGCAGGACAAATCCGTCTCCAATCCGCAGGTCGATTCGCTGACGCCAGCTCATCTGGCCTACGTGATCTACACCTCGGGTTCTACCGGTCTGCCGAAAGGCGTGATGATCGAGCACCGCAATACGGTCAACTTCCTGACCTGGGCGCAGCAGGCGTTTGAACCGGAAGTCCTGGCCAAAACCCTGTTCTCTACCTCGCTGAACTTCGACCTGGCGGTTTACGAGTGCTTTGCACCTCTGATCTCTGGCGGCAGCATTGAAGTGGTCAAGAACGTATTGGCCCTGCAAGAAGGCGAACATGACGTCACCCTGATCAATACCGTGCCTTCGGCCCTGAAAGCGTTGTTGGAATCGGGCGGTCTGGGGCCGGACGTTCATACCGTCAACGTCGCGGGTGAGGCCCTCAAAGGTTCGCTGGTTGAAAGGCTATTTGCTGAAACCAGCGTCAAGCGCCTGTGCAACCTTTATGGCCCGTCGGAAACCACCACTTACTCAAGCTGGGTGGCCATGGATCGTGAAGACGGTTTTGCCGCTCATATCGGCAAGCCGGTCGCCAATACCCAGTTCTACCTGCTGGATGAGCATCGCCAGCCGGTGCCGTTGGGTGTTCCGGGCGAGATCTATATCGGCGGTGCGGGCGTTGCGCGGGGCTATCTGAATCGAGATGACCTGACCGCCGAGCGCTTCCTTGACGATCCATTCAACGCTGGTGCCCGCATGTATCGCACCGGTGACCTGGGTCGCTGGCTGGCAGATGGCAATATCGAATACCTGGGCCGTAACGACGATCAGGTCAAGATCCGTGGTTTCCGTATTGAACTGGGCGAGATCGAAGCCAAGCTGGCTCGCCATACCTCCGTCAAAGAGGCTGTGGTCATGGCCCGTGAAGACGTGCCGGGCGATAAGCGTCTGGTGGCGTATTTCACTTCAACGGACCAGCCAGCCGATCTGGAAACCTTGCGCTCCCATCTGCAAAGCCAGTTGCCGGACTATATGGTTCCAGCGGCCTATGTTCATCTTGAATCCTTGCCACTGACGCCGAACGGCAAGCTGGATCGCAAGGCATTGCCAGCCCCGGACCAGCAATCTCTGATCAGCCGTGGTTACGAAGCCCCGCTGGGCGAAACCGAAATCACTCTGGCGCAGATCTGGGCCGAAGTGCTTCAAGTCGAGCAGGTAGGGCGTCATGACCACTTCTTTGAACTGGGTGGCCATTCGTTGCTGGCAGTGAAGCTGATCGAGAAGATGCGTCAGCAAGGGCTCAGTGCAGACGTTCGCGTGCTATTTAGCCAGCCAACCCTGATGGCTCTGGCTGCCGCCGTGGGCAGCGGCACTGAAATCCGTGTGCCGGCCAACCTGATCGAACCGGGCTGCACGCAGATCACGCCTGAGATGTTGCCACTGGTGACCATCAGCGAAGAGCAGCTTGAGCAGGTCATTGCTTCCATCCCCGGTGGTGCAGCCAATATCCAGGATATTTACCCGCTGGCGCCATTGCAGGAAGGGATTCTCTATCACCACCTGAGTGCCGAAGCCGGGGACCCTTACGTCTTGCAGGCGCTATTCGGTTTCGCCAGCGAAGAGCGATTGAACGCCTTCTCCAACGCACTGCAATCGGTGATCGAGCGCCACGATATCCTGCGCACCTCGTTGCACTGGGAAGGGCTCGACGAACCGGTACAAGTGGTCTGGCGTCATGCGCAACTGGGTCTGGAAGAAGTCGAGGTGGCTGATGCATCCCAGGATGTGATGAGCCAATTGCAGGAACGCTTCGATGCCCGTCAGCACCGCATGGATATTCGTCAGGCACCGCTGATACGGATTGCCTACGCCCAGGATCCGGCCAATCAGCGCTGGGTCGCCTTTCTGTTGTTCCATCATCTGGTCATGGACCACACCGCGCTGGAAGTGGTGAGCCAGGAGATAGAAGCCTATCTGCTGAAAAACGCTCAGCGCTTGAGCGAGCCGGTGCCATATCGCAATTACGTGGCTCAGGCGCGTCTGGGCACCGATCGGGACGCTCAGGAAGTGTTCTTCCGCGACATGCTGGGGGATATCGAAGAGCCGACGTTGCCGTTCGGTCTGCATGAAGTTCAGGGTGAGGGCCGTGATATCGAGGAGCATCGTCTGCCTCTGGAGCCGGAGCTGAGCAAGCGACTGCGCACACAGGCCCGTCAGCTCGGAGTCAGCGTGGCATCACTGCATCACCTGGCCTGGGGTCAGGTGCTCAGTGCTGCCAGCGGTCGTGACGATGTGGTATTCGGCACCGTACTCATGGGCCGCCTGAATGGCGGTGAAGGTGCTGACCGTGCCTTGGGCATGTTTATCAATACCTTGCCGCTGCGCCTGCAACTGGGGGCTGGCGAGGTAAGAGCCGGTGTCCGGGAAACCCACGCTCGCCTCAGCGCCTTGCTGGCCCACGAACATGCGCCATTGGCGCTGGCCCAGCGTTGCAGCGGCGTGCCGGCTTCGACGCCGCTGTTCAGTGCATTGCTGAACTATCGCTATAGCGCGGCACCGGGCGAGCACAGCCTGTCGCCCGCCTGGCAGGGTATCGAGCCGCTGAAAGGCGAGGAGCGCACCAACTATCCATTGACCCTGTCGGTGGATGATCAGGGTGAAGGTTTCGAGCTGATCGTGCTGGTGCAGAACGGTATCGGTGCCGCTCGTATGACGGCTTATATGAACACGGCGCTGCTTGGCCTGGTGGATGCGCTGGAGCAGCATCCACAGGCTGCGCTCAACAGCCTGTCGGTACTGCCGAGAGGCGAGCGCGAGCAACTGCTGTATGGCTTTAACGAGACGGCGGCTGATTACCCACTTGATCAGACGGTTCATGGTCTGTTCGAGGCTCAGGTCGAGCGTACGCCGGATGCCGTTGCGCTGGTGTTTGGCGACGAGCGTTTGAGCTATACCGAGCTGAATCAGCGCGCCAATAGACTGGCCCATCATCTGCGCAGTCAGGGCGTGGTGCCGGATTCCCGGGTCGGGATCTGTGTCGAGCGCGGTATCGAGATGGTGGTGGGCTTGCTGGCCATCTTGAAGGCGGGCGGCGGTTATGTGCCGCTGGATCCGGCTTATCCGGTGGAACGACTTGCCTACATGCTGCAGGACAGTGCGCCTGCTGCGGTACTGGCACAGACCGCGACGCTGGATCTGCTGTCGGTGCCTGTTATCAATCTGGATAAGCCCGATTGGCAGGACGAATCCATCTCCAATCCTGCGATTGAGGGTTTGACGCCGGCTCACCTGGCTTATGTGATCTACACCTCGGGTTCCACTGGTTTGCCGAAAGGTGTGATGATCGAGCACCGCAATACGGTCAACTTCCTGACCTGGGCGCAGCAGGCGTTTGAGCCTGAAGTGCTGGCCAAGACCCTGTTTTCGACGTCGCTGAACTTTGACCTTGCAGTTTACGAGTGCTTTGCGCCGCTGATCTCTGGCGGCAGCATTGAAGTGGTCAAGAATGTGCTGGCCCTGCAAGAGGGCGAACATGACGTCACCTTGATCAATACCGTGCCTTCGGCGTTGAAAGCCCTGCTGGAGTCGGGTGGCCTCAAAGAAGGCGTGCATACCGTCAACGTGGCGGGTGAAGCACTCAAGGGCTCGCTGGTTGAAAGGCTATTTGCTGAAACCGGCGTCAAACGTCTGTGCAACCTCTATGGCCCATCGGAAACCACGACCTATTCAAGCTGGGTAGCGATGGACCGCGAAGAGGGTTTTGCCGCGCATATCGGCAAGCCGGTCGCCAATACCCAGTTCTACCTGCTGGATGAGCATCGCCAGCCGGTGCCGCTGGGCGTGCCGGGTGAGATCTATATCGGCGGTGCCGGTGTAGCTCGCGGCTACCTGAATCGTGATGACCTGACCGCCGAACGCTTCCTTGACGATCCATTCAACGTCGGAGCGCGCATGTATCGCACCGGCGACCTGGGGCGCTGGCTGACAGATGGCAATATCGAATACCTGGGCCGTAACGACGATCAGGTGAAGATCCGTGGTTTCCGTATCGAACTGGGCGAGATCGAAGCGAAACTTGCCCGCCATGAGAGCGTGAAGGAAGCCGTGGTCATGGCCCGTGAAGACGTACCGGGCGATAAGCGTCTGGTTGCGTATTTCACTTCAACGGACCAGCCAGCCGATCTGGAAATCCTGAGAACGCATCTGCAAAGCCAGTTGCCGGAATACATGGTCCCGGCAGCCTACGTTCATCTTGAAAAACTGCCACTGACACCAAACGGCAAGCTGGACCGCAAGGCACTTCCGGCTCCAGACCAGCAAGCCCTGATCAGCCGTGGCTATGAAGCGCCGCTGGGCGAAACCGAAACCACTCTGGCGCAGATCTGGGCCGAAGTGCTGCAAGTCGAGCAGGTAGGGCGTCATGACCACTTCTTTGAACTGGGTGGCCATTCGCTGTTGGCCGTCAAGCTGATCGAGAAGATGCGTCAGCAAGGCCTGAGCGCCGACGTTCGCGTCATGTTCAGCCAGCCAACCCTGATGGCACTGGCCGCCGCCGTGGGCAGCGGTACTGAAATCTGCGTACCGGCGAATCTGATCGAACCGGGCTGCACGCAAATCACGCCTGAGATGCTGCCGCTGGTGACCATCAGCGAAGAGCAGCTTGAGCAGGTCATCGCTTCCATTCCTGGTGGCGCGGTCAATATCCAGGACATTTACCCCCTGGCGCCATTGCAGGAAGGGATTCTCTATCACCACCTGACTGCCAAAGCCGGTGATCCCTACGTATTGCAGACCGTTTTCGGTTTCGATAACGAGGAGCGTTTGGGCGCGTTCGCCAGCGCGCTGCAACGTGTGATCGAGCGCCACGATATCTTGCGCACCTCGTTCTTCTGGGAAGGGCTGGACGAGCCTGTGCAAGTCGTCTGGCGTGAGGCCAGTCTGAGCATCAAGAACCTTGAGCTGGACCCGGCGCAAGGCGATATCGATAACCAGTTGAAGGAGCGTTTCGATGCCCGCCAGTACCGCATGGATATTGGCCAGGCTCCGCTGCTTCGCCTGCACTATGCCCATGACCCGGCCAATCAGCGCTGGCTGGGCTTGCTGTCATTCCATCACCTGGTTCTGGACCACACCGCGCTGGAAGTGGTGAGCCGGGAAATGGAAGCCTGGCTGCTGAATACGGCGCAGCACTTGAGCGAGCCGGTGCCGTATCGCAATTACGTTGCCCAGGCGCGTCTGGGGGTATCGCAACAGGATCACGAAACCTTCCTGCGTGGCATGCTCGGTGATGTGGAAGAGCCGACCTTGCCCTTTGGGCTGCATGAAGTACAGGGTGAAGGTCGCGGTATCGAGGAGCATCGCATAGCGCTGGGCCTGAACCTGAGCAAACGTCTGCGCGCGCAGGCCCGTAAGCTCGGGGTCAGCGTGGCGTCACTGCATCACCTGGCCTGGGGTCAGGTGCTCAGTGCAGCCAGTGGTCGTGACGATGTGGTATTCGGCACCGTACTCATGGGCCGCTTGAATGGCGGTGAAGGTGCGGATCGTGCCTTGGGCATGTTTATCAATACCTTGCCGCTGCGTCTGCAACTGGATGCGGGCGATGTAAAAGCAAGTGTCCGGGAAACCCACGTTCGACTCAGTGCCTTGCTGGCCCACGAACATGCGCCACTGGCGCTGGCCCAGCGTTGCAGCGGCGTGCCGGCTTCGACGCCACTGTTCAGTGCATTGCTGAACTATCGCTACAGTGCAGAACATACCTTGTCCCCAGCCTGGCAAGGCATCGAGCCGCTGAAGGGCGAGGAGCGCACCAACTATCCATTGACCCTTTCGGTGGATGACAAGGGTGAAGATTTTGAACTGACGGTTCTGGTGCAGGACGGCATTGGTGCTGCGCGTGTAGCGGCTTATATGAGCACAGCGCTGGTTCGACTGGTCGAGTCGCTGGAACAGGATTCACACATTGCGCTGAACAGTCTGTCGGTATTGCCGGAAGTAGAACGCGAGCAACTGTTGCATGGCTTCAACGACAGTGCCTGCGACTATCCACGCGACAGCTCCGTTCAGGCCTTGTTTGAAAGGCAAGTGGCCGAACAACCTGAAGCCTTGGCCGCAGTGCATGGCAAACAGGCGCTAAGTTATGCCGAACTCAATGCTCAGGCCAATCGTCTGGCTCATCATCTGATTGGCCAGGGTGTGATTGCAGGCGATGCCGTGGCGATTCTGCTGCCGCGCTCGCTGGATCTGCTGGTAGCGCAACTGGCAATCATCAAGTGCGCAGCCATTTATGTGCCGCTGGATATCAATGCGCCCCAGGAACGTCAGGCCTTTATGGTGCAGGACAGCGGCGCCCGCCATGTCCTGACCCATGGAGAGCTGGCAGTGCCGCAAGGCGTTGCTCGCATTGATCTGGACAGCCTTGATCTGACTCATGAGCACGGTAATAACCCGGAATTGGCATGTTCCAGCAAAAGTGCGGCCTACATCATGTACACCTCGGGTTCCACGGGTACGCCAAAAGGTGTGCTGGTCCCGCATCGCGCCATTGCCCGGTTGGTGATCAATAACGGCTATGCCGATTTCAACGCGCAGGATCGGGTGGCATTTGCCTCGAACCCGGCGTTTGACGCCAGTACCCTGGACGTTTGGGCTCCATTGCTCAATGGCGGCAGTGTTGTGGTCGTCGATCAGGATATCTTGCTGTCGCTGCCTGAGTTCCGGGCTCTGTTGCTGGAACAGTCGGTCAGCGTACTCTGGATGACGGCCGGTCTGTTTCATCAATACGCCTCGGGCCTCTACGACGCCTTTGCCCAGTTGCGTTACTTGATCGTTGGCGGCGATGTGCTGGATCCGGCTGTTATCGGCCTGGTGCTCAAGTACGGCGCGCCTCAGCACCTGCTCAATGGCTATGGCCCGACCGAAGCAACGACCTTCTCGGCAACTCACGAAATCAAGGCCGTGGGTGAGGGCAGCATTCCCATCGGCAAGCCGCTGGCCAATACACGCTTGTACGTACTGGATGCCCGTCAGCAGCCGGTTCCGCTAGGTGTGACCGGCGAGCTGTATATCGGCGGCGATGGTGTAGCACTCGGTTACCTGAGTCGCGCAGACCTTACCGAGCAGGTTTTTGTTACCGATCCCTTCAGCAATGACCCCACTGCACGCCTGTATCGCACCGGCGACCTGGCCTGCTGGCTGGCGGATGGTTCGGTGGAATACCGTGGCCGTAATGACAATCAGGTCAAGATCCGTGGTTTCCGCATCGAACCGGGCGAGATCGAGGCCAGACTGGCGCGCCATGAGGCCGTAAAAGATGCGGTGGTTCTGGTTCGCGAGGACATGCCGGGTGACAAGCGTCTGGTGGCGTATTTCACCTCGACCGTTGCCGAAGTCGATCTGGAGGCACTGCGCACCCATCTGCAAAGCCAATTGCCGGACTATATGGTCCCGGCAGCCTATGTTCATCTGGATAGCCTGCCGCTGACCAATAACGGCAAGCTGGACCGTAAGGCATTGCCAGTTCCAGACCAGCAAGCCCTGATCAGCCGTGGCTACGAAGCCCCTCAAGGCGAAACCGAAACCACCCTGGCGCAGATCTGGGCTGAAGTGCTGCAAGTCGAGCGTGTAGGGCGGTTCGATCATTTCTTTGAGCTGGGTGGCCATTCGCTGCTGGCGGTCAAGCTGATCGAGAAGATGCGTCAAGAAGGCCTGAGTGCCGATGTACGTGTCTTGTTCAGCCAGCCGACGCTGATGGCACTGGCTGCTGCGGTGGGCAGCGGCACAGAAATCCGTGTGCCAGCCAACCTGATCGAGCCGGGCTGCACGCGGATCACGCCGCAGATGCTGCCGCTGGTGACCATCAGCGAAGAGCAGCTTGAGCAGGTCATCGCTTCCATCCCCGGAGGCGCAGCCAATATTCAGGACATTTACCCGCTGGCGCCATTGCAGGAGGGGATTCTCTATCACCACCTGACCGCCGAACAGGGCGACCCGTACGTGTTGCAGGCGGTCTTCGGTTTTGCTGACAAAGGTCGGCTGGATGCCTTCTCCAGCGCGCTGCAATCGGTGATCGAGCGCCACGATATCCTGCGCACTTCGCTGTACTGGGAAGGGCTGGACGAGCCGGTTCAGGTGGTCTGGCGTCAGGCGCAACTGGGGCTGGAACAGTTCGATGCGGACAGTTCATCTCTGGACGTGATGACTCAGTTGCAGGAGCGTTTCGATGCTCGCCAGCACCGTATGGACATTCGCCAGGCACCGCTGATGCGGATTGCCTACGCTCAGGATCCGGCAACGCAACGCTGGGTGGCCTTGCTGCTGTTCCATCACCTGGTCATGGACCACACCGCGCTGGAAGTGGTGAGCCTGGAGATGGAAGCTTATCTGCTGAGCGAAACACAGCATCTGGGCGAACCGGTTCCATATCGCAACTATGTGGCTCAGGCACGCCTGGGAGGCAATCGCGAATCAAACGAAGCCTTCTTCCGGGAGATGCTGGGCGATATCGATGAGCCGACGCTGCCGTTCGGTCTGCATGAAGTGCAGGGCGAAGGCCGTGGTATCGAGGAGCATCGAACAGCGCTGGATCTGGAGTTGAGCAAGCGACTGCGAGCGCAGGCCCGTCAGCTCGGGGTCAGCGTGGCATCACTGCATCACCTGGCCTGGGGTCAGGTGCTCAGTGCAGCCAGTGGTCGTGACGATGTGGTATTCGGTACCGTACTCATGGGACGCCTGAATGGTGGTGAAGGCGCCGACCGTGCCCTTGGGATGTTTATCAATACCTTGCCGTTGCGCCTGCAGCTGGGTGCTGGCGAGGTAAGAGCCGGTGTCCGGGAAACCCACGCTCGCCTCAGCGCCTTGCTGGCCCACGAACATGCGCCGTTGGCTTTGGCTCAGCGTTGCAGCGGCGTGCCGGCTTCGACGCCATTGTTCAGTGCATTGCTTAACTATCGCTACAGCGCGGCACCGGGCGAGCACAGCCTGTCGCCCGCCTGGAACGGTATCGAATCGCTGAAGGGCGAGGAACGCACCAACTATCCATTGACCTTGTCCGTGGATGACCAGGGTGAAGGCTTTGAGCTGAATGTGCTGGTGCAGAACGGCATTGGGGCTGCTCGTATAGCGGCTTATATGAGCACCGCATTGAACCAACTGGTGGATGCGCTGGAAAACACACCCACTACGCCGCTTTATTCGGTTGCAGTATTGCCTGCCGAAGAGCTGACGCAATTGCTGCATGGCTTTAACGATACGGCGGCTGATTACCCGCTTGATCAGACTGTTCATGGTCTGTTCGAGGCTCAGGTCGAGCGTACGCCGGATGCGATTGCGCTGGTATTTGGCGACGAGCGTTTGAGTTATGCCGAGCTGAATCAACGCGCCAACCGTCTGGCTCATCATCTGCGCAGCCAGGGTGTGGTGCCGGATTCCCGGGTCGGGATTTGCGTAGAGCGCGGTATCGAGATGGTGGTAGGCCTGCTGGCCATCTTGAAGGCGGGCGGCGGTTATGTGCCGCTGGATCCGGCTTATCCGGTGGAACGACTTGCCTACATGCTGCAGGACAGTGCGCCTGCTGCGGTACTGGCACAGACCGCGACGCTGGATCTGCTGTCGGTGCCTGTTATCAATCTGGATAAGCCCGATTGGCAGGACGAATCCATCTCCAATCCTGCGATTGAGGGTTTGACGCCGGCTCACCTGGCTTATGTGATCTACACCTCGGGTTCCACTGGTTTGCCCAAAGGCGTAATGATCGAGCACCGCAATACGGTCAACTTCCTGACCTGGGCGCAGCAGGCGTTTGAGCCGGAAGTGCTGGCCAGGACCCTGTTTTCGACCTCGCTGAACTTCGACCTTGCGGTTTATGAGTGTTTTGCACCGCTGATTTCGGGCGGCAGCATTGAAGTGGTCAAGAACGTGCTGGCTCTGCAGGAAGGCGAACATGACGTCACCCTGATCAACACCGTTCCTTCCGCACTTAAAGCGTTGCTGGAGTCGGGTGGCCTCAAAGAAGGCGTGCATACCGTCAACGTGGCGGGTGAAGCGCTCAAGGGGGCGCTGGTTGAAAGCCTGTTTGAGCAAACAAACGTCAAACGCCTGTGCAACCTCTATGGCCCATCGGAAACCACCACCTATTCAAGCTGGGTGGCCATGGACCGCGAAGATGGTTTTGCGTCCCATATCGGCAAGCCGGTCGCCAATACCCAGTTCTACTTGTTGGATGAGCATCGTCAGCCGGTGCCGTTTGGTGTGCCGGGTGAGATCTATATCGGCGGTGTGGGCGTGGCTCGCGGCTACCTGAATCGCGATGACCTCACCGCCGAGCGATTCCTTGAAGACCCGTTCAACGCCGGATCGCGGATGTACCGCACTGGCGACCTGGGGCGCTGGCTGGCAGATGGCAATATCGAATACCTGGGCCGTAACGACGATCAGGTGAAGATCCGTGGTTTCCGTATCGAACTGGGCGAGATCGAAGCCAAGCTGGCCCGTCATGAGAGCGTCAAAGAGACCGTGGTCATGGCTCGGGAGGACGTACCAGGCGACAAGCGTCTGGTGGCGTATTTCACCTCAACGGATCAAGCAGTCGATCTGGAAACCTTGCGCACCCACCTGCAAAGCCAGCTGCCGGAATACATGGTCCCGGCAGCCTATGTCCATCTTGAAAAACTGCCACTGACGCCAAACGGCAAGCTGGATCGTAAGGCGCTCCCCGCGCCAGACCAGCAAGCCCTGATCAGCCGAGGCTATGAAGCGCCGCTGGGCGAAACCGAAATCACTCTGGCGCAGATCTGGGCCGGAGTGCTGCAAGTCGAGCGTGTAGGGCGTCATGACCACTTCTTTGAGCTGGGCGGCCACTCGCTGCTGGCAGTGAAGCTGATCGAGAAGATGCGTCAGCAAGGGCTTAGTGCAGACGTTCGCGTGCTATTTAGCCAGCCAACCCTGATGGCTCTGGCTGCCGCCGTGGGCAGTGGCACTGAAATCCGCGTACCTGCCAACCTGATCGAACCAGGCTGCACGCAGATCACGCCTGAAATGCTGCCGCTGCTGGAGATCAGCGAAGCTTCGCTTGAGCGGGTTCTGGCGGCGGTGCCGGGTGGCGCAGCCAATGTGCTGGATATCTACCCGCTGGCCCCGCTTCAGGAAGGGATTCTCTATCACTACCTGACCGCCGAAGCTGGCGACCCCTATGTGCTGCAATCGCAGTACGCCTTTGATAGCCGTGAACGGCTGGATGCCTTTATTCAGGCACTGCAATCGGTCATCAATCGCCACGATATCCTGCGCACCGCTGTTCATTGGACAGGTCTCGATGAGCCAGTGCAGGTGGTCTGCCGCAATGTCGTGTTGCAACCTCAGTGGGTCGCGCTTGACCCGGCGGATGGCCCGGTCGCCACGCAACTGTCAGCGCGTTTCGATGCCCGTCACTATCGTCTTGACCTGACCCGTGCGCCGCTGCTGCACCTGGCCTGTGCCGAAGACAAGGAACAGAACCGCTGGGTTGCCACATTGCTGTTCCATCACCTGGCGTTGGACCATACCGCGCTGGAAGTGATGCAGTTTGAAATGCAGGCTTTCCTGCTGGGCACTGCTGATCAACTGGGTGCGGCGATGCCGTATCGCAACTATGTAGCGCAGACGCGCCTGGGCCAGAGCACTGCCCGCCATGAGCAGTTCTTCCATGAGATGCTGGGCGATATCAGCGAGCCGACCCTGCCATTCGGTGTACATGATGTGCAGGGCGACGGGCGAGATATCGAAGAAGTCCATCATCCTGTCGATCTGCAACTGTCGATTCGCTTGCGTCATCAGGCGCGGCAACTGGGTGTCAGTGCGGCCAGCCTGGTGCATCTGGCCTGGGCGCTGGTACTGGGCAAGGTCTCGGCTACCGACGACGTGGTGTTCGGCACGGTGCTGATGGGCCGGATGCAGGGCGGCGAGGGCTCCGACCGGGCCTTGGGTATTTTCATCAATACCTTGCCGCTACGGGTATCACTCGACCGACATGCCGTTCGCCAAAGCGTACGCGAAACCCACGAGCGGCTGACCGCCTTGCTGGCTCACGAGCACGCTTCCCTGGCACTCGCCCAGCGTTGCAGCGGTGTTGCTGCACCGGCGCCGCTGTTCAGCGCCTTGCTCAACTACCGACACAGCACGCCTGTAGACAACGGGGAAAACCTGCACGCCTGGGAAGGCATGCAGACCCTGGGCGGCGACGAGCGCACCAACTACCCGTTGACCCTGAACGTCGATGATTTCGGTGACGGCTTCAAGTTGACCGCTCTGGCAGTGGCCTCCATCGGTGCCCGGCGCATCTGTGACTATGTTCAGGTTGCGCTGGAACAATTGATCGAGGCACTGGAGCAGGCCCCGCAAACGCCGTTGAACAATCTGTCGATCCTCCCGCGCAGCGAGCGTGAGCAATTGCTGCATGAGTGGAACGCCAGCGACTCGACCTTTGCCGACGACCATCTGATTCATCGGGCCTTTGAGGCCTGGGCAGTGGCGAATCCTTCGGCTCCGGCGATTCGTTTCGAGGCTCGTCGCCTGACCTATGGCGAACTCAATGCCCGGGCCAACCAGGTTGCCCATCGCCTGATCGAGCAGGGCATCGGCCCGGATGACCGGGTGGCGATCTGTGTCGAGCGTGGCCCGGAAATGATCGTCGGCCTGCTGGGTATCCTCAAGGCCGGGGCAGGCTATGTGCCGCTGGATCCGGCCTATCCGGCGGAGCGTCTGGCGTATCTGCTCAAGGACAGCGCGCCGGTGGCAGTGCTGGTCCAGCGCTCGACGGCCAAGGTCTTGGCGCAGCTCAGCACCCCGGTCATCTGCCTGGATGACGGCAGCCTGCAAGGCATGGGGCTGAAGAACCCGCAGGTTGCCGAAGTAACCTCTTCGCACCTGGCCTATGTGATCTACACCTCGGGTTCCACCGGTTTACCGAAGGGCGTGCAGGTTGAGCATCGCAACGTGGCCCGTCTGTTCACGGCCACTCAGGCATGGTTCGACTTTGGCCCGACCGACACCTGGGCGTTGTTCCATTCCTTTGCCTTCGACTTCTCGGTCTGGGAAATCTGGGGTGCGCTGCTGCATGGCGGTGAGTTGCTGATCGTGCCGCAACTGGTCAGCCGCTCGCCGCAGGAATGTTATGCCTTGATCTGTGAGGCTGGCGTTACCGTGCTCAACCAGACACCAAGCGCTTTCCGTCAGTTGATTGCTGCTCAGGGTGAAAGCCATCAGGCGCATTCATTGCGTCAGGTGATCTTTGGTGGCGAAGCGCTGGAAACCGGGATTCTCAAGCCTTGGTACGCAAGGCCGGTAAACGCCGGAACCCAACTGGTGAATATGTATGGCATCACCGAAACCACGGTGCATGTGACGTATCGTGCCTTGCAGGCTGCGGATGCGCTAAAAGCAGGTGTCAGCCCGATTGGTGTGCGAATCCCTGACTTACAGACCTATGTGCTGGATGCCAATCGCGAGCCAGTGCCGGTCGGTGTTGTAGGTGAGCTGTATGTCGGCGGCGCCGGTGTGGCGCGGGGTTACCTGAACCGCCCTGAACTGAATGAAGAACGGTTTATCCCCGATCCTTTCAGCTCGACCAAGAATGCTCGCCTGTATCGCACTGGCGACCTTGCCCGCTGGACCGCCGAGGGCAGCCTGGATTATCTGGGCCGTAACGACGATCAGGTGAAGATTCGTGGTTTCCGTATCGAGCTGGGTGAAGTCGAGGCGCAGCTTGCGGCCTGCAATGGTGTTCGCGAAGCCGTGGTTATCGCTCGGGAAGACATTCCAGGTGATAAGCGTTTGGTCGCTTATGTGATTCCTGAAGAGGGCGCGACGCCTTCTGCCGCCGAGTTGCGTGACCAGCTATTGCAAACCCTGGCCGAGCATATGCTGCCAAGCGCCTTTGTGACGCTTGAGTCGCTGCCACTGACCACCAATGGCAAGCTGGACCGCAAGGCCTTGCCAGCGCCGGACCAGTCGGCACTGGCCAGCCGTGCCTATGAAGCGCCGCAAGGCAAAGTCGAAATCGCGATTGCCGAACTCTGGCAGGAACTGCTGGATGTTGAGCAGGTAGGGCGTCAGGACCACTTCTTCGAGTTGGGCGGGCATTCGCTGCTGGCAGTGAAGCTGATCGAGCGTATGCGCCAGCAGGATCTCAGTGCCGACGTTCGCGTGCTGTTTGGCCAACCGACTCTGGCAGCACTGGCCGCAGCAGTCGGCGGGCAGACGGAAATTCTGGTGCCGGCCAACCGGATTGCCAAAGGTTGTGAGCGGATTACGCCACAGATGCTGCCATTGGTGAGCTTGAGTCAGGAGCAGATCGATGGGGTGGTCGCCTGTGTGCCGGGCGGCGTTGCCAATATTCAGGATATCTACGCACTGGCGCCGTTGCAGGAGGGGATTGTCTATCACCACCTGAGTTCCACCGAGGGCGATCCGTACCTGCAATATGTGCTGTTCGGTTTCGATCAGTTGTCTCGCATCGAAGCTTTCGCCCAGGCTTTGCAGGCTGTTATCGCCCGTCACGACATTCTGCGTACCGGCGTGCTCTGGGAAGGTTTGAACGAGCCGCTGCAAGTGGTCTGGCGTGAGGCGAAACTGGGTGTCGAGGCTGTGAGCCTCAATCCGGCAGAGGGTGATATCGCGGCCCAGTTGCATGCCCGTTTCGACCCGCGTCACTGCCGCCTGGATATTCGTCAGGCACCGCTGATGCGAATTGCCTACGCCCAGGACCCGCTTAACGAGCGTTGGGTTGCCATTCTGTTGTTCCATCACCTGATCGATGATGCAACTTCGCTGGCCGTGCTGTCCCGTGAGATCGAAGCCTGCATGCAGGGCCGTGAACATACGCTGGCAGCCTCGGTGCCTTATCGCAATTACGTGGCTCAGGCCCGTCTGGGTGTCAGTCGTGAAGCCCACGAAGCGTTTTTCGCGAACATGCTGGGCGATATCGATGAGCCGACGCTGCCTTTCGATCTGCATGATGTGCAGGGCGATGGCAGCGGTATCGAAGAGTTCCGCCAGCAGGTGGATGCCGACCTGACCCGTCGCTTGCGCCATCAGGCCCGGAGCCTGGGTGTGAGCATGGCCAGCCTTTACCACCTGGCCTGGGCGCAGGTACTGGCACGGATCACCGGCAAGGAAGAGGTGGTGTTCGGCACTGTACTGATGGGGCGGATGCAGGGCGGTGAGGGTGCTGACCGGGCGCTCGGTATGTTTATCAATACCTTGCCGCTGCGGGTGAATATCGGCGATGTCGATGCCCGCGAAGCGGTCAAGGCCACCCACAAACGCTTGAGCGGCCTGCTTGCCCATGAGCATGCGTCACTGACCCTGGCCCAGCGTTGCAGTGCTGTAAAAGCACCGTTGCCACTGTTCAGCTCCTTGCTCAATTACCGGCACCTCGGTGCCTCCAGATCCAATGAAGGCCTGGAGTCCTGGGATGGCATCCAGTTGCTCAAGGGCGAAGAGCGCACCAACTATCCATTGACCCTGTCGGTGGACGACGAAGGTCTGGGCTTTGCGTTCTCGATCATGACCCCGGCCAATATCGGTGCCAGCCGCGTCTGCGGTTATGTGCAGCAGGCGCTGCTGGGGCTGGCCGATGCGCTGGAGCAGGTGCCTGCAACACGGATGCGCCATGTATCGATCCTGCCTGATCAGGAACGGGACAAGGTGATCTCGGGCTTTAACGCAACCGGGATGGCGTATCCGCTTGATCAGACCATTCATGGCCTGTTCGAGGCTCAGGTCGAGCGTACGCCGCAGGCGATTGCGCTGGTGTCTGGCGATCAGCGTCTGAGCTATGTCGAACTGAATCAGCGTGCCAATCGACTGGCCCATCACTTGCGCAGCCAGGGCGTTGTGCCCGATTCGCGGGTGGCGATCTGCGTCGAACGCGGTATCGATATGGTGGTCGGGCTGCTGGCGATTCTCAAGGCGGGCGGCGGTTATGTGCCGCTGGACCCGGCTTATCCGCTGGAACGACTTGCCTATATGTTGCAGGACAGCGCGCCTGCTGCGGTACTGGCACAGACTGCGACTCTGGGCTTGTTGTCGGCCGCTGATGTGGCTGTGGTCAATCTGGATGAGATCACCTGGCAGGATAGATCCGCCTCCAACCCGGCGATTGAAGGCCTGACGCCGGCCCATCTGGCGTATGTGATCTACACCTCGGGCTCAACCGGTTTGCCGAAAGGTGTGATGATCGAGCATCGCAATACGGTCAACTTCCTGACCTGGGCGCAGCAGGCGTTTGAGCCAGAAGTCCTGGCCAAAACCCTGTTCTCCACTTCGCTGAACTTCGACCTGGCCGTTTACGAGTGCTTTGCACCGCTGATTTCGGGCGGCAGCATTGAAGTGGTCAAGAATGTGCTGGCCCTGCAAGAGGGCGAACATGACGTCACCTTGATCAATACCGTGCCTTCGGCCCTGAAAGCGTTGCTGGAATCGGGTGGCCTTCAAAAGGGCGTGCATACCGTTAACGTAGCGGGTGAAGCGCTCAAGGGGGCTCTGGTTGAAAGGTTATTCGCTGAAACCAGCGTCAAGCGTCTGTGCAACCTCTATGGCCCGTCGGAAACCACCACCTATTCAAGCTGGGTGGCCATGGATCGCGAAGATGGTTTTGCGTCCCATATCGGCAAGCCGGTCGCCAATACCCAGTTCTACCTGCTGGATGAGCATCGCCAGCCGGTGCCCCTGGGTGTGCCGGGCGAAATCTATATCGGCGGTGCGGGCGTGGCGCGCGGTTACCTGAACCGCGATGACCTGACGGCCGAACGCTTCCTTGAAGATCCATTCAACGCTGGCGCCCGCATGTATCGCACTGGCGACCTGGGTCGTTGGCTGGCAGATGGCAATATCGAATACCTGGGCCGTAACGACGATCAGGTCAAGATTCGTGGTTTCCGGATTGAGCTGGGCGAGATCGAAGCCAGGCTGGCTCGCCATGAGAGTGTGAAAGAAGCGGTGGTCATGGCCCGTGAAGACGTGCCGGGGGACAAGCGTCTGGTGGCGTATTTCACCTCGACCATTGCCGAAGTCGATCTGGAAACCTTGCGCACCCATCTGCAAAGCCAGTTACCGGAATACATGGTCCCGGCCGCCTATGTCCATCTTGAAAAACTGCCACTGACGCCAAACGGCAAGCTGGACCGCAAGGCATTGCCTGCGCCAGACCAGCAAGCCCTGATCAGCCGAGGCTATGAAGCGCCGCAAGGCGAAACCGAAATCATCCTGGCGCAGATCTGGGCCGATGTGCTCAAGGTCGAGCGTGTAGGGCGTCATGACCATTTCTTTGAACTGGGCGGTCACTCGTTGCTGGCGGTCAGCCTGATGGAAAGGGTACGTCAGGCAGGCATTGAAGCCGACGTCAAAACCCTGTTTGAACAACCTACCCTCGCGAAATACGCCGCTGCGACGGAAAAAACGGAGATTTTCCTGTGAATTTGATTGATCTGCTGGCAACACTGGAAGAAAAAGGCGTCGAGCTTTCCGTCACGGGTGATCAACTGGCGGTACGCGGCCGCAAGCAATCGATTGCTGAGCCCGCCACCCTGGCATTGCTGCGTGAACACAAGGCAATGCTGATCGAGTCGATCAAGAGCGGCGCTTATGCCAGCACTCTGGCGAGCCTGCAAAGCGTGCCCGCCAACGGCATTGTTCCGGGCTGCGAGCGCATCACGCCGGATATGCTGCCGTTGCTGGTCCTGGAGCAGGCGGCCATCGACAGGATCGTGTCCGGCATTCCCGGAGGCACGGCCAATGTTCAGGATATCTACCCGCTGGCGCCGTTGCAGGAAGGGGTTCTCTACCATCACCTGACTGCCGAACGCGGCGACCCTTACGTGTTGCAGGCCGAATTCACCATGGCCAGCCGCGAGCGACTGAATGATTTCGTCGATGCCTTGCAGAGCGTGATCGATCGGCATGACATCTTGCGCACGTCCCTTGCGTGGGAAGGTCTGGAAGAGCCCGTGCAAGTGGTCTGGCGTGAAGCGCAACTGGGTGTCAGGGACATTACCCACGAACTGGGCGAGGGTGAAGTGCTGCCACAACTCAAGGCACGCTTTGATCCTCGCCACTATCGTCTGGATATCGGGCAGGCGCCGCTATTGCTGTTGGTGGTCAGCGAAGACAAGGCCAATCAGCGCTGGCTGGGCATGCTGCTGTTTCATCATCTGGCCATCGACCATGCGGCACTGGAGATCGTGCAGCGTGAAATGCAGGCATTTTTGACCGGTCAGTCTAAAACCCTCGAAGCCCCTGTGCCTTATCGCAACTATGTGGCACAGACCCGCCAGCCCGGAAAACGTCAGGGCCACGAAGCGTTTTTCAGCGAGATGCTGGGGGATATGGATGAGCCCACCTTGCCGTTCGGCCAGCAGGATGTACTGGGCGACGGAAATGGAGTCGAAGAGGCGCATTTGACACTGTCTGCCGAACTTGGGCAGCGCCTGCGCGCCCAGACTCGGCAACTGGGCGTCAGCGCGACCAGCCTCTGCCATCTGGCCTGGGCCCGGGTTCTGAGTGTGGTGTCGGGGCGCGACGATGTGGTGTTCGGCACCGTGATGCTGGGCCGTATGCAGGCAACGCAGGCTGCCGGGCAATCCTTGGGCATGTTCATCAACACCTTGCCGCTGCGTGTGCGTATCGGCGGGCAGAGTGCGCGTGACGGGGTCTCGAACACCCACGCCACGCTAACTCAACTGCTGGGTCACGAGCATGCGTCCCTGGCTCTGGCCCAACGTTGCAGCGGCGTTATCGCCCCGACACCGCTATTTAGCGCCTTGTTGAACTACCGGCACAGCACCGACGCCGGGCAACAGCTGGATGCGCAGACACTGGCCGCCTGGCAAGGCATTGAAACCCTGAGTGCGGAAGAGCGGACCAACTACCCGCTGATTCTGTCCGTGGATGACTTTGGCGAGCACTTTGCGCTCAACGTGCAGGCTTCTGTGCCGATCGGTGCGCAACGTGTTGCAGGTTATATGTCAGCCGCTCTGACAAATCTGGTCAGCGCTCTGGAGGCCGGGGGTAAAACAGAGCTGACGGATATTTCGGTATTGCCGCAAGCCGAGCGTGAGCAACTGCTGCATGGCTTCAACGACAGTGCCGTTGACTATCCACGCGACAGCTCCGTCCAGGCCTTGTTTGAAAGGCAAGTGGCCGAACAACCTGAAGCCTTGGCCGCAGTGCATGGCAAACAGGCGCTAAGTTATGCCGAACTCAATGCTCAGGCCAATCGTCTGGCTCATCATCTGATTGGCCAGGGCGTTATCTCAGGCGATGCGGTCGCGATTCTGCTGCCACGCTCGCTGGATCTGCTGGTTGCGCAACTGGCAATCATCAAGTGCGCAGCCATTTATATGCCGTTGGATATCAATGCACCGCAGGAACGTCAGGCCTTTATGGTGCAGGACAGCGGCGCCCGCCATGTCCTGACCCATAGCAATCTGGTGATACCGCACGGCGTTGCTCGCATTGATCTGGACAGCCTTGATCTGGCTCAGCAGCCCGATAACAACCCGGAACTGGTCTGCTCCAGCGAAAGTGCGGCCTACATCATGTACACCTCGGGTTCCACCGGTACGCCAAAAGGGGTACTGGTCCCGAATCGCGCCATTGCCCGGTTGGTGATCAATAACGGCTATGCCGATTTCAACGCGCATGACCGGGTGGCATTTGCCTCGAACCCGGCGTTTGACGCCAGTACCCTGGATGTCTGGGCACCGTTGCTCAATGGCGGCAGTGTTGTGGTTGTTGATCAGGATGTACTGCTGTCGCTGCCTGAGTTCCGGGCTCTGTTGCTGGAACAGTCGGTTAGCGTTTTGTGGATGACAGCCGGTCTGTTTCATCAATACGCCTCGGGCCTCTACGATGCCTTTGCCCAGTTGCGTTACTTGATCGTTGGCGGCGATGTGCTGGATCCGGCTGTTATCGGCCTGGTGCTCAAGTACGGCGCGCCTCAGCACCTGCTCAATGGCTATGGCCCGACCGAAGCAACGACCTTCTCGGCAACTCACGAAATCAAGGCCGTGGGTGAGGGCAGCATTCCCATCGGCAAGCCGCTGGCCAATACACGCTTGTACGTACTGGATGCCCGTCAGCAGCCGGTTCCGCTAGGTGTGACCGGCGAGCTGTATATCGGCGGCGATGGTGTAGCACTCGGTTACCTGAATCGCGCAGACCTTACCGAGCAGTTTTTTGTTACCGATCCCTTCAGCAATGACCCCACTGCACGCCTGTATCGCACCGGCGACCTGGCCTGCTGGCTGGCGGATGGCTCGGTGGAATACCGTGGCCGTAATGACAATCAGGTCAAGATCCGTGGTTTCCGGATCGAACCGGGCGAGATCGAGGCCAGACTGGCGCGCCATGAGGCCGTAAAAGACGCCGTGGTTCTGGTGCGTGAAGACGTGCCGGGTGATAAGCGTCTGGTGGCGTATTTCACTTCACATGCTGCCGAAGTCGATCTGGAGGCACTGCGCACCCATCTGCAAAGCCAGTTGCCGGACTATATGGTCCCGGCGGCCTATGTTCATCTGGATAGCCTGCCGCTGACCAATAACGGCAAGCTGGACCGCAAGGCGCTTCCGGCCCCAGACCAGCAAGCCCTGATCAGCCGTGGCTACGAAGCCCCTCAAGGCGAAACCGAAACCACCCTGGCGCAGATCTGGGCTGAAGTGCTGCAAGTCGAGCGTGTAGGGCGGTTCGATCATTTCTTTGAACTGGGCGGTCATTCGCTGCTGGCGGTCAAGCTGATCGAAAAAATGCGTCAGCAAGGGCTCAGCGCTGATGTTCGGGTCCTGTTTGGCCAGCCAACCTTGATGGCACTGGCTGCTGCGGTGGGCAGCGGTACGGAAATCCGTGTGCCGACCAACCTGATCGAGCCGGGCTGCACGCGGATCACGCCGGATATGCTGCCTCTGGTCGAACTGGACCAGAACACCCTTGATCTTGTCGTGGCAACGGTGCCCGGCGGTGCTGCCAATGTGCAGGATATCTATCCGCTGGCACCGCTTCAGCAAGGCATTCTTTACCATCACATCAGCGCCGAACAGGGCGACCCCTATGTGTTGCAGGCAACCTTCTCGGTCAAGAGCCGGGAGCGTCTCGATGCCTTTGCCGATGCGTTGCGTCATGTCATCCGGCGCCACGACATTCTGCGTACTGCCGTGGTCTGGCAAGGGCTGAGCGAGCCGCTGCAAGTGGTCTGGCGTGAGGCTGAGCTGGTCGTGGAGTTCCTTAAACCGGACCCTCGCAATGGCGCTATTGGCGAGCAACTGAGCGAACGTTTCGCCAGCAGCCACTATCGTCTCGATCTGGCCGAGGCTCCCTTGATCCGTCTGGCCTGTGCCCGTGACGGCGACGGCTGGGTCATGCTGCTGATCTTCCATCACCTGGCGCTGGACCATACCGCACTGGATGTGGTGCGTGAGGAAATGCAGGCCTTCATGCTGGGCGAAGCCGATGCGTTGCCCGCTGCCGTGCCATACCGCAACTATGTGGCTCAAGCCCGCCTGGGGATGGGGCAGCAGGAGCACGAAGCCTTTTTCCGCGACATGCTGGGCGATGTCGATGAGCCTACGCTGGCTTACGGCCAGGCCTCGTTGCCTGATGACGGCGGCCATATCGAAGAAGCCCGTGTGCAACTGGATATCGAACTGTGTCGCCGGATTCGTGTGCAGGCTCGCCAGCTTGGCGTCAGTGCCGCCAGCCTGATGCATCTGGTCTGGGCACTGGTGGCCGGCAAGGCCAGCGGCCGTACTCAGGCGGTGTTCGGCACGGTGCTTATGGGCCGCATGCAGGGCGGCGACGGTGCCGACCGTGCCTTGGGCATGTTCATCAACACGCTGCCGCTGCGGGTGGATATCGATGGGCGTAGCGTGGTCGAGGGTGTGAAATCCACCCATGCACGCCTCAGCGCACTGCTTGGCCACGAACATGCTTCGCTGGCGCTCGCGCAACGCAGCAGTGCCGTGGCGGCGCCTTCGCCACTGTTCAACTCATTGCTCAATTATCGCCATAGCGCAGCCGACGTTACTTCCAGCCAGGCGTTGTCGGCCTGGGACGGCATCGAAAGCCTGAGCAACGAAGAGCGCACCAACTATCCACTGGCCATTTCCGTGGATGACCTGGGCGAAAGCTTTACCGTCAGCGTGCTGGCGATGCAGGAAATCGGTGCCCGGCGTGTCTGCGACACCTTTGCCTACACGTTGCAGCAACTGGTCGCGGCCCTTGATGAGCGCCCGCAGACTGCGCTGTATGACGTGCCGGTCATTGCACCACCGGAGCGTCAACGCCTGCTTGAAGAGTTCAACGCCACCGCCACGGATTATCCAAGGCACCAGACATTACAGCCCCTGTTTGAAGCGCAGGTTGCCGAGCGACCTGAAGCCGTTGCCGCCGTACACGGCGAACAGATACTGACCTACGCCGAACTCAACCGCCGAGCCAACCGTCTGGCCCATTACCTGAAAGGGCTCGGGGTTAACGCGGGCGATGCAGTGGCGATCTTGCTGCCGCGTTCGCTGGACCTGCTGGTTGCGCAACTGGCAATCACCAAATGTGCCGCCCTCTACGTGCCGCTGGACGTCAATGCACCGCTGGACCGTCAGGCCTTCATGGTCCGGGACAGCGGTGCCCGGCAGTTGCTGACCCATCATGGTCGTGAGATTCCAGACGGCGCCGAGCGCCTGGATCTGGATCGACTCGATGTAAGCAACCAGCCGGATCATGATCCCCAGAACAGCTGCACGGCAGAGTCAGCGGCTTACATCATGTACACCTCGGGCTCTACCGGTACGCCCAAAGGGGTGATCGTCGCGCACCGTGGCATTGTAAAACTGGTGCGCAATAACGGTTTTGCCGATTTCAACCACAAAGACCGCCTGGCATTTGCGTCGAACCCGGCGTTTGACGCCAGCACCCTGGAAGTCTGGGCTGCGTTGCTCAATGGCGGACAAGTGGTGGTGATCGATCATGAACTGCTGCTGGACCCGCCGCGTCTGGCCGAAGAGCTGGTAGCGAAGGCCGTGACATCGCTGTTTGTGACCACGGCAGTGTTCAATCAGTACGTGAGCCTGATCGGCAAAACCCTGGCCGGCCTGCGTATTCTGATGTGTGGCGGTGAGCGTGCCGACCCGCAAGTGTTCCGGGACTTGCTGGCCATTGCTCCGGACCTGCGTTTGATCCACTGCTATGGCCCGACGGAAACCACTACTTACGCGACAACCCTGCACGTGACCGATGTGCCGCTGGAAATGAGCAATGTGCCCATCGGCAAACCGCTGGCCAATACTCAGGTGTATGTGCTGGATGCCCGTCAGCAGCCGGTTCCGATCGGGGTCGCCGGGGAAATCTGCATTGGCGGCGACGGTGTTGCACGGGGTTATCTGAATCGTCCCGAACTGAATGCCCAGTCGTTTATCGCTGACCCGTTCAGCCGCGTCGAGGGCGCGCGTCTCTATCGCTCCGGCGACCGTGGTTGCTGGCGTGCGGATGGCAGCCTTGAGCACCTTGGCCGCGGTGACGGCCAAGTGAAACTGCGCGGTTTTCGTATCGAGCCGGGTGAGATCGATGCGCGTCTGAAAGCCTGCCCGGGCGTTCATCAGGCATCGGTCGTGATACGCGAAGACGTGCCGGGGCAAAAGCAACTGGTGGCGTATTACACCGCCGAATCAGCCAGTTCGCAGCTGACTGCTCAGAGTGTCCAGGCCTGGTTGCGTGAGGCTCTGCCGGAATACATGGTGCCTTCTGCCTTTGTATGTCTTGAGCACTGGCCCTTGAACAACAACGGCAAGCTTGACCAGAAGGCGCTGCCTGTCCCTGACGCGCAGGCACTGACCAGCAGTGTCTACGAGGCGCCAGAGGGTGAGGTCGAAACCCTGCTGGCCCACATCTGGTCACAGGTGCTGAAGGTGGAGCGCGTAGGGCGCTTCGATAACTTCTTTACCTTGGGCGGCCATTCGCTGCTGGCGGTGACGCTGATCGAGCGCATGCGCCAGGAAGGTCTGCGCGCCGATATCAAGGTTCTGTTCAACCAGCCTACGCTGGCGGCACTGGCTGCTTCGCTGACGACGGAACAGGATATTCAGGTACCCGCCAACCTGATCCCGGCTGACTGCCAGAGTATCGAACCCTGGATGCTGCCTATGGCCAGTCTCGACCAGACGGCCATCGACGATATCGTCGCTGCCGTGCCGGGCGGCGTGGCCAATGTGCAGGACATCTATGCGCTTGCGCCGTTGCAGGAAGGCATCCTGTATCACCATGTCGCCGCCCGCCAGGGCGACCCGTTCATCCTGCAGTCCTTGCTGGCGCTGGACAATGAAGAGCGTCTGCAAGCGCTTACCCGCGCCTTCCAGAAGGTTATCGATCGCCATGACATCCTGCGCACGGCGGTGTTCTGGAAAGGCCTGGAAGCTCCGGTTCAAGTGGTGCTTCGCACGGCAACCCTGACCAGCGAGCGCGTTGAACTGGACCCGTCCGCAGGCGATATCGTCGAGCAGATGCGTGAGCGGTTCGCCGCTCGCAACGTGCGCATGGACATCAGCAAGGCTCCGCTGGTCTGCATGCCTTACGCCTGGGATCCGCTGAATCAGCGCTACGTGGTGGCGCTGGTGCTTCATCACCTGATCATGGACCACGTGGCTTTCGAGGTGGTGGTCTCCGAAATTCAGAGCCTGTTGCTGGATGAAACCGCACCGTTGCCAGTACCGGTTCCGTACCGCAACTACATCGCCCAGGTACGCCTGGGGGCTGATGAGGCTGCTCATGAGCGCTTCTTCCGCGACATGCTGCAAGCAGTGGAAGAGCCCACCTTGCCGTTTGGCAAGCAGGTATCGGAAGGTGCCGTGGATGAAGTCCGGCAGAGTGTGAACAGCGATGTCAGCCGGCGCGCCCGCAGCCTTGCCCGTAATCTGGGTGTCAGTGCGGCCAGCCTCTATCACCTGGCGTGGGGCCTGGTAGTGGGCCGGGTTTCAGCGAGTGACGATGTGGTGTTCGGCACGGTGCTGGTGGGCCGGATGCGTGGCGGTGAAGGTGCCGACCGGGCGCTGGGCATGTTCATCAACACCTTGCCGATCCGTGTGGAGCTGGGGCAGGAGGCCGTGACTCAGGCGGTCAGGCAGGTGCATGCGCGCCTGACCGGTCTGCTGGAACATGAGCACGCATCTCTGGCACTGGCCCAGCGTTGCAGTGGCGTCGCTGCGCCAACGCCGTTGTTCAGTGCATTGCTCAACTTCCGCCATAGCCCGGCAGATGACTCGGTTCAGGCTCAGACTGCCTGGCAGGGGATTCAGGGCCTTGAAGCCCATGAGCACACCGCTTACCCGTTGACGCTGGCTGTGGACGATACGGGAGAAGCTGTTGTTCTGACCGTGCAGGCTACCTCGGGAATCAATGCCGAAAACCTGTGCGATTACATGCAGTCTGCGTTGCAGAAGCTGGTGGAAACGCTCGAACAGGCACCACTGACAGCCCTGAATAGTCTTTCGATATTGCCGCAAACCGAACGGGATCGTGTGCTGCACACCTTCAACGCCACACAGCATGACTACCCTCACGATGAACTGATCCACGGGCTGTTCGAGCAGCAAGTCGAACGTACGCCTGATGCGGCTGCGGTCAGCGACCATAACGGCCAGTCATTGAGCTACAGCGCGCTTAATCAGCGTGCCAACCAGTTGGCCCATCAACTGATCAAGCAAGGTGTAACACCGGATGCCCGGGTCGCCGTGGCCCTGCGCCGTAGCAACGAGCTGGTAGTCGCGCTTCTGGCGATTATCAAGGCCGGTGGCGCGTACGTGCCGATAGACCCGGACCTGCCGGACAATCGCCGGGACTATATGCTCGACGACAGCGCACCGGTGGCGATGCTGACCTCAGAGGCATTGCTGGATAACGTCGCACGGGCAGACATTCCCGTGCTGCTGGTTGACGAAGATGTGGACCGCTCCGCGTTTCCGCACACCAATCCAGCCCCGGCATTGCTGGGCCTTGAAGCCACGCACCTGGCTTATGTGCTGTACACCTCAGGCTCCACCGGCAAACCCAAAGGTGTGATGAACGAACACCGGGGCGTGGTCAACCGCCTGCTATGGGCACGGGACGAATATCGGGTCAATGAAACCGACCGGGTGCTGCAAAAGACACCTTTCGGCTTTGACGTTTCGGTCTGGGAATTCTTCCTGCCGCTGCTGACCGGCGCTCATCTGTACATGGCACGCCCTGGCGGCCATCAGGACCCTGGCTATCTGGCACAGGTCATGCGCGAGCAAAACATCACCCTGTTGCACTTCGTTCCTTCGATGCTGGAAGTGTTTCTGGAGCATGGCGACAATCAGGGTTTTTCCGCCCTGAGCCGCGTGCTGTGCAGTGGTGAAGCCTTGCCTCGCAGTCTGCAGAAACGTTTCGAGGAGCAACTGGCACCGGTTGAGTTGCATAACCTCTATGGCCCGACCGAAGCCGCCATTGACGTCACATCCTGGCAGTGTCGCCCGAGCGACGAAGGCGACAGCGTGCCGATTGGCCGGCCTATCGCCAATATCCAGATCTATATCCTCGATCCCCATGGCCAGCCAACACCTGTGGGTGTGGCGGGTGAAATCAACATTGGTGGCGTGGGCGTTGCCCGTGGCTACCTGAACCTGCCTGAACTGAGCGCCGAACGCTTTGTGCGTGATCCGTTCTCCAGTGACCCGCAGGCTCGCCTGTACAAGACCGGCGATCTGGGCCGCTGGCTGGACAATGGCGCGGTCGAGTACATCGGCCGTAACGACTTCCAGGTCAAGATCCGTGGCCAGCGCATCGAGCTGGGCGAGATCGAAGCCAGGCTGGCCTTGCACGAGGCCATCAAGGAAGCTGTGGTGCTGGCTCGCGATGGCGCCACTGGCGACAAGATTCTGGTGGCTTACTTCACCTTGCGCACCGGCTCGACTCTGGAAATCCATGAGCTGCGCAGCCATTTGCAGATTCACCTTCCCGATTACATGGTGCCCACTTCCTTTATCGGGCTGGATGCCTTGCCACTTACGGCCAATGGCAAGCTGGATCGCGGCCGCTTGCCTGCGCCCGAGGCGAACGACGTGATCAGCCGTAGTTTCGAGGCACCTCGGGGCGAAGTGGAAATCACTCTGGCAGAACTGTGGCAAAACCTGCTGAAAGTCCCTCAAGTGGGGCGTGAAGACCACTTCTTCGAGCTGGGTGGTCATTCGTTGCTGGCCATGCGTCTGGTTTCGCAGGTCCGCCAGCAGTGGGGCGTGGAGCTGCAACTGGCCGAGCTGTTTGCCCATCCGCAATTACATGCAGTGGCCGGGCAGATTACCCTCGCGACACGCAGCACCTGGCCGGATATCACACCGGTTTCCCGTGATGAAGAATTGCCGCTCTCGTTCGCTCAGCAGCGCTTGTTGTTCCTGGCAAAGATGGAGGGTGCCAGCGCGGCCTACCATTTGCCGGCCGGTCTGCGCTTGAAAGGCGTACTCGACGTGTCGGCCCTGCAGCGTGCTCTGGACCGGATCGTGGCGCGTCATGAGGCCTTGCGGACGTGTTTCGTACAGCCTGCTGGCAGTGCGGCGTTGCAACGAATCTTGCCAGCACACAGCGGTTTTACGCTGACTCATGTGGACCTTTCGGGGCACGACGAGCCGTCCGTGGCACTGGACGAGTTGACCGCTCAAGAGGCGCAGCAGGCCTTCGATCTGCAACAGGGGCCGCTGATTCGTGGCCAGTTGATTCGACTGGCGACCGAAGAGCATGTGCTGCTGGTAACCATGCACCATATCGTTTCCGATGGCTGGTCCATGGGCGTGCTGACGGCCGAGCTGGGCGCTCTCTACGCGGCCTTTGTGCAAGGCGAGCCGGACCCTCTGCCGCAACTGGCCGTGCAATACGCCGACTATGCCGTCTGGCAGCGTCGCCTGCTGGACAGCGAAGCCTTGCAGGCCCAGACCGACTGGTGGCGCAAGGCACTGGCACAGGCTCCGGCGGTGCTGACGCTGCCGACCGATCAACCACGCCCGGCGTTGCAGGACTATTCGGGTGCTGCGATACCAGTCTGCTTCGACACGCAGTTGACCGCGCAGCTTCAGGACTTGAGCAAGCGCCACGGCACCACGTTGTACATGACCGTGCTGGCCGCCTGGGCGGCCACGCTCGGGCGTTTGTCAGGCCAGGAGCACGTGGTCATCGGCTCGCCGGTTGCCAACCGCATGAACGCAGAGATCGAAGGGCTTATCGGCCTGTTCGTCAACACCCTTGCATTGCCGATCGATTTGTCCGGAAAACCCGACTTTACCGAACTGCTGCGCCGGGTCAGGCAGTTGTCCCTGGAAGCTCAGGCTCGTCAGGCATTGCCATTCGAGCATGTGGTCGAGGTGGTCAAACCGGTGCGTAGCCTGTCACACAGTCCATTGTTCCAGGCCATGTTGTCGTGGCAGAACAACGAGAATGTCGATCTGATGCTGGGCGACCTGACACTGGAGGGCATTGGTGCGCCGAGAAACAGCGCCAAGTTTGACCTGTCCCTGGATCTTGGAGAGATCAATGGCCAGTTGCAGGGCAGTCTGGAGTTCGCCACGGCCTTGTTCTACCCGGAAACCGTCGAGCGCTATCGCGGCTATCTGGAAAGCCTGCTGCGAGCCATGGTGGCCGATGCCGAACAGGCCGTGCACGGTGTTGCGTTGCCAGGGGAGGCAGAGCGTCTGCATCTGGCGCGTTTCAACGACACACACCATTACTATCCACCGGCACAAACCATTCACGGCCTTTTCGAGGCGCAGGTACTGCGTACACCTGATGCTCCTGCGCTGATCCATGGCCATGAGCAACTGAACTATCGGCAGTTGAACGAACAAGCCAATCGTCTGGCCTGGCATTTGCGCGCACATGGCGTCGAGCCAGATGCCAGGGTGGCGATCTGCATGGAGCGCGGCACGGAAATGGTGGTCGGCCTGCTGGCTATCCTCAAGGCGGGTGGCGGTTATGTGCCGCTGGACCCGGCGTATCCCGTCGAGCGTATCGCCTACATGCTGGAGGACAGCGCACCGACAGTGGTGCTGGCTCATGGGTCGACCCTTGGCCTGCTGTCTGCCACGCCTGCACCGGTGATCGATCTGGACAGCAGAACCTGGCTCGGACAACCGCTGGAAAACCCGGATGTTCCCGGGCTGAGCGCTGCCCATCTGGCCTATGTGATTTACACCTCCGGTTCCACCGGCATGCCCAAAGGCGTGATGATCGAACACCGCAACACGGTCAACTTCCTGAGCTGGGCCAAGCGCGCTTTCGAGCCGGCAGTACTTGCCAGGACGCTGTTCTCCACTTCGTTGAACTTCGACCTGGCGGTCTACGAGTGCTTTGCTCCGCTGACAACCGGTGGTTGCATCGATCTTGTGCAAAATGCGCTTGAATTGCAGCGAAATGAGCACGATGTCACGCTGATCAATACAGTGCCTTCGGCGCTAAAGGCGCTATTGGAATCCAGCGGGCTGGGGCAGGGCGTGCATACGGTCAATGTGGCGGGCGAAGCGCTCAAGCGCAGCCTGGTGGAAAAGCTGTTCGAGCAGACTCAGGTCAAGCGTCTGTGCAACCTCTATGGCCCTTCGGAAACCACTACTTACTCAAGCTGGGTCGCGATGGATCGCGAAGACGGTTTCAGCGCGCACATCGGCAAACCCATCGCCAATACTCAATTCCATGTGCTGGACGAGTACCTGAACCCGGTGCCGCTGGGTGTTGCGGGCGAACTCTTCATTGGCGGGGCTGGCGTGGCGCGGGGTTATCTCAATCGTGACGACCTGACCGCCCAGCGTTTCCTCGATGATCCGTTCAGCAGTGTCCCTGGCGCTCGCATGTATCGCACCGGGGATCTGGGGCGCTGGCTGGCGGACGGCAATATCGAGTACCTGGGCCGTAACGACGATCAGGTGAAGATTCGCGGTTTCCGTATCGAGCTTGGGGAAATCGAAGCGCGCCTGGCCCGACACGAAGCTGTGCGGGACGTGGTGGTCGTGGCCCGTGAAGACGAGCCGGGGGATGTGCGGCTGGTAGCGTATTACATGCCGCAGAGCGCGAAGGTTCTGGTCGACAGTGGCTTGTTGCGAGCCCATTTGCAGGCGCAATTGCCTGAGTACATGGTCCCCGCAGCTTACGTACGCCTGGATGCCATGCCGCTGACACCCAACGGCAAGCTGGATCGCAAGCTGTTGCCGTTGCCTGACAGCAACGCTTACGTGACTCATCGTTACGAAGCGCCCCAGGGTGAAACCGAAACCTGGCTGGCCATGCTCTGGGCCGAGTTGCTGAAGGTGGAGCGAGTGGGGCGTCATGACCATTTCTTCGAGCTGGGCGGGCATTCGCTGTTGGCGGTCAGCCTCATCGAACGCATGCGTCATGAAGGGCTGGAAGCCGACGTTCGTGTGCTGTTCGGGCAGTCGACGCTGGCTGCGGTGGCGGCTTCGGTGGTGCCCCTGCGCACCCTTGAAGTTTCGGCATCCCGGGTACCGACCCAGCAGCGCAAACGCCGCATCTGATCTGTCTCTTTGTTGACCTTTCGGTGTCCCCGTTCAAGGGGACGCCGCTTTCCCAAAGCCCCTGACGTCCTGCATCCCGCCTGTCCCTACATACCGTGACAGACAGTCCAGAACCGATGCTCTAGTTTTTTCCCATCCTAGAAAGGCGGTCTTTCGCCTCTTTCGTGAAGTCGCCTTGTGTTTGCCGCCGACTTTTCCAGAACTCATACAGCGCAGGTTATTCGATGCTCTTCAACGAATTGATGGCTATCATTTCCGGTCACCCGATCCGCCTCCAGCACGAGGAAGGTGACCTTGTCATTCTGGGGGATGACGAGGGTTTCGATGACGCGCTGATGGACAGCATGCGTCTGCACAAGCATGCGCTGATCGATCTGGTGAAGAGAAACGGTGGCGACTGGCTGAGCCCGGCCTTTCGCATTACCCCGGACATGCTGCCCCTGGCCGGACTGAGCCAGGAAGCGATTGACCGGATCGTTGAAACCGTGCCGGGCGGTGCGGCAAACGTACAGGATATCTATCCGCTGGCGCCGTTGCAGGAGGGCATTCTTTACCACCATATCTCGGCCACTCAGGGCGACCCCTATGTCTTGCACACGTTGTTCGGTGCAGAAAGTCTTCAGCGGCTTGAGCACTTTGCCCAGGCCCTGCAAGGCGTCATGGACCGGCACGATATCCTGCGCACTGCCATTGTCTGGGAAGGTCTCGACGAGCCCATGCAGGTGGTCTGGCAAGAAGCCCGGTTAGGCTTTGATGAAGTCGTCCTGGACCCTGCCGATGGCGATATCGCCCGGCAACTGCAAGAGCGCTTCGACACCCGCCATTACCGGATGGATGTTCGACAGGCTCCGCTGATGCGTCTTGTCTGGGCGGCCGACCCACTCAACTCGCGCTGGGTGGCGATGCTGCTGTTTCACCATATGGCCCTCGACCATGCTGCGCTGGAGCTGGTGCAGCATGAAACCCAGGCATTCCTGCTGGGCGTCGAGGACTCGTTGCCCGAAGCGGTTTCCTATCGAAACTATGTGGCTCAGGCACGTCAGGGTGCAGGGCGCGAGGCCCACGAAGCGTTCTTTCGCGACATGCTCGCGGATGTTGAAGAGCCGACCCTGCCATTCGGTTTCACCGATGCCCTGAACCCCGATGTGGTGATCGAAGAAGCCCGGCTGCCGGTGGATGAAGCACTGGGCGCTACTCTGCGAGGTCATGCCCGGCGCCTGGGCGTAAGTGCTGCGAGCCTGGTGCATCTGGCCTGGGCGCAAGTGCTGGGCCGTATATCCGGCCGTGAAGACGTGGTGTTCGGCACCGTACTGATGGGTCGCATGCAAGGCGGCGAGGGTGCCGACCGCGCCCTGGGCCTGTTTATCAATACCTTGCCGTTGCGGGTCGAACTGGGTACCCAGAGTGTGGATGCCAGTATCAAGGCCACTCACCAGCGCCTGACCGGTCTGCTGGGGCATGAACATGCATCGCTGGCCCTGGCCCAGCGTTGCAGTGGCGTGGCGGCACCGACACCGCTGTTCGGTTCGCTGCTCAACTATCGCCATGGCAGCGCGGCACAGGCTGTGACGACCCAGGCCCGTGAAGCCTGGCATGGTTTGCAGATACTGGGTGGCGAAGAGCGAAGCAACTACCCGATCACCGTTTCGGTGGACGATCTGGGCGACCGTTTCGTCATCAGCGTTCTGGCCCTGGCACAAATCGGCGCACAGCGGATCGGCGACTATCTGTCGAGCACATTCGAGCAACTGGCTCAGGCGCTGGAGCAGGACCCTCGGCGTGCCTTGAGCACGCTGGACCTGCTGCCGGCTGCCGAGCGCAATCAGTTGCTCACCGCATTCAACGACACAACGCGCGCTTACCCTCGCGACAGCAGCATCACGGCGCTGTTCGAGGCCCATGCCAGCCTTCATCCCGAGGCACCGGCGGCGGTGCATGGCGAGCAACAGCTCGGTTATGGCCAGTTGAATGAGCGTGCCAACGTGCTGGCGGAATGTTTGCGCACAGCGGGCATACAGCCGGGTGATCGGGTCGCCATAGAACTGGAGCGCTCATTCGAGCTGCTGATCAGCCAACTGGCGATTCTCAAGTGCGGCGCTGTCTATGTGCCTCTGGACGTCAATGCACCTGCCGAACGTCTGCAATTCATCCTTGAGGACAGCCAGGCCCGTGTATTGCTGAGTGTGAGCAGTCGTGCGCCACTGGCCGGTATTCCGCGTCTGGATCTCGATACCCTGAATCTGGACGCTGAGGCTGAACCCGTACCGCAACAGGCGCTGGTCGGTGGTGCGCCGGCTTACGTCATGTACACCTCTGGCTCCACCGGAACGCCAAAGGGTGTGCTGGTGACACACCGGGCAATCAGTCGCCTGGTCATCGATAACGGTTACGCCGACTTCAATGCCGCAGACCGCGTAGCGTTTGCCTCCAACCCGGCGTTCGACGCCAGTACGCTGGAAGTCTGGGCCGCGCTGCTCAATGGCGGTTGCGTGGTCCTGGTGGATCAGGACGTTCTGTTGTCGAGGGCGCATTTCGCCGGGTTGCTGCTGGAGCAGTCGGTGAGTGTGCTGTGGATGACGGCTGGCCTGTTTCACCAATATGCATCGGGCCTGAGCGATGCATTTGCCCGGTTGCGTTATCTGATCGTCGGCGGCGATGTGCTCGACCCCGTGGTGATTGCCCGGGTCCTGGCAAATGGCGCGCCCCGTCACCTGCTCAATGGCTATGGACCCACCGAAGCGACCACCTTTTCCACCACCTGGGAGATCGAGCGGGTCGACGGGCCGAGCATTCCTATTGGTCGACCTATCGGCAATAGCCGGGTTTATGTACTGGATGCTTATCTGCGGCCCGCGCCGCTGGGTGTGACGGGAGAGCTGTACATCGGCGGTGATGGAGTTGCCAGGGGGTATCTGAACCGTCCCGACCTGACCCTTGAAAAATTCATTCCCGATCCGTTTGGCACAGACACCGACGCCAGGCTTTACCGTACTGGCGACCTGGGTTGCTGGCGGCCTGACGGCAGCATCGAGTACCGCGGGCGTAACGACGATCAAGTGAAGATTCGTGGTTTCCGGATCGAGTTGGGTGAAATATCAGCGCGTCTGAGCACCTGTGCCGGTGTTGCCGACGCCACAGTGCTGGTCCGCGCCGAACAGGACACACCCGGTCAGAAACGTCTGGTGGCCTATGTCATTGCGCAAGCGGGCGTTGAACTCAGTGCCCAGGCCTTGCGTGATGAATTGCTTGGCTCGCTGGCCGAGTACATGGTGCCTGCTGCATTCGTGATGCTTGACGCCTTCCCGCTGACGGCCAACGGCAAACTGGATCGTCGCGCCTTGCCTGAACCGGGTGCTGAAGCCTTCGCCAGCCGCGAGTATGAGGCGCCTCAGGGGCCGGTCGAGGAAACCCTTGCCACGCTCTGGGCGCAGTTACTGAAGGTAGAGCGAGTGGGGCGCTTCGATCATTTCTTCGAACTGGGCGGGCACTCGTTGCTTGCCGTCAGCCTGATCGAGCGCATGCGTCAGGTGGGCCTGCGCGCCGATGTGCGGGTGCTGTTCAGTCAGCCGACCCTGGCGGCACTGGCTGCTGCGGTCGGCGAGAGTCATGAAATCAGTGTTCCGGCCAACGTCATTGGCATCGATAGCCAACGCATCACTCCCGCCATGCTGCCGCTGGCGGATCTGGATCAGACGTCCATCGACCGTATCGTGGCCAGCGTGCCGGGTGGTCTTGCCAATATTCAGGACATCTACGCTCTTGCTCCGTTGCAGGAAGGCATTCTTTATCACCATCTGGCGGCCGAACAGGGTGATCCCTATGTGTTGCAGACGCTGTTTGGCATGGCGGATCGCGGTCGCCTGAGTGATTTCGTTCAGGCGCTGCAAGCCGTTGTCGATCGTCATGACATTCTGCGCACTGCTGTGTTCTGGGAAGGCCTCGACAGCCCGGTGCAAGTGGTCTGCCGTCAGGCACAGTTGAGTGTCGAGGAGGTCAGCCTCGACCCGACGCAAGGCGATATCGCCGAGCAATTGCAGGCGCGCTTCGATCCACGGCATTTCCGTCTCGATCTGGCTCAGCCGCCACTGTTGCGCATCCTGTTTGCCGAAGATACGGCCAATCAGCGGTGCGTCGCCTTGCTGCTGTTCCATCACCTGGCGCTGGACCATACCGCGCTGGAAGTGGTCCAGCATGAGATGCAGGCCTGGCTGCTGGGGCGTCAGCAGGAACTGGGCGAAGCCATCGCCTATCGCAACTATGTAGCTCAGGCCCGTCTGGGCGTCAGTCGTGAAGCTCACGAGTCATTCTTTCGCGGCATGCTGGGTGAGGTCGATGAACCGACGCTGCCTTTCGGCTTGCAGAATGTGCAGGGCGACGGCGGTGGTGTCGAAGAAGCAAAACAGGCACTGGCCGAAGGTCTGGATCAACGCCTGCGGGCCCAGGCTCGTCATCTGGGCGTGAGCCTGGCCAGCCTGGTGCATCTGGCGTGGGGCGTGGTGCTGGGAGCAATCGCCGGCAAGCAGGATGTGGTGTTCGGCACTGTGCTGATGGGCCGCATGCAAGGCGGCGAAGGCACGGATCGCGCCATCGGCCTTTTCATCAACACCCTGCCGTTGCGCCTGGCAGTAGGTGAGCAGGGCGTACGCGCCGGTGTCAGGGCGGCCCACGAACGGCTGACCGACTTGCTCGGCCACGAACATGCCTCCCTGGCTCTGGCCCAGCGTTGCAGCGGCGTGCCAGCATCCATGCCGTTATTCAGCGCACTGCTCAACTATCGCCACAGCGCTGCGGGCACCATCACGCCGGAAGCCTTGCAGGCCTGGAAAGGTATCGAAGGCCTGTCCGGCGAAGAGCGAACCAACTATCCGCTGACCCTGAACGTCGACGATCTGGGCGATAACCTGCTGCTGACTGCGCTGGCTCAGGAAGGTGTGGATGCCCGGCGTGTCTGCGGCTATATGCAGGCGGCCTTGCTGCAACTGGTCGAAGCACTGGAACTGACACCACAGGCACCACTGCGCAGCCTGTCGGTCTTGCCGGAAACCGAACGCGAACAGTTATTGCAGGGTTTCAACGATACGAGCGCCGAGTACCCGCTTGATCAGACCGTGCATGGCCTGTTCGAGGCTCAGGTTGAACGTACGCCGGATGCGGTTGCCGTGGTTTATGGCCATGAACATCTGATCTATGCCGAACTGAACCAGCGCGCCAACCGACTGGCCCATCACTTGCGCAGCCAGGGCGTTGTGCCCGATTCGCGGGTGGCGATCTGCGTCGAACGCGGTATCGATATGGTGGTCGGGCTGCTGGCTATCATGAAAGCCGGTGGTGGTTATGTGCCGCTGGATCCGGCTTATCCGCTGGAACGTATCGCCTACATGCTGCAGGACAGCGCGCCTGCTGCGGTACTGGCACAGACTGCGACTCTGGAGTTGCTGTCGGCTGCTGATGTGGCTGTGGTCAATCTGGATGAGATCACCTGGCAGAACCAGTCGGCTTCCAATCCGGTTATCGAGGGCCTGACGCCGGCTCATCTGGCTTATGTGATCTACACCTCGGGCTCAACCGGTCTGCCCAAAGGTGTGATGATTGAGCATCGCAATACGGTCAACTTCCTGACCTGGGCACAGCAGGCGTTTGAGCCTGAAGTCCTGGCCAGGACCCTGTTCTCGACCTCGCTGAACTTCGACCTTGCGGTTTACGAGTGCTTTGCACCGCTGATTTCGGGCGGCAGCATTGAAGTGGTCAAGAACGTGCTGGCTCTGCAGGAAGGCGAACATGACATCACGTTGATCAACACTGTGCCTTCGGCGCTGAAAGCGCTGCTGGAATCGGGTGGCTTGGGGCAGGGCGTGCATACCGTTAACGTAGCGGGTGAAGCGCTCAAGGGGGCTCTGGTTGAAAGGTTATTCGCTGAAACCGGCGTCAAGCGCCTGTGCAACCTCTATGGCCCGTCGGAAACCACCACCTATTCAAGCTGGGTGGCCATGGATCGTGAAGACGGTTTTGCCGCCCATATCGGCAAGCCGGTCGTCAACACCCAGTTCTATCTGCTGGATGAGCATCGCCAGCCGGTACCGCTGGGTGTTCCGGGCGAGATCTATATCGGCGGTGCGGGCGTGGCTCGCGGTTATCTGAATCGCGATGACCTGACCGCCGAACGCTTCCTTGACGATCCATTCAACGCCGGAGCGCGGATGTATCGCACTGGCGACCTGGGTCGCTGGTTGGCGGAGGGCAATATCGAGTATCTGGGCCGTAACGACGATCAGGTCAAGATTCGTGGTTTCCGGATTGAGCTGGGCGAGATCGAAGCCAGGCTGGCTCGCCATGAGAGTGTGAAAGAAGCGGTGGTCATGGCCCGTGAAGACGTGCCGGGGGACAAGCGTCTGGTGGCGTATTTCACCTCGACCATTGCCGAAGTCGATCTGGAAACCTTGCGCACTCATCTGCAAAGCCAGTTACCGGAATACATGGTCCCGGCAGCCTACGTTCATCTTGAGAAACTGCCACTGACGCCAAACGGCAAACTGGATCGCAAGGCATTGCCTGCCCCAGACCAGCAAGCCCTGATCAGCCGAGGCTATGAAGCTCCGCAAGGCGAAACCGAAATCATCCTGGCGCAGATCTGGGCCGATGTGCTCAAGGTCGAGCGTGTAGGGCGTCATGACCACTTCTTCGAGCTGGGCGGTCACTCGTTGCTGGCTGTCACCCTGATCGAGCGCATGCGTCGCAAGGGATTGTCGGCCGATGTGCGAATCCTGTTCAGTCAGCCAACCGTTGCCGCGCTGGCTGCTGCCGTTGGCCATAACCGCGAAGTCGTGGTTCCGGCCAATCTGATCGGGCCGGGCTGCACCCGCATTACGCCTGAACTTCTGCCGCTGGTGAACCTCGACCAGCCGGCCCTGGACCGTATCGTGGCCAGCGTGCCGGGCGGTGCAGCCAATGTGCAGGATATCTATCCGCTGGCGCCGTTGCAGGCGGGCATTCTTTATCACCATGTATCCGCCGCTCAGGGCGATCCTTACGTTCTTCAGGCGACCTTTACGGTCAGGGATCAGGCACGTATCGAATCCTTTGCCACGGCTTTGCAGAAGGTTATTGACCGGCATGACACCTTGCGCACCTCGGTATTCTGGGAAGGGCTGGAAAGCCCGGTGCAAGTGGTCTGGCGTCAGGCGCAACTGGTGGTGGACACCCTTGAGCTGAATCCCGTGGACGGCGACGTTGCCATCCAGATTCGTGAACGATTCTCTACCCACCATCACCGCCTTGATCTGGGGCTGGCACCTCTGATGCGCCTGGCCTGCGCCTTTGATCAGAATAACGGCCGTTGGGTCATGCTGCTGATGTTCCACCATATGGCGCTGGATCACACCGCACTTGAGGTGGTACGTCATGAAATGCAGGCGTTCATGCTGGGCGAAGGGGATTCGCTGCCCGCCGCCATGCCTTATCGCAATTACGTGGCCCAGGCCTGCCTGGGGTTGAGCGAGCAGGACCATGAAACCTTCTTCCGCAGTCAGCTCGGTGATATCGAGGAATCGACCCTGGCATTTGGTCAGGCAGGCGTGCGAGGCGACGGGAGCGGTATCGAGGAAGCCAGAATTGCTCTGGATGACGAACTGAGCCTGCGAGTACGGGCTCAGGCCCGGAAACTGGGCAGCAGTGCAGCCAGCGTATTGCATCTGGCATGGGCACTGGTTGCCCGTGCGGCTTGCGGTCGCGATCAGGTGGTTTTCGGTACGGTGCTGATGGGGCGTATGCAAGGGGGCGAGGGTTCAGACCGTGCCCTGGGCATGTTTATCAATACCTTGCCGCTGCGAGTGGATATCGATGCCCGCAGTGTGGTTGAAGGCGTGAAATCCACTCATGCGCGCCTTACCGCGTTGCTTGGTCATGAGCATGCTTCATTGGCTCTGGCCCAGCGTTGCAGTGCCGTGGCCGCACCTGCTCCACTGTTCAATACCTTGCTCAATTACCGTCATAGCTCAGCCGACGTCACCTCCGATCAGGCACTGTCGGCCTGGGACGGTATCGAAAGCCTGAGCAACGAAGAGCGCACCAACTACCCGCTGACCCTCTCCGTGGATGATCTGGGCACAGGCTTTGCCATCACAGCACTGGCAATGACCGAGATCGGCGCACAGCGGGTTTGCGACACATTGGCGTGTGCGGTGGCAAACCTGATCGATGCACTGGAGTACCAACCGGATACCGCACTTCACGCCATTGCCGTATTGCCGCAAGCCGAGCGCGAACAACTGCTGCATGGCTTCAACGACAGTGCCTGCGACTATCCACGCGACAGCTCCGTCCAGGCCTTGTTTGAAAGGCAAGTGGCCGAACGGCCTCAAGCTATTGCCGCAGTGCATGGCAAACAGGCGCTGACCTATGCCGAACTGAATGTCCGGGCCAATCGTCTGGCTCATCATCTGATTGGCCAGGGTGTGATTGCAGGCGATGCGGTTGCGATTCTGCTGCCACGCTCGCTGGATCTGCTGGTAGCGCAACTGGCAATCATCAAGTGCGCAGCCATTTATGTGCCGTTGGATATCAATGCGCCCCAGGAACGTCAGGCCTTTATGGTGCAGGACAGCGGTGCTCGCCATGTCCTGACCCATAGCAATCTGGTGATACCGCAAGGCGTTGCTCGCATTGATCTGGACAGCCTTGATCTGACTCATGAGCACGGTAATAACCCGGAGCTGGCCTGTTCCAGCGAAAGTGCCGCCTACATCATGTACACCTCGGGTTCCACGGGTACGCCAAAAGGGGTACTGGTCCCGCATCGCGCCATTGCCCGGTTGGTGATCAATAACGGCTATGCCGATTTCAACGCGCAGGATCGGGTGGCATTTGCCTCGAACCCGGCGTTTGACGCCAGTACCCTGGACGTTTGGGCTCCATTGCTCAATGGCGGCAGTGTTGTGGTCGTCGATCAGGATATCTTGCTGTCGCTGCCTGAGTTCCGGGCTCTGTTGCTGGAACAGTCGGTCAGCGTACTCTGGATGACGGCCGGTCTGTTTCATCAATACGCCTCGGGCCTCTACGACGCCTTTGCCCAGTTGCGTTACTTGATTGTCGGCGGCGATGTGCTGGATCCAGCCGTTATCAGTCAAGTATTGAAACACGGCGCACCTCAGCACCTGCTCAATGGCTATGGCCCGACCGAAGCGACCACGTTCTCGGCAACCCATGAAATCAAGGCCGTGGGCGAGGGCAGTATTCCCATCGGCAAGCCGTTGGCCAATACCCGGTTGTATGTGCTAGATGCCCGTCAGCAACCGGTGCCGCTGGGTGTTACCGGCGAGCTGTATATCGGCGGCGATGGCGTAGCGCTGGGTTATCTGAACCGTGCAGAGCTGACTGAGCAGGTTTTTGTTGCAGATCCATTCAGTAATGACCCAGCCGCCCGTCTGTATCGCACTGGCGACCTGGCCTGCTGGCTGCCTGACGGTTCGGTGGAATACCGTGGCCGTAATGACAATCAGGTCAAGATCCGTGGTTTCCGGATCGAAATCGGGGAAATCGAAGCGCGTCTGGCGCAATGCGTCGGGGTCAAGGAGTCAGTAGTTCTGGCCCGTCAGGATGCGGACGGCGATGAAGCCCGTGGGCCGAAGCAATTGGTGGGTTATGTCACCGCTCTGCCGGGTGCGAGCCTGTCAGTGCAGGAGTTGCGCCGTGAATTGACTGCTTCGCTGGCCGATTACATGGTGCCCGTGGCCTTTGTGGTACTGGACAGCCTGCCGCTGACCGCCAACGGCAAGCTGGACCGTCGCGCATTGCCTGTGCCCGATGCCCAGGCCTATGCCAGCCGTGAGTATGAAGCGCCTGTGGGGCATGTCGAGTCGGTGCTCGCCGACCTCTGGGCCGATGTGCTCAAGGTCGAGCGCGTAGGGCGTCACGACCACTTCTTCGAGCTGGGCGGCCATTCGTTACTGGCGGTCAAGCTGATCGAGAAGATGCGCCAGCAGGGGCTCAGCGCCGATGTGCGCGTTCTGTTCAGCCAGCCAACGCTGATGGCACTGGCCGCCGCAGTGGGCAACAGCACTGAAATCCGTGTGCCAGCCAACCTGATCGAGCCGGACTGCACACACATCACCCCCGATATGCTGCCATTGCTGGACATCAGCGAAGCTTCGCTGGAGCGGGTTCTGGCGGCAGTGCCGGGTGGCGCAGCCAATGTGCAGGACATTTACCCGCTGGCTCCGCTTCAGGAAGGGATTCTCTATCACTACCTGACCGCCGAAGCTGGCGACCCTTATGTGCTGCAATCGCAGTACGCCTTTGATAGTCGCGAACGTCTGGACGCTTTTATCGGAGCACTGCAATCGGTCATCAATCGCCACGATATCCTGCGCACCGCCGTGCACTGGACTGGACTTGATGAGCCGGTGCAGGTGGTCTGCCGCAATGTCGTGCTGCAACCGCAATTCGTCGAACTTGATCCGGCCAATGGCCCGGTCGCCACGCAATTGTCGGCACAATTCGACGCCCGTCACTATCGTCTCGACCTGACCCGTGCGCCATTGCTGCACCTGGCTTGCGCCGAGGACAAGGAGCAGAACCGCTGGGTTGCCACGTTGCTGTTCCATCACCTGGCGCTGGACCATACCGCGCTGGAAGTGATGCAACATGAAATGCAGGCTTTCCTGCTGGGCACTGCCGATCAACTGGGCGCGGCAATGCCGTACCGCAACTATGTGGCCCAGGCCCGGCTGGGTGTAGAACCGGCTGCCCATGAGGCGTTCTTCCGCGAGATGCTGGGCGATATCAGCGAGCCGACCCTGCCATTTGGTGTGCATGATGTTCAGGGCGACGGTCAGGGTATCGAGGAAGCGCGAGCGCCGCTGGATATACAGGTCTGCAATCGTTTACGGCAACAGGCCCGCCAATTGGGCGTCAGCGCTGCCAGCCTGGTGCATCTGGCCTGGGCGCTGGTACTGGGCAAGGTGTCGGCCACCGACGATGTGGTGTTCGGCACTGTACTTCTGGGCCGGATGCAAGGCGGCGAGGGTGCCGACCGTGCCTTGGGCATGTTTATCAATACCTTGCCATTGCGGGTCAGCCTGGACCGCAACAGTGTGCGTCAGGCGGTAAGCGAGGCCCATGGCCGACTCACCGGGCTGCTGGTCCACGAGCATGCGTCTCTGGCGTTGGCCCAGCGTTGCAGCGGCGTGGCAGCCACCACTCCGTTGTTCAGTGCGCTGCTCAATTACCGGCACAGTAATGCCGTTGTTACTCAGGAGAGCCTGAATGCCTGGGAAGGCATGCAGACCCTGGGCGGTGACGAGCGCACCAACTATCCGCTGACCCTGAACGTCGATGACTTGGGCGAAGGTTTCCACTTTACGGTGCTGGCACTGGAAACCATCGGTGCCCGTCGAGTCTGTGACTATGTGCAGGTCGCGCTGGAGCAGTTGACCGATGCACTGGAGCAGGCACCGCAAACGCCGTTGAGCAACCTGTCGATTCTGCCGGGCAGCGAGCGTGAGCAACTGCTGTATCAGTGGAACGCCAGTGACGCGACCTTTGCCGATGACCAGTTGATTCATCGTGCTTTCGAGGCGTGGGCTGCAAAACAACCGTCGGCCACGGCGATTCGTTTCGAGGGCCACTGGTTGAGCTATGGCGAACTCAATGCCCGTGCCAATCAGGTGGCCCATCGCCTGATCGAACAAGGCATCGGCCCGGATGATCGGGTCGCGATCTGCGTCGAACGTGGCCTGGAAATGATCATCGGCCTGCTGGGGATTCTCAAGGCCGGGGCAGGATATGTGCCGCTGGATCCGGCCTATCCGGCGGAACGTCTGGCGTACCTGCTCAAGGACAGCGAGCCACTGGCGGTGCTGGTTCAGCAGGCCACGGCAGATGTGCTGTCGGGTGTGTCGGTGCCTGTCATCCATCTGGACGATGCCCGCTTGCAGGAGCAATCCGTCTCGAATCCGCAGGTTTCAGGGCTGACGTCTTCGCACCTGGCTTATGTGATCTACACCTCAGGCTCGACTGGCCTGCCGAAGGGCGTTCAGATCGAGCACCGCAACGTAGCCCGTCTGTTCACGGCCACTCAGGCATGGTTCGACTTTGGCCCGACTGATATCTGGGCGCTGTTCCATTCCTTTGCCTTCGACTTCTCGGTCTGGGAAATCTGGGGCGCGCTGATACATGGCGGAGAACTGCTGATCGTGCCGCAACTGGTCAGCCGCTCGCCGCAGGAATGCTATGCCTTGATCTGTGAAGCTGGCGTGACTGTGCTCAACCAGACACCAAGCGCTTTCCGTCAGTTGATTGCCGCCCAGGGCGAAAGTCATCAGGCGCATTCATTGCGTCAGGTGATCTTTGGTGGCGAAGCGCTGGAAACCGGAATACTCAAGCCTTGGTACGCAAGGCCGGTAAACGCCGGAACCCAACTGGTGAATATGTATGGCATCACCGAAACCACGGTGCATGTGACGTATCGTGCCTTGCAGGCTGCCGATGCCTTGCAGGCTGGCGTCAGCCCGATTGGTGTACGGATTCCGGATTTGCAGACCTATGTGCTGGATGCCAATCGTGAGCCAGTGCCGGTCGGTGTTGTGGGTGAGCTGTATGTCGGCGGCGCCGGTGTGGCGAGAGGTTACCTGAACCGCCCTGAACTGAATGAAGAACGGTTTATCGCCGATCCTTTCAGCCAGCGTCCCGGAGCGCGCCTGTATCGCACTGGCGACCTTGCCCGCTGGACCGCCGAGGGCAGCCTGGATTACCTGGGCCGTAACGACGATCAGGTGAAGATTCGTGGTTTCCGTATCGAGTTGGGTGAAGTCGAGGCACAGCTTGCTGCCAGTACCGGCGTACGTGAAGCAGTCGTTATCGCTCGCGAAGACATTCCAGGCGACAAGCGCCTCGTGGCTTATGTGATCGCAGAAGAGGGCGCAGCACCGTCCGCCGCCGAGTTGCGTGACCAACTGTTGCAAACCCTGGCCGAGCATATGCTGCCAAGCGCTTTTGTGACGCTTGAGTCGCTGCCACTGACCACCAACGGCAAGCTGGATCGCAAGGCCTTGCCTGCGCCAGACCAGTCGGCACTGGCAAGCCGAGCCTATGAAGCGCCCCAAGGCGAAGTCGAAGTGATCATCGCCCAACTCTGGCAGGAACTGCTGGATGTTGAGCAAGTAGGTCGTCATGACCACTTCTTTGAGTTGGGCGGCCATTCGCTGCTGGCGGTGAAGCTGATCGAGCGCATGCGTCAGCAGGATCTCAGTGCCGACGTTCGCGTGCTGTTTGGCCAACCGACTCTGGCAGCGCTGGCCGCAGCAGTCGGCGGGCAGACGGAAATTCTGGTACCTGCCAATCTGATTACCGAAGGTTGCGAGCGGATTACCCCGGATATGCTGCCGCTGGCGGATCTGGATCAGGATGCTATCGACCGCGTGGTCGCCAGTGTGCCGGGCGGTATTGCCAATATTCAGGATATCTACGCACTGGCACCTTTGCAGGAGGGGATTCTTTATCACCACCTGGCAGCCGCCGAAGGCGATCCGTACCTGCAATATGCGCTGTTCAGTTTTGATGGTCTGCAACGGCTCCAGCAATTCGCCGCTGCCTTGCAGGCCGTGGTTTCACGGCACGATATCCTGCGCACCGGTGTGCTCTGGGAGCGGCTGGACGAACCGGTACAGGTGGTCTGGCGTCATGCAGAACTGGCGGTGGAGGAGGTTCGTCTCGATCCTGCTGCGGGTGATATCGCCGATCAACTGCGTGAAGCCCTGGACCCGCGTCATTATCGACTGGATATTCGCCAGGCACCGATGATGCGTATCGGTTATGCCCATGATCCAGCCAATAATCGCTGGCTGGGCATGCTGTTGTTCCACCATATGGTCGACGATGCCACGTCGCTGGGTATCCTGACTTCGGAAATCGAAGCCTTCATGTGCGGCCTCGGTGAGAGGCTTCCCGCTTCGGTGCCTTATCGCAACTACGTGGCGCAGGCGCGGCTGGGTGTCAGTCGTGAAGCCCATGAAGCGTTTTTCCGCGAGATGCTGGGCGATATCGATGAGCCGACCCTGCCGTTCGGGCTGCATGACGTGCAAGGGGACGGACAAGGCATTCAGGAAGTCCGCCAGGTGGTGGATGCTTCCCTTGGCCAGCGGTTGCGAGTTCAGGCTCGCAAGCTGGGTGTCGGTGCTGCCAGCCTGTATCACCTGGGCTGGGCCCGGGTGCTGGGCGCCTTGTCGGGGCGTGATGAAGTGGTGTTCGGCACGGTCCTGCTGGGCCGCATGCAGGGCGGCGCAGGTGCCGACCGGGCGCTGGGCATGTTTATCAATACCTTGCCGTTGCGCGTTGACCTTGGGGATCAGCACGTCAGCAACGGCGTCAGGAAAACCCATGCCAATCTGACTGCACTGTTGGGCCACGAACACGCCTCGCTGGTGCTTGCCCAGCGTTGCAGCGGAGTCGAAGCGCCTACACCGCTGTTCAGCTCATTGCTCAATTACCGTCATCTGGAAAACCATACCGGTGATTCCAGTGTCGCGGCCTGGGAAGGTATCCAGGCGTTGTCCGGGGAAGAACGCACCAACTATCCGCTGACCTTGTCCGTAGACGATCTGGGCGAAGGCTTCAACCTGACGGTGATGGCTGAAGCGCAAATAGGTGCCGAGCGTGTCTGTGGCTATATGCAGCGCGTGATGCATCAGTTGATCGATGCGCTGGAGCAGGCGCCGCAAACGTCGCTCAACAGCCTGTCGATTCTGCCTCGCAGTGAGCGTGAGCAATTGCTGCACGGGTGGAATGCCAATGACTCGACCTTTGCCGATGACCTGTTGATACATCGTGCTTTCGAGGCGTGGGCTGCAAAACAACCGTCAGCCACGGCGATTCACTTTGAAGGTCGCCAGTTGAGCTATGGCGAGCTCAACACACAAGCCAACCAGGTTGCCCATCGCCTGATGGAGCAGGGCATCGGCCCGGATGATCGTGTAGCGATCTGCGTCGAACGTGGTCTGGAAATGATCATCGGTCTGCTGGGGATTCTCAAGGCCGGGGCAGGTTATGTGCCGCTGGACCCGGCTTATCCCGCCGAGCGCCTGACTTACCTGCTCAATGACAGCGCACCACTGGCGGTGCTGGTTCAGCAGGCCACGGCAGATGTGTTGTCGGGTGTGTCGGTGCCTGTCATCCATCTGGACGATGCCCGCTTGCAGGAGCAATCCGTCTCGAATCCGCAGGTTTCAGGGCTGACGGCCTCACATCTGGCCTATGTGATCTACACCTCGGGTTCCACCGGTTTGCCGAAAGGTGTGCAGATCGAGCACCGCAACGTGGCCCGTCTGTTCACGGCCACTCAGGCATGGTTCGACTTTGGCCCGACTGATACCTGGGCGCTGTTCCATTCCTTTGCCTTCGACTTCTCGGTCTGGGAAATCTGGGGCGCGCTGATACATGGCGGGGAACTGCTGATCGTGCCGCAACTGGTCAGCCGTTCCCCGCAGGAATGCTATGCCTTGATCTGTGAGGCTGGCGTCACGGTGCTCAACCAGACGCCAAGTGCCTTCCGCCAGTTGATTGCTGCCCAGGGTGAAAGCCATCAGGCGCATTCATTGCGTCAGGTGATCTTTGGTGGCGAAGCGCTGGAAACCGGGATACTCAAGCCTTGGTACGCAAGGCCGGTTAACGCCGGAACCCAACTGGTGAATATGTATGGCATCACCGAAACCACGGTGCATGTGACGTATCGTGCCTTGCAGGCTGCCGATGCCTTGCAGGCTGGCGTCAGCCCGATTGGTGTGCGGATTCCGGATTTGCAGACCTATGTGCTGGATGCCAATCGCGAGCCAGTGCCGGTCGGTGTTGTGGGTGAATTGTATGTGGGTGGCGCGGGCGTAGCGCGTGGTTACCTGAACCGTCCTGAACTGAATGAAGAGCGGTTTATAGCCGATCCTTTCAGCTCGACCAAGAATGCACGCCTGTATCGTACTGGCGACCTGGCCCGCTGGACCGCCGAGGGCAGCCTGGATTATCTGGGTCGTAACGACGATCAGGTGAAGATTCGTGGTTTCCGTATTGAGCTGGGTGAAGTTGAAGCCCAACTTGCAGCCTGCAAGGGCGTGCGTGAAGCCGTGGTTATCGCTCGGGAAGACATTCCAGGCGACAAGCGTCTGGTCGCTTATGTGATTCCTGAAGAGGGCGCGACGCCTTCTGCCGCCGAGTTGCGTGACCAGCTATTGCAAACCCTGGCCGAGCATATGCTGCCAAGCGCCTTTGTCACGCTGGAAGCCTTGCCACTGACCACCAATGGCAAGCTGGACCGCAAGGCCTTGCCAGCGCCGGACCAGTCGGCACTGGCCAGCCGTGCCTATGAAACGCCCCAAGGCGAAGTCGAAGTGATCATCGCCCAACTCTGGCAAGAACTGCTGGATGTTGAGCAAGTAGGTCGTCATGACCACTTCTTCGAGCTGGGCGGCCATTCCCTGTTGGCAGTGAAGCTGATCGAGCGCATGCGTCAGCAGAACCTCAGCGCCGATGTTCGTGTGCTGTTTGGCCAGCCGACTCTGGCGGCGCTGGCCGCAGCAGTCGGCGGGCAGACAGAAATAGTGGTGCCAGCCAATCTGATTACCGAAGGTTGCGAGCGGATTACCCCGGATATGCTGCCGCTGGCGGATCTGGATCAGGACGCTATCGACCGCGTGGTCGCCAGTGTGCCGGGTGGTGTTGCCAATGTGCAGGATATCTATGCCCTGGCTCCGTTGCAGGAGGGGATCTTGTATCACCATCTGGCAGCCGCCGAAGGCGATCCCTATGTGTTGCAGGTGCAGTTCAGTTTCGAGAGCCAGCAACATCTGGACAGCTTTGCCCGTGCCTTGCAGAGCGTCGTGGATCGTAACGATATTCTGCGTACCGCCGTGGTCTGGGAAAGCCTGAGCGAGCCGGTTCAGGTGGTCTGGCGCACGGCAACTCTGGAAGTCGAAGAAGTTGTGATGGCGCAGGGTAGTGAAGATGTGCTGGAGCAACTGCAACAGCGCTTTGACCCGCGTCACTATCGCCTCGATGTTTCCCGTGCTCCGCTGATGCGCCTTGCCTGTGCCGCTGATCCGGCCAATGACCGCTGGGTCGGCATGCTGTTGTTCCACCATATGGCCCTTGACCATACCGCCCTGGAGGTCGTGGTTCAGGAAATGCAGGCCAGCCTCACCGGTCAGTCCGGGCTACTGCCTGTTGCTGTGCCTTATCGCAATCATGTGGCAAATGCCCGTCTGGGCGTCAGCCGTGAAGAGCATGAAGCCTTCTTCCGCGAGATGCTGGGCGATATCGACGAGCCGACACTGCCATTGGGGTTGCAGGATGTGCAGGGCGATGGCAGTGGTATCGAAGAAGTGCATCAGCTAGTGGATGCTGATTTGAGCCAGCGTCTGCTCATTCAGGCCCGCCGTCTGGGAGCCAGTGCCGCGAGCCTGGTGCATCTGGCGTGGGCGCAGGTGGTGGGCCGGCTTGCCGGGCGTGAAGAGGTGGTGTTCGGGACGGTGCTGATGGGCCGAATGAGCGGCGCTGCCGGTACGGATCGGGCGCTGGGCATGTTTATCAATACGCTGCCGCTGCGTATCGATGTGGGTGTTCAGGGTGTCGAGGCCGGTGTGCGTGCCACGCATCAAAAGCTGTCGGCATTGCTCGGCCATGAACATGCTTCATTGTCTCTGGCCCAGCGTTGCAGTGGCGTGCCTTCCGCGCTGCCGCTGTTCAGCACGTTGCTCAACTATCGCCACAGCGCAGGTCAGGCTGCCGCACCCGAAGCCGTAGCGGCGTGGGCCGGTATCCAGACCCTGTCCATGGAGGAACGCACCAACTATCCGCTGACCCTGAACGTCGATGATCTGGGTGACTCATTCATGCTGACTGCCCAGGCGGTGGCGGCCATTGGCGCACAACGCACCTGTGATTTCATGCAGACGGCATTGTCGAGCCTGGTCACGGCTCTGGAAGACGCGCCGCATACTCATCTGAATCGTCTTTCTGTCTTGTCCGAGGCCGAGCGCACTCAGTTGCTGGTTACATTCAATGACACTGAGGCGCCGTATCCGGAAACGCAGACCATTCACGGCCTGTTCGAGGCCCAGGTCGAACGTACACCGCAGGCCATTGCGCTGGTACATGGCAATGAGCGCCTGAGCTACCAAACCCTTAACGAACGCGCCAACCGACTGGCTCACCACCTGCGCAATCAGGGCGTGCAGCCGGATTCGCGAGTGGGGATCTGTGTTCAGCGTGGCGTCGATATGGTGGTCGGCCTGCTGGCGATTCTCAAGGCGGGCGGCGCCTATGTGCCGCTGGACCCGGCCTATCCGGTGGATCGGATTGCCTACATGCTGCAGGACAGTGCGCCAACGGCCATTCTGGCCCATGCCGCGAGTCATGAATTGCTGGCCACGTCTTCGGCACCGGTCATCGAACTGGATCGGGGCAACTGGCTCACTGAGCCGGCTGCCAACCCACAGGTGCCTGGCCTCAATTCCAGCCATCTGGCTTATGTGATCTATACCTCGGGCTCCACTGGTTTGCCCAAAGGGGTGATGATCGAGCACCGCAATACGGTCAACTTCCTGACCTGGGCTCAGCAGGCGTTTGAGCCAGAAGTCCTGGCCAGGACCCTGTTCTCGACTTCGTTGAACTTCGACCTTGCGGTTTACGAGTGTTTTGCACCGCTGATTTCGGGCGGCAGCATTGAAGTGGTCAAGAACGTACTGGCCCTGCAAGACGGCGAGCATGACGTCACGCTGATCAATACCGTGCCTTCAGCGTTGAAAGCACTCTTGGAATCGGGCGGTCTGGGGCAGAGCGTGCATACCGTCAACGTGGCAGGTGAGGCACTCAAAGGTTCGCTGGTTGAAAGGCTGTTCGCTGAAACTGGCGTCAAACGCCTGTGCAACCTTTACGGACCTTCGGAAACCACCACTTACTCAAGCTGGGTGGCCATGGACCGCGAAGACGGTTTCTCGGCCCATATCGGCAAGCCTGTGGCCAATACCCGGTTCTATCTGCTGGATGAGCATCGCCAGCCGGTGCCGTTGGGTGTTCCAGGCGAAATCTATATCGGCGGTGCGGGTGTGGCTCGCGGTTACTTGAATCGCGATGACCTGACCGCCGAGCGCTTCCTTGAGGATCCATTCAACGCTGGTGCCCGCATGTACCGCACTGGCGACCTGGGTCGCTGGCTGGCAGATGGCAATATCGAATACCTGGGCCGTAACGACGATCAGGTCAAGATCCGTGGTTTCCGTATCGAACTGGGCGAGATCGAGGCCCGGCTGGCCCGCCATGCCTCGGTTAAAGAGGCTGTAGTCATGGCCCGTGAGGATGTGCCGGGCGACAAGCGTCTGGTGGCCTATTTCACCGCCAGCATCGAAGATGTGGATATCGAGGATCTGCGTGAATACCTGCTGGCTCAGTTACCCGAATATATGGTTCCGGTGGCTTATGTTGTTCTGCAATCGCTGCCGTTGACGCCCAATGGCAAGCTGGATCGCAAGGCGCTGCCTGCACCGGACCTGCAGGCGCTGGTCAGTCAGGGCTACGAAGCGCCTCAAGGCGAAATCGAAGTGGCGCTGGCCCAGCTCTGGCAGGAATTGCTCGGGGTCGAGAAGGTCGGACGCTTTGACCGTTTCTTCGATCTGGGTGGGCATTCATTGCTCGCCATTCGCCTGATTTCCCAGGTTAGGCTGCGCCTTGGTGTCGAGCTGAGCCTGGCCGAGCTGTTCACTCATTCGGAGCTGTCAGCTCTCGCCGGGCTGCTGGCACAGGCAGGTCGCAGCACGTTGCCGGATATCGTCAGAGTGCCCCGCGACGAGGATCTGCCCTTGTCCTTTGCCCAGCAGCGCCTGTGGTTCCTGGCGCAAATGGAGGGTGGCAGCACGGCGTACAACATGCCGGCCGGCCTGCGCCTGCGCGGGCCTCTCGATGAAAGCGCACTGCAACGGGCACTGGAGCGCATTCTGGCTCGCCATGAAGCCTTGCGTACTCGATTCGCCGTTCGTGAGGATCAGGAACCTGTGCAACTGATTGAGCCAGTCGACAGCGGATTCGCGTTGACTCGTTTCAACCTGCAAGCCAGTAACGACCGTGAGCAACAATTGCTCGCCATGGCTCAGGAAGAAGCGCTGGCACCGTTCGACCTTGCCACCGGCCCCTTGATCCGCGGACGTCTGGTGCGTCTGGATGCCGAGGATCATGCCTTGTTGGTGACTGTTCACCATATCGTCTCAGACGGTTGGTCCCTTGGCGTGCTGACCCGTGAGCTGACCGAATTGTATGAAGCGTTCAGACAAGGACTGGAAGATCCGCTGCCGCCACTGAGCGTTCAGTACGCCGATTATGCCGTCTGGCAGCGCCGCTGGCTCAGTGGCGAAGTACTGGAAGCGCAAAGCCGTTACTGGCAGCAAACCCTGGCCGATGCTCCCGCATTGCTGGCGCTGCCCACCGACAAACCACGCCCGGCACAACAGGATTATGCCGGTGCGACCCTGGGCATCGTGCTCGATGCAGCCCTGACCCAGGACTTGAAAGCCTTGAGCCAGCGCCACGGCACAACGTTGTACATGACGGTCATGGCTGCCTGGGCGGTATTGCTGAGCCGGCTTAGCGGGCAGGACGACGTGGTGATCGGCTCACCAATGGCCAACCGCATGCGTGCTGAAGTCGAGCCTTTGATCGGCTTTTTCGTCAACACACTGGCCGTGCGTATCGACGTTTCGGACGACCCGGATGTCGGCACACTGCTGGCGCGGGTCAAGGATCGGGTCCTGAGTGCCCAGGCCCATCAGGACCTGCCATTCGAGCAAGTGGTGGAAGTGGTCAAACCGGTACGCAGCCTGTCGCACAGCCCAGTGTTCCAGGCGATGTTGAGCTGGCAGGACACCGGTGGCGCTGCCCTGACACTCGATGGCCTGGCTCTGGAAGGCATTGGCATTGCCAATACCGTGTCCAAGTTCGACCTTTCTCTGGACCTGAGCGAGTTGCAGGGCCAACTGGTCGGCAGTCTGGAGTACGCCACTGCACTGTTTGGTGAAGCCACTGTGCGCCGTTACACCCGCTATTTTGAAAATGTCCTGCGCGGTCTGGTGTCGGGTGATGGTACTGCGATCACCAGAATTGAATTGCTGGATGCCGAAGAGCGTCAGCGCCTGCTGAGCGACTTGAACCGCACCCGGACTGCCTATCCGCAAACCAGCACCGCTCACCGCATGTTCGAGGAGCGGGTGGCTGCCCGGCCGGATGCCATTGCGGTGGTGTGCGAAGGCGAGCGCCTGAGTTATGCGCAACTGAACCTGCGGGCCAACCGCCTGGCACACACATTGATCGGCATGGGCATCGGCCCGGATGATCGGGTGGCGATCTGTGTGGAGCGCGGCATCGACATGCTGGTCGGCCTGCTGGGCGTGCTCAAGGTCGGCGGAGCCTATGTGCCGCTCGATCCGGCCTATCCGGCGGATCGCCTTCAATTCATGTTGCAGGACAGCCAGCCCAAGGCGGTCTTGAGCCATCGCGGGCTGGACCGTTCGCTACCGGAACTGAGCATTCCGGTGGTGGCTCTGGACAGCGCTCTGGCAGGCGAGGAGCACAACCCGGACGTCAAAGGCTTGAACGCCCGCCACCTGGCCTATGTGATCTATACCTCCGGTTCCACCGGCAATCCCAAGGGCGTGATGATCGAGCATCGCGGGCTGGTCAACTACAGCCTCGACGCGGCCCGGCTTTTCGAGCTGACAGCCGAGGATTCGGTGCTGCAGCAAAACTCCCTTAACTTCGATCTGTCGGTGGAAGAGGTTTTCCCGGCATTGCTGGCTGGCGCGACTCTGGTTCCCACTCGGGACATCTTTGGTAGCGAAGGTCTGGCAGACGAAGCCCCGAGCATGCTGCATATGACTGCCGCGCACTGGCACACCCTGGTGGGTGATTGGCACCATCAGCCAGCGCTGGCTGCCAAGGCACTGGCGGGCGTGCGCCTGATCAACGTCACCGGCGATGCCCTGTCGGCCCAGAAACTGCAATGGTGGCAGGCGTTGCGCCCGGCCCATACCCAATTGATCAATACCTACGGCCCGACAGAGGCGACGGTGTCCTGTACTGCCGTTTACGTGGACGGCACCGGCGCCAGTCACAACGTCACCATCGGCAAACCGATGGCCAATACCCGCATTTACCTGCTCGACGCCCGGCAGCAGCCGGTTCCAGCCGGTGTCGCGGGCGAGATGTACATCGGTGGCGACGGCGTGGCACGCGGTTATCTGAACCTTGAGAAAGTAAACGCCGAGCGTTTCCTGGTCGATCCTTTCAGCGACGAACCGGATGCGCGCATGTACAGGACCGGCGATCTGGCGCGTTACCTGGCAGACGGCAGTCTCGAATACCTGGGCCGCAACGACTTCCAGGTCAAGGTGCGAGGGTTCCGTATCGAACTGGGGGAAATCGAAACCCGTCTCGGCGACTGTGCCGGGGTCAAGGAAGCCGTGGTCATTGCCCGTGAGGACGTACCGGGCGAGAAACGTCTGGTTGCCTATGTGGTGCCTCATGCCGGGCAGACACTGACTGCTGGTGTGCTGCGTGAATCCCTCGCGCCACAACTGGCCGAGTACATGTTGCCCAGCGCCTTTGTGATGCTTGAAGCCATGCCACTGACGCCGAACCGCAAGCTGGACCGCAAGGCGCTCCCGGCACCGGAAGGTGAGGCCTTTGCCAGCCGGATCCACGAGCCGCCGCAAGGCGCGACCGAAACCGCTCTGGCTCAGGTCTGGCAACAATTGCTCGATGTGGAGCGGGTGGGGCGCAACGACCACTTCTTTGAACTGGGCGGGCATTCCTTGCTGGCCATGCGGCTGATTGCCCATGTACGGCAGCGACTGGGGGCTGAGTTGCGCTTGATGGATGTTTTCGCCCATCCTGTCCTTGAAGCCATGGCCAGGGGACTGGCGCAGGCAGCGCGCAGTTCGCAGCCTTCCGTGATTGCGGTTTCCCGTGATCAGGCCTTGCCGCTTTCGTTCGCACAACAGCGACTCTGGTTCCTGGCGCGTCTTGAAGGCGACAACCCGGCCTATCACATTCCGGCCGGCCTGCGTCTGCGTGGCGAGCTGGATGCGAATGCACTGCAGAGTGCGCTGGACATGATCGTGGCCCGTCACGAGTCGCTGCGCACCACTTTTGTCCAGTTGCCGGGGCAGGATGCCGAACAGCGTATTGCGCCGTCGGATATCGGCTTCGAGCTGCGCTTGCAGGCACTGGACGGGCAGCCGACTGCCGAACAGAGCCTGGCGCTGCTGGTTACCGACGAGGCACGGGCACCGTTCGATCTGAGCAAAGGTCCGTTGGTTCGTGGCCGACTGGTACGCATGGCCAGCGACGATCATGTCTTGCTGGTGACTTTCCACCACATCATTGCAGATGGCTGGTCCTCGGATATCTTCACCCGTGAACTGGGCATTCTTTATGAAGCACTGCGCAACGGTGAAGCCGATCCGCTGCCGGCCCTGGCGCTGCAATACGCCGATTATGCAATGTGGCAGCGCTGCTGGCTGACCGCCGAGGTGTTGCAGCAGCAAAGCGGTTACTGGCAACAGGCTCTGGCTGAGGCTCCGGCGCTGCTGAGCCTGCCTACTGACCGTGCTCGTCCTGCGCAACAGGATTATTCGGGGAATGCCGTCGGCCTGGCGCTGGATCAGGCACTGACCGACCAGCTCAAGGCTTTGAGCCAGCGCCAGGGCACCACTTTGTTCATGACTGTACTTGCGGCCTGGGCCACGGTATTGGGCCGCCTGGCCAGTCAGGATGATGTGGTGATCGGAACGCCAGTGGCCAACCGCACGCGGGTCGAGGTCGAAGGCTTGATCGGCCTGTTCGTCAACACCCTGGCACTGCGAGTGGACTTGTCTGCCGAGCCGACGGTCGAGACGTTGCTGCAACAGGTCAAGGCTCGCACCCTTGAAGCACAGGCTCATCAGGACTTGCCGTTCGAGCAGGTGGTGGAAGCGGTCAATCCGGTGCGCAGCCTGGCTCACAGCCCGATCTTCCAGGCCATGTTGTCCTGGCAGAACGGCGCAGGCGAGGACCTGGCCCTTGGCGATATGAACCTGCAGGGCGTGAATGCCAGCAGTCGCAGCGCCAAGTTCGATGTGCTGCTGGACATGGCGGAAGTCGGCGGACGCCTGTATGGCTCGCTGGAGTATGCAACCGCGCTGTTTGACCGGGACACCATCGAGCGCCATCTGGGTTATCTGGAAGCTGTATTGCGTGGCATGGTCGCTGACAGCCATGCAGTCGCGACCCATATTCCGCTGGTTCAGGCCGATGAGCGTCGGCTATTACTCGAAACATTCAACGCGACAGCCGTGGACTATCCGCAAGGCCTGACGCTGCACGGCTTGTTTGAAGACCAGGTAGCGAGGACGCCGGATGCAACGGCCTTGACGTTCGAGGGCACGTCATGGAGCTATGCGCAGCTCAACGCACAGGCCAACCGTATCGCTCATCGCCTGATCGGCATGGGCGTCGGTGTGGAGGATCGGATCGCCATCTGTGTGGAGCGCAGCCTGCATATGGTTGCGGGCCTGCTGGGCATTCTCAAGGCCGGGGCCGGTTATGTACCGCTGGACCCGGATTATCCTGCGGACCGACTGGCCTATATGCTGGAGAACAGCGCGCCGGTCGTGGTGCTTGGCCAATTGTCCTTGCGTGACAGCCTGCCACACTGCAAATGCCCGATGCTGATGCTCGACGGCCAGGAACTGGACGGTCAGCCTGGCGATAACCCTCGGGTTGCCAACCTTACCGCCTCGAATCTGGCCTATGTCATCTATACCTCCGGCTCCACCGGCCAGCCCAAGGGCGTGATGAACGAACATATTGGCGTCGTGAACCGGCTCTTGTGGATGCAGGATGAATACGTTCTGGACGCAACCGATGTCGTGCTCCAGAAAACCCCGTTCAGCTTCGATGTATCGGTATGGGAGTTCTTCTGGCCACTGTTCAACGGCGCCCGTCTGGTGATGGCGCGTCCGGGTGGTCATCGTGAGCCAGCCTACCTGTGCGACACGATTCAGGCCCTGGGTGTGACGACCCTGCACTTCGTACCTTCGATGCTGGAAGTCTTCCTGGCTCACGGCAACCTGGAACGCTGCCATAGCCTGACCCGTGTGATGTGCAGCGGTGAAGCGTTGCCGGGGCATCTGGTCAGGCGCTTCAAGGCACAACCGACCGGTGCCGTTCTGTACAACCTGTACGGCCCGACCGAAGCTGCCGTGGACGTCACGGCCTGGGATTGCAGCGGTCTTGAAACCCCGGATAACACGCCGATTGGCAAACCGGTGGCCAATACCGGTATCTATCTGCTCGACAGCATCGCTCAACCGGTGCCGCTGGGCAGTGCGGGCGAGATCTACATTGCCGGCATTCAAGTGGCGCGGGGCTATCTGGGCCGTCCGGAGCTGACCGCCGAACGTTTCCTTCGTGATCCGTTCAGCAGTGACCCGACGGCACGTATGTACCGCACCGGTGACCTGGGTCGTTTCCTGGCCGATGGCACGCTGATTTATCTGGGCCGCAATGACGACCAGGTGAAAATACGCGGTTTCCGCATCGAACTGGGTGAAGTGGCCGCACGTCTGGGTACTCATCCGGACATTCTGGAAGCGGTGGTCATCGCGCGTGAAGACACGCCGGGTGACAAGCGGCTGGTTGCCTATTACACCGCACAGCAGGATCTGGAAGTCGAAAGTCTGCGTGGCTATCTGTCGGGCCTGTTGCCTGAGTACATGGTGCCTGCCGCTTATGTGAAACTTGCCAGCCTGCCGCTGAGCGCCAATGGCAAGCTGGATCGCAAGCGCTTGCCCGCGCCGGATCGCGACAGCATTGCCAACCGCAGCTATGAAGCACCTCAAGGTGCGGTGGAGGTCATGCTGGCCGAAATCTGGTCGGAGCTGCTGCATGTGGAGCAAGTAGGTCGTTTTGATCACTTCTTTGAACTGGGCGGTCACTCGCTGCTGGCTGTCACGCTGATCGAGCGCATGCGTCAGGTCGGGCTGAGTGCTGATGTTCGCGTTCTGTTTGGCCAGCCGACACTGGCTGCACTGGCTCAGGCGGTCGGCAGCGATCATGAAGTGACAGTGCCCGCCAATCTGATCGCGGCTCAGGGATGTGAACGGATTACGCCTGAGATGTTGCCGCTGATCGATCTGACTCAGGACGAAATCGACCGGCTGGCTGCTTCGGTTCCCGGCGGTGTGGCGAACATTCAGGATATCTACCCGCTGGCGCCGTTGCAGGAAGGCATTCTCTATCACCACCTGGCTGCCGGGCTCGGTGACTCCTACTTGCAGCAGGCGGTATTCACCTTCGAGGATCAGGAGCGGCTGGATGCCTTTATCTCCGCGTTGCGCGGTGTGATCGGGCGGCATGACATCCTGCGTACGGCGATTTTCTGGGAAGGTCTGAGCGAGCCTGTGCAAGTGGTATTGCGCGATGCACCGCTGCCTATCGAGGTGGTGACGCTGGACCCAAGCCATGGCGCGCTGGAAACCCGTTTGCGCGAGCATTTCGACCCGCGTCATTACCGCATGGACGTACGTCAGGCACCGCTGCTGCATCTGGCCTACGCCTACGACAATGAGCAGGATCGCTGGGTCGGCATTCTGCTGTTCCATCACATTGCACTGGACCATACCGCTCTGGATGTCTTGCAGGCTGAAATGCAGGCATTCCTCACGGGGCAGGAGGCGCAACTGGGCGCTGCGGTGCCTTATCGCAACTATGTTGCGCAGGCCAGGCTGGGCACTGAGGCGCAGACGCACGATGCGTTCTTTACGCAAATGCTCGGTGATGTCAGTACATCGACGCTGCCATTCGGCCTGCATGATGTGCAGATGGACGGCAACGGTATCGAGCAGTTCCGGCTGGTGCTGGACGAGGGGCTTGGGCAAAGGCTGCGTACCAGCGCCCGGCAACTGGGCGTTAGCCCGGCCAGCCTGCATCATCTGGCCTGGGCACAGGTGCTTAGCCTGGTCAGCGGTCGCGAAGATGTCGTGTTCGGCACCTTGTTGATGGGCCGCATGCAGGGCGGTGAGGGTGCCGATCGTGCTCTGGGCATGTTTATCAATACCTTGCCGATCCGCATCGATATCTCTGGCCAGAGCGCAAGAGATGCAGTGCGCTCAACCCATGCCTCACTGGCGGCTCTGCTGGCCCATGAGCACGCCTCACTGGCGCTTGCCCAGCGTTGCAGCGGGATCGAAGCCCCCGCGCCATTGTTCAGCGCCTTGCTCAACTATCGTCACAGTGGCGTGCAGGTCGATGCCCAGGCACAGGCGGCATGGGACGGTATTCAAGGATTGGGCGGGGAGGAGTGGAGCAACTATCCGGTCGCGTTGAACGTGGACGATATGGTCGACGCTTTTGTGCTGACCGCCCAGGCCGTGCCTCAGGCCGGAGCAGAACGCATCTGTGCCTACATGAATCGGGCGTTGTACAGCCTGGTCGAGGCGCTGGAGCGTACCCCGGACAAGCCCGTTCACGAATTGCAGGTCTTGCCGATGGCCGAGCGTCATCAGGTATTGCTGGAGTTCAACGATACCCATGCTGACTACCCTGCGGATCAGCCGGTGCATCGCCTGTTCGAGGCGCAGGCGCGTTTGAATCCGTTGGCTATTGCCGTGGAACACGATGGCGTCCAGACCTCATATCGGGCTCTCGACGATCAGGCACAGCGGCTGGCCGGTCAGCTCTGGCATGAAGGTGTCAGGCCGGGCGAGCGTGTCGCCATGTTGCTGAGCCGGTCTCTGGACTGGCTGGTCAGTGCCCTTGCCATTCTCAAATGCGGCGCCATCTATGTGCCGCTTGATCGTCAGGCCCCCGAGGAGCGCCTGCGTCTGATTATCGAGGACAGCGCCGCTGTATTGACCCTGGGCACCGCCGATACGCCGATGCCGGAAGGGATTCGCTGGCTGGACGTGACGGCACCGCTGGGGGCAGCCCTTGAGTGCGATGTCGAAACAAACGGCAACGATGCGGCATACGTGCTGTACACCTCAGGTTCCACCGGCCTGCCCAAAGGGGTGGTGGTGCCGCACCGTGGCATTGCGCGTCTGGTCCTGAATAACCGTTTTGTGCAGTTCAGGCCTGAAGACCGATTGGCGTTCGCTTCCAATCCGGCATTCGATGCAAGCACGATGGAGGTCTGGGGCGCGCTGCTCAATGGTGGGCGACTGGTCATTATCGACCATGAATGCCTGCTGGATCCTCCCCGTTTCGCGGATGTTCTGGCACGTACCGAGGTCAGCGTGTTGTTCCTGACCACGTCGGTCTTCAACCAGTACGTGGGCCTGATAGGGCCAGCCCTTGCCGGCTTGCGTGTATTGATGTCGGGCGGTGAGCGGGCCGATGCGCAGATGTTCGGCAAGATGCGTGCACTGGCTCCGGCCTTGCAGTTGATCAACGGCTACGGGCCAACGGAAAGCACGACCTTCGCCACGACTTATGCATTCGGGGATGTTGCGCCAGACACGGCCAGCCTGCCGATTGGCAAACCGTTGTCCAACACCCGGGTGTATGTGCTGGATGCGCGGCAAAAACCGGTCCCGGTGGGCGTTGCGGGTGAAATCTGTATCGCAGGCGACGGCGTGGCGCTGGGGTATCTGAATCGTGCGGAGCTGACAGCAAAAGCTTTCCTCGATGACCCGTTCAGCCCTGGCGAAGGTGCGTTGCTGTACCGCACCGGCGATTCCGGGCGCTGGCAGGCGGACGGCACGCTGGATTACCTGGGGCGTACCGACAACCAGGTCAAGGTGCGTGGCTATCGGATCGAGCTGGGCGAAATCGATGCGAGGCTGAATCTTCATCCGGCAATCAGGGAAAGTGTTGTGCTGGCGCGGCAATCGGCTGCGGCGGGGCAATGCCTGGTGGCCTACTTCACTGCCGACGGCGACGTGGGTATCGACGCGCTGCGAGCGCACATGCAGAGCCAGCTACCGGACTATATGGTGCCGAGCGCTTATGTAAGGATGGAAAACATGCCATTGACTGCAAACGGCAAGCTCGACGTGAAAGCATTGCCTGTTCCCGATGAACAGGCGCTGGTCAGCCACGGTTATGAGGCGCCGCATGAGGGCCTTGAAACTACACTGGCCCAGGCTTGGGCGCATGTGTTGCAACTGGAGCGGGTGGGACGCCATGAACGGTTCTTCGAGCTGGGCGGTCACTCGTTGCTGGCGGTGCGTCTGGTCGGGGTTCTGACTCAGACAGATGCGCGTATCACCTTGTCCGAAGTCTTTGAACACGACAGTGTTGCTGCCATGGCCGGGCTTATCCAGCAACGCGAGAGTGGCCAGGCGCACGCAGGAGGCGCAGTTCCTGTACGACGCAGTGGCACCCGTACGCCATTGTTCCTGGTTCATGAGTTCAGCGGCCTGGATCTTTACTTCCCGGCCCTGGGCAAGCATATCGCCCCGGACACGCCGGTCTATGGTTTGCCTGCCCTGGCCTGGGGCGAGCAGCAGTTGCAGACGATGGAATGCATGGCAACCCGACTGATCGGGCTGATGCGTGAGGTTCAGCCGCATGGCCCGTATCGTCTGGCGGGCTGGTCGTTTGGTGGCGTTCTGGCCTATGAAATCGCCAACCAGTTGATCGCACTTGAGGAGACGGTCGAGTTTCTTGGTCTGATCGACAGTTATTACCCGCGTTGCGTGGATCAGGGACGTCAGCGCTGGACCCGCGAGCACGGGCATGCCTTGCATCTGCTGGATCGTTGCGAGGTTCTGGGTAACGCTTCGGCATCCAGCAGTGAAGAGCGAGCCCGTATCGCTGCGTCACTGGCAGCGCTGCAATCGACGGCTCGTCAGGTGGACTTCGATACGCTACTGCAAGCCTGCCGCGAGCAAAACCTGCTGCCTGCGGAGATAGCGGCGCTGGGCCGCGACGAACTGTGGCATTACCTCGATCGCGAAGTCGCCCATGGCCACGCCCTTGCCAACTACACCGTGTATCCGGTGCCGGTTCCGGTCCATCTGTTCGTGGCCGAGGAGCGGGCCGAGGATGCGCCGCTGCATGAAGGCTATCTCGGCTGGGAGGCCGTCTTGCCTGCTGCGCAACTGCGTTGCGTATCGGTCCCGGGCAACCATCAGACGATGATGGAGGTGCCCCATATCCAGGAACTGGGGCTGGCTATCAATGCGGCCCTGGCAGAGGGCGGCCCGACAGGCCCGGGTGGCGGGACGTTCCAGCCGTTGCTGACGATTCAGTCCGGGCGCGCCGATCACGTGCCGGTGTTCTGCGTACCGGGCGCCGGGGACAGTGTCACCGGTTTCATCGGCCTGGCTGATGCGTTTGGGCCGCACTGGCCGCTGCATGGTCTGCAACCACGCGGGCTGGATGGCGCAACTGTGCCGTTCGGTCTGGTGGAAACCGCGGCCGAGGCGTATCTGAAAGCCATCGACTCGGTCCATCCCCATGGCCCGTTGCATCTGCTGGGCCATTCGTTCGGTGGCTGGGTGGTCTATGAAATGGCGGCTCGTCTCCAGGCTCAGGGTCGTGAGGTTGCGTCGCTGACCCTGATCGACAGCGAGTCGCCAGGCGGCAATGGCGTAGTGGGCCGGCCTTATACGAGCAGTGGGGTGCTGATGCGCCTGATCGAGGCGATTCAGTTGTCGTCAGGCAAATCACTGCACATCGATGCCGCCGCTTTCGCCGCACAGGACGATGCCGGGCAGATGCGTCTGCTGCATGCAGGGATGGTACGCGCCGGAATTCTGCCGGCCCGCTCCCCGGTCACCGCAATGAACGGTCCGGCGCGTGCCTTTGGCGCGGCCTTGCGAACTCGTTATCAGCCGGTTCACCGCTATGACGGCCCCGTCCGGCTGGTGCTGGCCGAAGACCCGACGCTGGATGCAGCGCATAACCAGCGCGAGCAGCAATCGATGCTGGAGGGCTGGAAGTCTCATGTCCCGGACCTGAGTGTCTGGTACGGGCCGGGCAACCATTTCACGATCCTCAAGGACGGCCATGTACAACGCCTCGCGCAATGGTGGCGCGAGGGGCTCGCTACACCCGGCAAGGAAGTCAGCCATCCATCGATCCTGCAATAACGGCCTCGACGGCACATATCGACACCTCCATCCCGGCTGCCAGCCAGCCGGGTCTGCCAGCAACGTATTCGTGGTCTCATATGCCAAAGTTCAAGTTTCGCAAAACCGTTATCATCCTCGGCCTGTTGACTGTCGCCGGGGTCTTGTATGCCGCTACTCGCTCCGAGGAAGCGCCGCCGCAATATCTGACGGCCAGGGCCGAACGCAGCGATATCGAGAATTCGGTGCTGGCCACCGGCGTTCTGCAAGGCGTCAGGCAGGTGGATGTCGGTGCCCAGGTGTCCGGCCAGTTGAAGTCACTCAAGGTCAAACTGGGGGATGAGGTCAAGAAAGGGCAGTGGCTGGCTGAGATCGATCCGGTCGTCCTGCAGAATTCCCTGCGCCAGGCTCAGGTCAATGAAGAGGATCTGATTGCCAAGAAGGAAGCCACTGCCGCGCAACTGAGCAAAGCCAAGGCGACCTACGAGCGCTATCTGAACCTGCTGCCGGCGGAAGCGATCTCGAAACAGGATTTTGAAACCGCCGAGTCGGATTACCGGGTCGAGGCTGCCAACCTGCGGTCCTTGAGCGCTCAACTCAAGGACGCTCGCATCCAGGTGGAAACTGCACGGGTCAATCTTGACTATACGCGCATCGTGGCTCCCATCGATGGCGCCGTGGTCGGGATCGTGACTCAGGAAGGCCAGACCGTCATCGCCCAACAACTGGCGCCGGTGCTGCTCAAGCTGGCCGATCTGGACACCATGACCGTCAAGGCTCAGGTTTCCGAAGCGGATGTGATTCATATCAAGCAAGGCCAGGAGGTCTACTTCACGATCCTGGGTGAGTCCGACAAACGCTACTACGGCAAATTGCGTGGTATCGAGCCCGCGCCGCAGAACTTCCTGGAGACTCAGGCCAACAACTCCAGCCGCCAGAACACCGCCGTTTTCTATAACGCGCTGTTCGATGTGCCAAACCCTGAACACAAGCTGCGGATATCGATGACCGCGCAAGTTCGCATCGTGCTCTCCAAGGCGACTGGTGTGCTGACAGTGCCTGTTGCGGCGTTGGGCGACAAAGATGCGGAGGGCCGCTTTGCGATTCGAGTGCTGGATGCTCAGGGAGTGGCTCAGGTTCGCAAGGTCAAGACCGGTATCAATAACAATGTCCGGGTACAGATCGATGACGGATTGCAGGAAGGCGATCAGGTTGTCATTGGCGAACCGTCCACCGCAACGGCGACCGCGGCCTCAACCTCGGGGGCAGGCGCATGACGACTCAGCCGTTACTGGAGCTACAGGGCATTACCCGACGTTTCAGCGCAGGTGCCAAGGATTTCATTGCCCTGGATGACATCAACCTGACGATCAATCATGGGGAACTGGTCGCGATCATCGGGGCCTCAGGGTCGGGCAAGTCGACCTTGATGAACGTGCTGGGCTGCCTCGACCATGCCGATGCCGGAAGTTACAAGGTCAGTGGGCGCGAAACCCATTCGCTGACCGATGACGAGCTGGCAGCGCTGCGCCGTGATCATTTTGGTTTCATTTTCCAGCGTTATCATCTGCTCAGTCATTTGAGCGCGGTCAATAACGTCGAGATGCCAGCGATCTATGCCGGGGTAGGCGAGTCGGCCCGCAATGACCGAGCGCAAGAGTTGTTGTCCCGCCTGGGCCTTGGCGATCACTTGCGTAACCGTCCCAATCAGCTTTCCGGTGGTCAGCAGCAACGGGTCAGCATTGCACGGGCCTTGATGAACGGCGGCGAGATCATTCTGGCCGACGAGCCCACAGGCGCGCTGGATACTGCCAGCGGCAAGGAAGTGATGAAGATTCTGCTGGAGCTCAATGCGGCCGGGCGTACGGTTATCCTGGTCACGCACGATGAAAAAGTCGCGGCGCATGCGCATCGGATCATCGAGATCTCCGACGGCAAGATCATCAGCGATCGTACCAATCCCGCCCGCCAGACGCTGGAAGACGATGACCAGGAGGTATTACCGAGCAAAACCCGGCAGGGTAATCGTCTGGTGGCCAGCTTCGAGCTGTTCCGCGAAGCCTTCAGCATGGCCTGGATAGCGCTGATATCGCACCGCATGCGTACCTTGCTGACCATGTTGGGAATTGTGATCGGCATCACGTCCGTGGTGTCTATCGTGGCAGTCGGTGAGGGGGCCAAGCGTTACGTGCTCAATGACATTGCCGCCATTGGCAGTACGACAATCGAGATATTTCCCGGCACTGACTGGGGAGACAGCCGCTCGGCGGCAATCGAAACCCTCTCTCTGGGCGATGTCGCTGCGCTGGGGGACCAGTACTACATCGACAGTGCAACGCCCAATGTCGGCCGCAACCTGTTATTGCGCTATCAGAACCTCGACGTGACCGCGACCGTCAACGGGGTAGGCGACAACTATTTCAGGGTGCGTGGCATCAAGATGGGTGAGGGCGTAGGGTTCAGCAAAGAAGACAGTATTCGCCAGGCCCAGGTGGTGGTGATCGACCACAACACTCGCACACGCCTGTTCGGGCCGAAAACCGACCCGTTGGGCCAGGTGATACTGGTGGATAACCTGCCCTGTATCGTTATTGGTGTGACGGAAGACAAGAAAAGCGTCTTCAATACCAGCAAGAACCTGAATGTATGGATGCCTTACGAAACGGCGTCCGGCCGGTTGCTGGGGCAGCGCTATCTGGACAGCATCACGGTGCGCGTCAAGGACGGCCAGCCAAGCAAGCTGGTGGAAGAAAACCTGACCAGACTCATCGAGAAACGTCATGGCACCAAGGATTTCTTCACCTATAACCTGGACAGCATCATGCAGACCGTGCAGAAGACCAGCCAGTCGCTGGCGCTGCTATTGTCGCTGATTGCAGTGATTTCCCTGGTGGTCGGCGGTATTGGCGTCATGAACATCATGTTGGTATCGGTGACCGAACGTACCCGCGAGATCGGCATCAGGATGGCAGTGGGTGCAAGGCCCTCTGATATCCGTCAGCAGTTTCTGGTGGAAGCTGTCATGGTCTGTCTGTTGGGGGGCCTGATCGGCATAGGACTGTCCTTTGCCATAGGTTATGTGTTTTCCCTGTTGGTCAAGGAATGGCAAATGGTGTTTTCACTGGGCTCGATCATTACGGCTTTCGTCTGCTCAACCCTGATCGGCATCGTGTTCGGCTTCGTACCGGCACGCAATGCTGCGCGGCTTGATCCGATCGATGCCCTGGCTCGGGACTGAGGCACACTGACTGCCGCAGTTGAATCGATTGCGGCAGTTAAGGACGAGGTGGCGCAACGGTATCGGTTGGTACATCCATGGGATATAGAACCGATGCCGCTGCATAAGGAAGTGAGGTTATAAGAGAAGAGTTGTATCAGACCGCTTTCTGATAGACACCGGCAGCAGGGTGGCGCTTGGTGTCCGTGGCGTGCAGCCAGCGAAGCAAAGGGCTGCGTCCGCCGATCCCCATCTTTACTGCTGCGCGCTTGAAATAGCTTTCTACGGTGCTGACCTTCAATTCGAGCCGTTCGGCCAACTGAGGCACGGTGAGGCCGGCCAGCAGCCCTACGCAAACTTCTGTTTCGCGCAGAGACAGGCTCAGTTCCGACGCCTGTAGCCGATCGAGGAAGCGCTGACGAAGGCTTTCCATGGCGGCATCTTCATCGGCCCCGGCAATGATCGGCGTAGGGGCAACGGCTGCGCGCACGGGTGTCAGGGTCGCGATGTGCTCCTCGACAATGGGCAGCAGCATCCAGGACATGTCCTTGAGCTGAGCCCGCTCCTGGCTGGTGAAGGGTTTGGAGGACGATGAGCGATAGACCGAGATGACGCAGCGTTGGCCGTTGCTGTGCGATGCCAGGTGTACTTGAGGCACCTCACTGTGATCCTCGCACGGGTTCTCGATGTCCTGTGCGTCATAAGCCGGCGTGCCAAACTTGATACTTTTGTCGACGCGAGCATTGGCGACCTGGTCGACGCTCAGCAAGACAGGCTCCAGGCGTTGCTGGCTGCCCTGAGGCAACGCATCCTGGCTTGAGTCTTTATCCATGGAGACTGGCGCTGAGGCACCTGCCGCAACCTCCACGAGCCTGGTTCTGTGCTGGCTCACATGAGTGGCATCCACATGAAGCGAGGCGCTGATCAGATCGTGAAGCAGACGCGCAAAATGACGGCTTCCAGTACCGGTGATGACTTTGCCCAGATGGGGAAAGAGTTGTTGAACGTTCATCAGACTTCCTTTTTGTGTTAGATGAAATTTTTTTCAGTTGAATCTCTTCAACCTCAGTCACGACCCGTGCGTGACCGGGCTTATGGCTTAAGGTCCGGGCAGTCATCTTCCTGTACGCTGCCCAAGCCTTCCCCCGACGACTCGGGGGCTGTTTCCTGGCGGCAAGTGAAAGGTTGCAAACTTGCCAAACACAGGAGCTGCTCAAAAACGACATCAAGTGGTCGCCAACTATTTTCAAGATGCCTGAATATTGAACAGTGCTTGATTTTTAACTTTCGACCCCCTCTTTTACTACTGTACCTAGGTACAGGAATGATTCATGAAGTCGGGCGAAGGTCGTTATAACTTTTTTCAATGTCGCAAATAGTTAATGTTTATCGGGAACATTTCTTGAGGTGGTCAGCGGTTAAACAAAGGCAGCGCCTCAGAGTCGTTTAAACATATAGATGTTTCAAACGCATGTTTAGGGCGTAAGTTATTAGGATATATCGCTGAGGCACGCAGATGACGCACTAATTGAGTGCGGAAAGTCCTTTCGATATAGGTGGGTAAAGGCGGTATTTGGTGTTTCTGGACTAGACCAAGTTAATCTTTGGACTAGACCACGCATTGTTTCTGGACTAGACCAAGTTGAGATACATGGCTTTCATCATGGCTTGTTTGACATTCACGCACTCCAGTTTTTCCGTCATCTGGTGAGCATAGAATTTCACTGTGCGCTCACTGATATTCATTATCAGACCGATCTCGCGGTAAGTCTTGCCCATACTGAGCCATCTCAGAAACTCGTTTTCACGGGGCGTCAATCTCAGCGATTCGCACGTGGAGCAAGGCAACGGTCGGTTGTGATGGGCGATATCGCTTATGGCTTTTATCGCCAGAAGGTGGGACTGCATGCTGGGCACAAAGGCTTTATTTGCAAGGGAGGCGGCCAGGTGCATCGAGCCAAAGGTGCGGCCCGGCTCATGCATGGGAACGGTAAAGCCCTGTTCTATCCCGTAGCGTGCGGATTGCTCGACCACTTCCAGATTGGCATGCTTGGGGCGTAACACCTCGCTCCAGAAGAACGGGCTTGAGGTGTTTGCCGAGTGAATGATGATGGGGTCTTTCTTGTAGAGCGACTTCTTGCGATAGGTCTCAATCCATTCGGTCGGGTAGTTGCTGAATATGGAGACTCGAGAAATGCCCAACGGGGTCAGGTCCATGTGCAGGTAGGCAAAATAATCAACGTTTAACTTGCCAAACAGCGAGGAGAGCGAACTGATATATTCCGTCTCGCTGGCGGCAGGGAAATTGCGCTCCGCTTCGATGAGCAAATCCAATACCTGGGAGTCCGGTAATTTTTTGTGCATAGAGTCAGTCCGATAAATATCAATCTTTGCCACGCATGAGCGGCGCCTGTTATCCGGTCAAGAACGCTGAATAGTGCGAGTTTTCATCGGAAGGAGTTGCGGTCATACGACAACAGACGATTGAGGAAGTTCAATAAGGATTTTGAGACTTTTAACGTGTTTAAGGCCCCGGACTCTGTCAGGCCTGAAAGAATCATGATTTTCAAAGTCGCTGTTCCGTCTGCTATTAGATTCGACAAAACCATGTCTGGACTCACTCATGCACCTTGATGTGGAAAAAGGCTATATCGTTTCAGCATCTAGCGCAACCGTAGGGGAGTAGCTTTCATCATTTTCGACTAGTGAGTGCGGAGGGCGATTGTCTTCGGGTCTTTGGATTGAGTGAATTAGTAACACTATTAAAATTAGTTAGTCCAAAAAGATACAGATGTGTAGGTAAAAAAATATTAATGCAGCAGGGGGCGAGAAGTGCTAGCTCTTTAATATTAAGCGCTTACTATTATCGAGTGGAGAGTCACTTGGCCACTATCATCATTAGAATGGATGATACCTGATGCCCGCTCACGCGGGGGGTGGCTGGAGGCTTGCTGAAGGGAGGCTTGCAGGAGTGCTGTATTCAGTCCACCCGCCACCCAGGGCCTTGTATAGATTGACTTCGGCCGTGAGCTGGGCGAGGCGGTTCGAGATCAATGTGGACTGCGCGTTGAACAGCGAGCGCTGGGCATCCAGCAAGGTAAGGCTGCTATCCAGGCCGCTGCGATAGCGAGCCTCAGCCAATCGGTAATAGTCCTCGTTAGCCTTCAATGAGTCACGTTGCGCGGCCAGTTGCTGCGTGTAGGTCTGCCTTGCCGCCAGGCCATCAGCGACTTCCTGGAAAGCGGTCTGGATGCTTTTCTCGTACTGTGCAACCCGGATATCTTTCTGGATTTTCGAGTAATCCAGGCTGGCGCGCAGGTTGCCCGCGTTGAAGACTGGAATATTGATCTGGGGCTGGAAAAGCCATCCCCCTGAACCGGCCTTGAACAGCCTGGACAGCTCGGTGCTGGATGTACCCGCGTTGGCGGTCAGGCTGATACTCGGGAAAAATGCGGCTCGTGCAGCCCCGATATTGGCATTGGCGGCTTTAAGCAGGTGTTCGGCTTCCTGAATGTCGGGGCGGCGCTGCAATAATTCTGAAGGCAGCCCGGCGGGCACACTGCCCAGCAGCTCATTGCTCAAGGGCTGTGCCGGCAGAGTGTCCGATACGCTTGTGCCTACCAGAAGCGTCAGGGCATTGAGGTCCTGGGCAATCAGTCTTTCGTATTGCGCGAGGTTGGCCCGTGCGCTTTCCACTGACGTACGAGCCTGGCTGATGGCCAGAGCCGACGCAGTGCCTGCAGAGCCTTGCTGCAGAGTCAGCTTGAGGCTCTTTTCATAGGTTTTCAGTGTGTCCCTGGTGAGCTTGAGCTGTTCCTGATCTGCCCGCCAGGTGAGGTAGGCGTTTGCCACATTGGCCACAAGACTCAATTGCGTGCTGCGTCTGGCTTGCTCGCTGGAAAGATAGGTTTCCAGGCTTTCCTGAGTAAGGCTGCGGTTCCGCCCAAACAGGTCAAGCTCGTAGGCGCTGATACCCAGCGAGGCCGAGTAGGAGCTGCTGATGGCGCGCTCACCAAGGCCTGACATATCGGCCGGAAGGCTTTGTCGGCTACCTGATCCGCTCACCGAAACCGAAGGAAACAGATCGCTGCGCTGTATGCGGTACTGGGCCTGATAGGCCTCAAGGTTGAGCACTGCTACGCGCAAGTCACGGTTATTGGACAGTGAGCTTTCGATCAACTGGGCAAGCACCGGATCACGAAAGAAATTCCGCCAGCCTTGTTCCGCCGCTGCAATATCCACCAGATTGTTATTGCCTGCCGAGGCGTAGGGATAGTTTGCAGCCACAGGGGAGGGAGGGCGTTGGTAGTCGGGAATGAGGGAACAGCCGCCAAGCACTGAAACTGCTATGGCGCTGAGCAGAAAATACTTCATTGAAATAACCTTTGTGGATACCGGCAACCCACCGCAGTCAGGGGGTCAGGCACTCTGAGAGACACCAATCATCCACTTCACCAGACCGTGACGTCCTTTGACGCCAAGCTTGGCCGCTGCGCGCTTGAGGTAGGTTTCTATGGAGCTGTTTTTGACATGGAGCTTTTCAGCCATTTCCGGAACGGTCGAACCTGCGAGCAAGCCAAGACAGATCTCTTTTTCACGCAATGACAGCCTGACTTCTGAAAGCGTCAGCTTTTCGTTGAAGTCTTTCAGCAACTGTTGTCCGCCCAGCATTCCCGCATCGTCTTCGGCCGGTGTGCTGCACAGATTGCGTGTTGCCTGGGCATGTCGCTCCAGCAAGGGCAGCAGCGTTTCGGAAAAATTCTTGAGAAAGGACAGCTCGTGAAGGGAGAAATCGCGCAGTGGCTGTTCGCGCTGCAGAGAGATCACACATCGGCGATTGGACTTTCGTGAAACCAGATTGCACTGGTAAGCGGCCGTAGAACCTACGGTGTTGCCGGGTGCATCGTTGAATGGATATTTGAGGTGAATCAGCAGTGAGTCATCCAGGTTGAGCATTCGCGTGAGCAGCATCTGGTTGTCCGGCGATGCTGTCGGCGTTCCCTGCTTTCGCTCTGTAGCTTCGCGCCCCAGCGGCTGGATGCTTATGATGCTTGCTTCGTTTTCGTCAATTGTCCATTCGCTGAGGTCAAGAAGGTCAATCGGCACTGAGGCTGCTATGAGTTGGTACATGTTGGAAACGAACTGCGCATCACCGACGCTCGAGATCAGACGTCCCAGTTCCAGAAAGTAAGCCGGTTGTTTTCCCGTCATTCGTAGATTGGCATTCATCACACTTGCGCCCCCATGGCATTTATTTCCGCCAGGATTCCAGACCTCGTCCAGTTCGGAATTCCATCAATGTCTGCCTTGTTGCAGGCTCATTTGTAGGACAAGACTCCTAATGTATGGATGAATGTACACATCGCCTTTAGTCCATGTCTGTAAGGGAAACTGGGGACAAACTGTCATGCATGCGCAGGGTGGCGCTACAGCCCTTGTACCAGAAGGTTCTTGCCGGTTCAGGGGAGCATATTGCTACAGGTGCTGCCTCCCTCGCTCAGGAAAAAACCACAGAAACCTTGTCCCCAAATGCAAGGACAGACGTGCCCGCTTCTGGATGCTTCCATTCCCTTGCTTGAGGAATGAGGGGATTTTCATGCATATCAAGAGAAGGGCCTGGCGGTGAGGATCTGGCGCTTTCTGCGGGGCCTTAACTACCGCAAGATCATTTTGAGAGTGATCTTCATCGATCTGCTGGTTTCGCTGGCGGGTTATGCCCTCTATAAAGGTGCGACTCAAAGCGACACCCCGAATTATCTGACTGCCTCGGCAGAGATCGCCACCATTGAACATGCGGTGCTGGCAGACGGGGTGCTTCACGGGCAGCAGCAAGTGGATGTGGGCGCGCAGGTTTCCGGCCAGTTGCAAACCCTCAAAGTCGCACCGGGCGACAATGTCCATAAGGATCAGTTGCTGGCCCAGATCGATCCTCTGCCTGCGCGCAATGCGTTGCGTCAGGCAATCGTCAACAGTGAAAGGCTCACTGCGGACAGAGATGCAGCGGCTCATCAGTTGAAGCTCGCGCGCCTGACTTATCGGCGCTATGAGGAACTGGGGGCTGATGCGGCGGTATCTCGTGAGGATTTCGACAAGGCAAAGTATGACTATGAAGAGTTGAGCGCGACACTGGCTTCGCTTGAGGCTCAGGTACGCACTGCCCGGATCAAGATAGAAACTGCCCGCATAAACCTGGGTTATACGCGCATTCTTGCCCCTATGGATGGCAAGATCCTGGCGATTGTCACTCAGGAAGGCCAGACAGTCATTGCCGAACAACTGGCACCCGTGATCCTGAAAATGGCCCGGCTCGACACGATGACGATCAAGGCCCGGGTTTCCGAGGCGGATGTGGTCAAGATCAAGGTCGGCATGCCGGTCTACTTCACGATACTCGGGGACCGTGACAAGCGTTACAACGCCACATTACGCGGCATCGAACCAGCCTCTACCAGCTTCGCCAGCCAGTCCGGTGGAGCAGGGCGGTCAGATTCGGCGGTTTTCTACAATGCCCTGTTCGATGTGCCCAACCCGGACGGGCGCTTGAGAATCAACATGACGGCACAGGTGCGAGTGGTGCTTGAAGTGGGAGAGGGCGTGCTGACGATTCCGGTTGCTGCGTTGGGGGAACAGAATCCCGACGGCACTTTTCCTGTCAGTATCCTCGAAGAAAAAGACCAGGTCAGAGCGGAAAACATACGCACTGGCATCAATAACAAGGTCCGGGTTCAGGTGCTTTCCGGCCTGAAAGCCGGGGACAAGGTGGTGATTGGAGGAGAGGTGGCAAAATAAGCACGCGACTCTCTGGGATCACATTCAAAATATTTAGATACGAAACGCGGTGAACTAAAACTCCTGCAGAACGATCCTCTTTTCTGCGCAGTCCGCGCGCGTGCCTGACAGACCAGTGCTTTCGTACTGAGCATCCGCCAGGTGCGCCACACGATAAGGAGCCGCCGTGACCGTTACCGCTAACCCCGTCTACCGAAGCACGCCAAGCCCGCTGCATGCGATCTTGCTTGCCGGAACCGTTCCGCTGTTTCTCGGTGCCTTGCTGAGCGACATTGCCTACTTCAAGACCTTCCAGATCCAATGGAGCAACTTCGCCTCCTGGCTGATTGCCGGAGGGCTTGTTTTCTGCGGGCTGGCGCTGTTGTTCGCGCTCGCCAACCTGATCCGGGCGCAGCAGAAGGCAGGACGCCCGGTGCTGTACTTCCTGCTACTGCTGGTCACTTGGGTGCTGGGGCTCGTCAATGCCTTCGAGCATGCGAAAGATGCATGGGCCGTCATGCCCTCTGGACTGATTCTCTCAGTCATCGTGACCCTGCTGGCCTTCGTGGCGACCTGGACCGGACTGACCAGTCTGCGGTCGGGAGGTGCGCAATGAGACACCTGAACGCATTGTCTGTCTTGAGCGTCGCGTTACTGTTGAGCGCATGTGGTGGCGAAGCGGACAGTACCCAGTCGCTCGGCCCCGATCCCAAGCTGCCGGAACCGCAGCGCGGCCTGTTGCCCAGCATGAAAATTGCCGAGCCGGTGGCGTGGGGTGATCAAAAGCCAACGGTGCCTCAGGGTTACAGCATCACGGCGATCGCGACTGATCTGAGAATCCCGCGCCAGATCCTGGTCCTGCCCAATGGTGACATCCTCGTCGCAGAAGGCCGTGGTGGTGGAGCTGCGAAGCTCAAGCCCAAGGACGTGATTGCAAGTGTCATCAAGGCCGAGGGCAATACCAAAGTCAAAGGCGGCAACCGTCTGACATTGCTGCGCGATGCCGACGGCGATGGCACCTATGAATTGAAAACGGTATTCGCCGAAAACCTCAACGCGCCGTACGGCCTGGCCTTTGCCGATGGCAAGCTGTATGTAGCAAACCAGGATGCGCTGGTGCGTTTCGATTATGCAGAAGGCCAGACCAAGGCCAGCGGCTCGCCCACCAAGGTCACCGACCTGCCTTCCGAGATCAACCACCACTGGACCAAGGCGTTGACCATCAGCCCCGATGGCCGCTTCCTGTATGTCGGCATCGGTTCAAACAGCAATGTTACCGAGCGCGGGATGGAAGCGGAGGTTGACCGTGCCATGGTGTGGCAGATCGACGCCCAGACGGGAGCCCACAAACCGTATGCAACCGGCTTGCGCAACCCGACGGCATTGACGATTCAGCCCGGGACCGGTCAGTTGTGGACGGTGGTCAATGAGCGCGACGAACTGGGACCCGATCTGGTACCGGACTACCTGACCTCAGTGCGCGAAGGCGGGTTTTATGGCTGGCCCTACAGCTATTGGGGTCAGAACGTGGACTCACGTGCACAGCCGCAGAACCCTGAAAAGGTTGCCGCTGCGATCAAGCCGGATTACAGCCTGGGGTCACACGTCGCCGCACTCGGCGTCGATTTCTCGATACCGGCCATGGGCGACAAATATGCAGACGGGGTATTTGTCGGTGAGCATGGCAGTTGGAACCGGGATAATCCGGTGGGTTACAAAGTGATCTTCGTACCGTTCAGTAACGGCCGTCCTGCAGGTGAGCCGCTTGATTTCGCTACGGGCTTCCGTGGTACCGACGGGAAAACCCGTGGCAGGCCTGTGGGTGTCACTGTCGACCCACGTGGCGCACTGATCATCGCGGACGACCTTGCGAATACGGTTTGGAGGGTGACTCGTAACAGGTAATCCAGGAATGACGCGCCGGGCATAGGTACTGCCCGGCGTGTCGATATTCAGATTTTTTGTGGGGGGCTGACGCGCTGTGTCAGGTACTCTGCAAAGGGCGCAGGATCCGTCGAGCAAAGCAGGTGTGCCACAGACCTGACCTCGGACTCGGGCCAGTCCCACCAGGCGGACTCTGTAAGCAAGCGCCGCATGCCCTCGTCAAAACGCCAGCGAATATGCTTTGCCGGATTGCCACCGACAATCGAATATGGCGCAACGTCTCGGGTAACCAGTGAGCCAGCCGCTACAACAGCACCATCGCCGATGGTCACGCCTGACAAGATCTTGGTGTGCGAGCAGATCCAGCAATCATTGCCGATCACCACATCACCGTTGCTGCCGCCAAAATCCTCTATGTGAGCGACTTCCTCGATCATCGCCGGGAACGGATAACAGCTGAGCCAGTCGCTGCGATGATGGCCACCCAGGTAAACCTCGACATTCATTGCAATGGAGGTGTAGGCGCCCACACGCAACGTTGTGCCTTCGCTCCAGTCGTGGACTCGCAGGTCGCCGTAGGTGCCCAGGCCAAAGCTGAATTGCGGATAGCGATTACGCAATTTCTGTGTAACCCGTTCGAGCCTGGACAAATTGCGCAGGGCTTTGCGTTCCCGGTGCTCGCGCCATTTGCGCAATAGATTCATGAAGAGAGCCTTTTCGGACTTTTGAAAACGGTCGTCATCCTGAACAAAGGGATGAGATGTGGCAAGTGTGAGGGCCTTCATGATCAAGGCCATGACCCTGTTCTCGATCGAATCCGGTCTCAGCGTCAACCTGAAAAGTCATAAGTTAATGACTAAAAACTATTTTTCTTATTCCTAAAGGCAATATATCGTCGATTCACATGAACGATGTTTTTTTGGAATGAGGGATCAGGAATGCGGCGTCTTACGGCTTTGGCAATGGCTATTGCAATCAGTGGTTCGGCGTGGGCGAAGACGCCTGCGGATACGTTGATTGTGGCTCGTTCAATTGACGATATCGTCAGCCTTGATCCTGCTGAAAGTTTTGAAATTACCGCTACAAATACCCTGACTAATCTGTATCAGCGTCTGCTTGAGCCTGATCGCCAGAACCCGTCCGTACTGGTCCCGGCGTTGGCGGCAAGCTGGACGGCCGCCAGTGACGACAAGAGCCTGGTTTTCAAACTGCGCCCCGGAGCGACTTTCTCTTCGGGTAACGCGGTACGTCCAGAGGACGTCATTTACTCTTTCAAGCGCGTCGTCAAACTGAACAAGACTCCCTCATTCATCCTGGGTGAGCTGGGCTGGAATGCAGAAAACATTGACGGCTTCCTCACCAAGGTTGATGAAAACCACGTAAAAGTCGCCTGGCCCGCAGGTGTAGGCAGCTCGTTTGCCTTGAGTATCCTGTCGGCTACTCCTGTTGGTTTCATTGTCGATGCGACAGAAGTCGAGAAGCATGCGAAGGGCGCCGATCTGGGGAATGGCTGGCTGAAAAATCACTCGGCGGGCACTGGTGCTTATGCGTTGCGTTCCTATACGCCCCATGAAGCAGTGGTTTTGCAGGCCAACCCCCATGCCGCCGTGGCTCCCAAGCTGAAGACGGTCGTGATCAAGAATGTCACTGACCCGGCGACCCGTCGCCTGCTGGTGGTTCAAGGTGATGCCGACCTTGCGTTTGATCTGGGAGCCGACCAGTTCAGCGCTCTGGAAAAGCAGAAGGGGGTGACAGTCCAGCGCTTCCCTTCATCGATGATCTACTACCTGGGCATCAACAGCGGTAACACTCAGGTTCCCGCCCTGAAGAATCCCGCTTTCTGGGAAGCCGCCCGCTGGCTTGTGGACTACCAGAGCATTTCCAATAACTTGCTGAAAGGGCAGTACAGCGTGCACCAGTCGTTCCTGCCGGCAGGCGTGGCGGGTTCATTGAGTGATCAGCCATTCAAGCTGGACGTGGAGAAAGCCAAAAGCATCCTGAAAAATGCCGGCATCGCTGAAGGCACCAAGGTTGAATTGAATGTCTTCAATCAGCCGCCTTACACCGACATTGCCCAGGCGCTGCAATCCAGTTTCGCGAAAGCAGGCATCGACATTGCTGTTCGTCCTCTGGTCGAGAGCGAGCTGTGGGCAAAAATGCGGAGCCGTGATTTCCAGTTGATCTTTACCTATTGGGGCATGGACTACCTTGATCCGAACTCCAACGCCAGTACCTTCACCTACAACGTGAAGAATGGGCCAAAAACGCTGGCATGGCGTACCCAGTGGAATATTCCCCAGCTAAGCCAGGAGACTCGTGCCGCAGCGGCTGAGCGCGACCCACAGAAACGCACCGCCTTGTATGGCCATCTGCAAAAGACCGTGCAGGAAAGTTCGCCCTATGTAGTGGCGCTGCAAGGTCGTAATCAGGTTGCAGTCCATGAAGGCGTCGAGGGTGTTCTGCAGAACATCACGGTTTCTCTGCCGTACTTCGATCAGGTGAGCAAAGCCAAGTGAGGGTAGGGGCCTCGCGAAGGTTTCGAGTGGCAGGAACGGGATTGTTAACCTTGCTGGTCACGCTGCTCGGCCTGCTTTTCTTTACTTTTCTGCTGACCACGTTGTCCCCGGTCGATCCAGCGTTACGGATTGCCGGGGATCGTGCTAGCGAGGCATCGCTGGCTCAGGTACGCACTGACCTGGGACTGGATCAACCCTGGCCGGTACGTTTCGGTAATTACCTCCAGCAACTGGCTCAGGGCGATCTGGGCGTTTCCAATACCTCCAGCAAACCGGTGCTGGAGGATTTGAAGCGTGCCTTGCCCGCGACTCTGGAGCTGGCAACCCTGTCGATTGTGCTGGGGGCGTCCCTTGGTCTGTCACTGGGCCTGCTGGCTGTCTGGCGGCCGGGCGGCTGGATCGACACTCTGGTGAGGCTGTTCTCGCTGATCGGCTACTCGGTGCCGGTATTCTGGCTCGGGCTGCTGATGCTGCTGTTGTTCTATGCAAAATTGCAGTGGGCGGGAGGGCCTGGCCGCCTGGACGACTCGTTTCTTTACACCATCGAACTGCCCAGTGGCTGGATGCTGTGGGACACCTGGCGATCCGGCGAGGAGGGGGCTTTGCGTAATGCTTTCTCGCACTTGGTACTGCCGGTGACGGTCTTGGGTTTTTATGCCATGGCGGGGATTTGTCGGCTGACACGCTCTGCGTTACTGGGTGAGATGGGCAAGGAATACGTGATAACCGCTCTGGCCAAAGGTGCAGGGCGTGGTCGAGTGTTGTTTCGTCACGTTCTACCCAATGTCGCAGGTACGTTGGTGATTGTGGTTGCCCTGGCTTATGCCGGTTTGCTCGAGGGCTCCATTCTTACTGAAACCGTCTTTGCCTGGCCGGGCATCGGCCGCTATCTGACGACTGCATTGTTCGCAGGCGATGTGCCGGCGATTCTGGGTAGCACCTTGGTGATCGGCCTTTGTTTCGTGATCGTCAACGGTATCGCCGATGTGTTGGCAGGCATGATCGACCCACGGACGAGGGAGTTGCTATGAGTCTTTCTGTAGCCTTCGATAGCGTGTCGGGGCGACGCTGGTGGCGTCGTTCGCCAGCCTTGACCCTTGGCGGATCGTTGATTGTATTGCTGCTGTTGGTTGCGCTGTTCGCACCCTTGTTAAGCGGCTTTGATCCAAACCACCAAGATATCGAACAGCGGTTGTTACCACCGTCAGCCAGTCATTGGCTAGGCACCGACGGCTTTGGCCGGGATCTGTTTACGCGGTTGCTTTACGGCACTCGTCCCACCTTATTGCTGGTGTCACTGGTCTTGTTGTTGACCTTGCCCATCGGTGTACTGGTGGGTGTTACAGCCGGGTTCTACGGCGGCTGGCCAGAGCGAATCCTGATGCGCATGACCGATGTGGTCATGGCTTTTCCGCAACTGGTTCTGGCTTTGGCTTTCGTCGCCATTCTCGGGCCTGGGTTACTCAATGGCGCGCTGGCTTTGTCGCTCACTGCATGGCCAGCTTATGCCCGTCAGGCACGGGCCGAGACCAGTGTCCTGCGCGACAGTGACTATCTGGCTGCGGCTCATCTGCAAGGGATCAAGGGTGCGCGCTTGTTGCTCGGGCATGTATTGCCGCTGTGCCTGCCTTCGGTGATTGTGCGGGTGGCATTGAATCTGGGCGGCATCATTCTGGCGGCTGCCGGGCTCGGTTTTCTCGGGCTGGGTGTCGAGCCACCGACTGCCGAGTGGGGCTCGATGGTTGCCGATGGAAGCCGTGTCATTTTTGATCAGTGGTGGGTTGCGGCTGCACCGGGTATCGCCATTCTACTGACGAGCCTGTCCTTCAACCTGCTGGGCGATGGCCTGCGCGATGTTCTGGATCCCCGTCATGGTACGTGATGAAACCCTTCTGGATGTACGAGGCCTGAGTGTCGGGTTTCCCGGGCCTGATGCCCAGCGGATTGATGTCGTCAAAGGGATCGATTTCACGGTGGGGACTGAAAAGGTTGCCTTGGTGGGTGAGTCTGGCTCGGGTAAGTCACTGACCGCCCGTGCGCTTCTTGGGCTGGTTCCTCGCCCAGGACAGGTGTCTGCCGGGCATCTGCGCCTGGGAGGCAATGATTTGCTGGGCTTGAGCGAAAAACAGTGGCAGACCCTGCGCGGCACGCGGCTCTCACTGGTGTTGCAAGACCCCAAATATTCCCTGAACCCGGTACTTAAAGTCGGTACCCAAGTGGAGGAAGTACTGGTATTGCACACTCGGCTCGGACGCCGCGAGCGCCGTGAGAAAGTGCTGGAAATGCTCGACGCGGTGGGCTTGCCAAATCCTGCCGCGCTTTATGACCTTTATCCTCATGAACTGTCCGGAGGCATGGGCCAGAGGGTCATGCTGGCAGCGATGCTGATCAATGATCCTCGTGTGTTGATTGCTGATGAACCGACGTCAGCACTCGACAGTAGCCTGCGCGACCAGATGCTCGATTTGATCATGGGCCTGGTGGAGGAGCGGGGCATGGGCCTGCTGTTGATCAGCCACGATCTGCCTCTGGTTGCCAAATATTGCGATCGCGTGCTGGTCATGTATCGCGGCAACATCGTGGACCGGTGCCGGGCATCAGAGTTGGCGACTGCCAGCCATCCTTATACAAAAACCTTGTGGAACTGCCAGCCTTCGGCGCAGAGCTACGGGCAACCATTGCCCACTCTGGACAGAAGCCTGCTTGAGGAGCGTCAATGAGCGCAGTGGATATCAGTTCGTTGGCGGTGAGTTTCAAGCGGGGGTTGAGCCACTTCAAGGCGCTGGAAGTCGAGCAGATACATATCGAGCCTGGTGAATGTTACGGTTTGATCGGTGGCTCCGGCTCTGGCAAGTCGACCCTGTTGCGGGTCCTTGCGGGATTGCAGCGTGACTGGCAAGGCGAAGTTCAATTGTTCGGCCAGTCCCTTGTGGCGCAGCGAGCTTTTACGGGCAAACTGCGCCGTGATGTCCAGATGGTGTTCCAGGACCCGTACTCCTCATTGCACCCCTTGCATCGAATTCGTCGTAGCCTGCGCGAACCACGGCAAATCAACGGATTGCCTTTTGATGAAGCCAGTCTGGTGGCGTCATTGGAGCAGGTCGGGTTACCGGCCGAGGTGCTGGACCGTTATCCGCATCAGCTATCCGGTGGGCAACGCCAACGAATCGCGATTGTGCGTGCCTTGCAACTGCAGCCAAGGTTGCTGTTGCTCGATGAACCCACCTCGGCGCTGGACATGACCGTCCAGGCGGAAATCCTCAATCTGCTTCAAGGGTTACGGCGCGATACCGGGATGACCATGGTTCTGGTCAGTCATGACATGAATACGGTTGCACATCTGTGTGACAGGGCCGTGCTGATCAAGGGCGGAAGCATTGAGCGGCGGCTGGACAGGGAAGGGTTGTCGGGGATTGTTTAAAGCCCCGTCGCATCGATAACCGAGCCCGGATATTTGACCGAACGGTCATATCTGCTTAGGGTAGCGCGCTTTGTCTTGCTTTGAGATTGCCATGACCAACCGCTCTAAACTGCCGCCTACCGTCTACCTGCTGGGTTTGACGATCTTCACACTTGTCACCGCAGAGTTCATGGTGGCCGGGATGATGCCGGCGCTGGCAGACTCATTCTCGGTGAGCCTTGCCCAAGTCGGTAACCTGATCGCCTTTTATGCACTGGGCATGGCGCTGGGCGGGCCACCGGTCATGGTGCTTCTGATTTCCCGCAACATCGGCAACAAGCATGCGCTCATCGGGCTACTGACCCTGTACGTTGCAGCCGGAGCACTGGCATCTGCTGCGCAAAGCTACGAGACCCTGTTGGTGGCCAGAGTCATCATGGGCGTGGCCAGCGCCGCATGCATCGGGTTATGCATGACAATCTGCGCCGGGCTTGTGCAGCCTGAAGCCAGGGGGCGGGCGGTCTCAGTTGTTCTGGCCGGGCTCATGCTTTCGCCTGTAGCAGGCGTGCCGATGACCAATGTGATTGAGCATGCTTTTGGATGGCGTGTGAGTTCATGGCTGATTGTGGCGTTATCGTTGGTGTGTACATTCCTGGTCACCACCAGACTGCCTCATGGCGGCACAGACAAACAACCAGCGTTACGCCAGCAATTGGGCGATCTCAATAACCTCAGCCTTTGGGGGGCTTACCTCACCAGCGGCCTGATCATTGGATCGACCTTCGCGGCGTTCAGTTACATCACGCCGATTCTGATCAAGGAAGTCGGTGTACTTCCCAGCTACATAGCGCCTCTGCTGGCGCTTTATGGCGTGGCCAACCTGGCAGGCAACATGGTCGTCGGACGCATCGCCGATCGCCATACTTTCCCTGCATTGGGCTGGGGGCTTGCTCTGTTGGTCCTGGCATTGAGCGGCTTCGCTCTGGCTGGTGAGCATCAGTGGTTGAATGTGGTGTGCTTCATCACTATCGGTTTAACAGGTGTCGCACTGAACCCGGCCATGGCAGCACGAGTGATGAAAGCCGCCGAACCGGGCGCACTGGTTAATACGCTTCACACATCAGTCATCACCGCGGGCCTCGCTTTGGGTAGCTGGGCGGGCGGAGAGGCGATCAATGCCGGGTATGGCCTGCGTGGACCGTTGTGGGTCGGAGCGGGGCTGGCGTTTTTAGGGTTGATTAGCATGGTGCGGCCGCTGGTAAGTCGATCCATGGCAGCCAGGTCGTGCGCGTGATTGAAAAACCTGTTCCTGCTTGACCGGCAGTACCCGTTTCAGGCTGGTGCCCTCATCCGTTGTCTATATCGGAAAGTTATTGATGAGCTGACCTCATGGCACTATGCGGATTACGCCATCTAATCGTGAACGATCATTATCTGTAATTTGGGTCGCTGCAATGGCGGTCCCACAAGCTAGCGATATCTCTCCGATCAAACCTGTCATCGCAAGGTCTTGAATAGCCGAAGTTTTGTCGCGGCTACCTGGCAGGCGTCCGTCTGCCTTGGCGGGGCCGGTGATCTCAATATCTGTTTCACACGGAGTTCCAGGATGATCCAGCGTATTGGAGTCGCACCATGTTGATGAATGTTGTCCTTGTCGCCCTGCGGCGGCCTTATACCTTCGTCGTTATGGCGTTGTTGATTATGATCGGCGGCATTCTGACGATGCTGCGTACGCCGACCGATATCTTCCCTGAGATCCGTATCCCGGTGATTGCTACGGCCTGGCAGTACACAGGCCTGCCGCCAGATGAAATGGCAGGCCGCATTACCTCGCCGTTCCAGCGCATCCTCAGCGCCTCGGTCAATAACATCGAGCGGATTGAGGCCAGCACCTATCCCGGCGTGGGTATCGTCAAGATCTTTTTCCAGCCAGGTGTCGACGTGGCAACTGCCAACGCTCAGATCACCGCAGCGTCGCAGGTGGCGCTTCGACAGATGCCCGCCGGTATCCAGCCTCCCGTGATTCTCAATTACAACGCCGCTACCGTGCCAATTGTGCAACTGGCGTTGTCAGGCGAGGGCATGTCAGAGCAGAACCTGTTCGATCTTGGCATGAATACCGTGCGCACTCCGCTGATTACCGTTCCGGGTGCCGTCATTCCGTTGCCCTACGGAGGCGTTCAGCGTCAGGTGCAAATTGACCTCAAGCCCGAGGCGCTTCAAGCCCGAGGATTATCTTCGCAAGATGTATCGGCAGCACTGGCCGCGCACAATGTACTGACACCCATCGGCACACAAAAAATCGATGATCGCGAGTACACACTGCAACTCAACAGTGCGCCTTCGGCCATAGACGAAATCGGCGGGCTGCCAGTCAAGGTTGTCGATGGTGCCACGATCTATCTGCACGATGTTGCCGATGTACGCGATGGCAATGCACCCCAGACCAACATCGTGCATGTCGACGGCAACCGTTCGGTACTGATGACCGTACTCAAGAGTGGTTCGGCCTCTACGCTGGCCATTGTGGATGGTATTCGAGACATGCTCGACAATATGCGTGGCGCCTTGCCCGAGGCGCTGCGGGTTGTGCCAATCAACGATCAGTCGGTGTTTGTTCGGGCAGCCATCCGGGGTGTCGCTCTGGAGGGTGTGATCGCTGCGGCAATGACCAGCTTGATGATCCTGCTGTTTCTTGGCAGTTGGCGCTCTACGATCATCATCGCCGTCTCCATTCCCTTGTCCATCCTCGGCTCGATCATGGCCCTGGCGGCGCTGGGGCAGACCATGAACCTGATGACCCTCGGAGGGCTGGCATTGGCCATCGGTATTCTGGTCGATGATGCCACTGTGACCATCGAGAACGTCAACTGGCATCTTGAGCAGGGCAAGGATGTAGAGCCCGCCATCATCGACGGGGCTCGGCAGATCGTAACCCCTGCCTTTGTTTCCCTGCTCTGCATCTGCATTGCCTTTGTACCGATGTTCTTTCTCGAAGGCGTTTCGCGCTTTCTCTTCGTGCCAATGGCGTTGTCGGTGATCTTTGCCATGGTCTGTTCGTTCATTCTTTCGCGCACCCTGGTGCCGACCATGGCCAAGTACCTGCTTAAACCGCACTCACCTCATACGCATGCCACTTCACGCTCCAACAATCCTCTGGTGCGATTCCAGCAGGGTTTTGAAGTACGTTTCGAGCGTTTCCGTGATGGGTACCGCAGCCTGCTGCAGCGCGCATTGGCGAGTCGAAAACGGTTCCTGATCGGTTTTGTTGCGGTGACAGGCATGTCCTTTTCGCTGGTGCCGTTTCTCGGCGCCAATTTCTTCCCTTCGGTGGACTCGGGGCAGGTTCTGATGCACGTGCGCCTGCCGGTAGGCACCCGCGTAGAAGAGACCGCATCGCGTTTCGCCGAGATCGAGCGAGCGATACGTCGGGTAATTCCTTCCGAGCAGATAGAGACCCTGGTGGACAACATCGGCCTGCCTCCAAGCAACATCAATCTGACCTACAACAACACCGGGGTAATGGGCTCGCAGGACGGCGATTTCCAGATTGCATTGCGCGATGGAAGCCGTCCGACTGCCGAGTATGTAAAAGAGTTGCGCAAAGTATTGCCGGAGCAGTTTCCGGACGCGACCTTTTCTTTCCCGCCAGCCGACATCGTCAGCCAGATCCTGAACTTCGGCGCACCGGCCCCGATCGACATCCAGGTACGCGGGTCGAATCTCGACGCCAACTTCGGTTATGCCCAGAACCTGCTAAAGAGCATCCGCAGCATCCCGGGGGTGGTTGACGCACGTATACAGCAATCGAACCAGGCGCCGAAGTTCGATGTGACGCTGGATCGTACCCAGGCTCAACTGTTAGGGCTGACAACGCGGGATGTCACCAACAGCCTGGTGACAAACTTGGCAGGCAGCAGCCAGGTTGCGCCGAATTTCTGGTTGAACCCGGCCAACGGCGTGAGTTACCCCATCGTGATCCAGACGCCGCAGCGCGAGCTTGATTCGCTGGCTGCCTTGTCCAATCTGCCGGTGGGCAATGGCACGGTCAGCAGTGATACCACGCTGGGAGGTGTTGCGCGTTTCACTCGTGGCAGCGCCAACGCCCTGGTTAGCCAGTACAACATCCAGCCTATGGTGCAAATCCATGCTGCTACCCAAGGACGTGATCTGGCCGCAGTAGCTGCCGATATCCGCAAGGTAATGGCGCAAACAGCAGGCGACGTGCCACGAGGGACCACCGTGCATTTGATGGGGCAGGTGGAAACCATGGAGCGCGCGTTCTCCGGGCTGTTTTTCGGCCTCCTGGGTGCGATCGTGCTGATCTATCTGCTGATCGTTGTGAATTTCCAGTCCTGGCTGGACCCCGCCGTGATCGTGTCGGCGTTGTCAGCCGCATTGGCCGGCATTGTCTGGATGTTGTTTGCAACCGATACCACGTTGTCAGTGCCAGCACTCACCGGGGCGATCATGTGCATGGGGGTTGCAACCGCCAACAGTGTGTTGGTGACGAGTTTCGCCCGTGAGCGGCTGGCTGAGCTGGGCGATGCTAGTGCTGCCGCGCTGGAGGCCGGGTTCGTGCGCTTTCGGCCGGTTCTGATGACTGCTCTGGCAATGATCATAGGCATGCTTCCCATGGCATTGGGCGTGGGAGAGGGCGCAGAGCAGAACGCGCCGCTTGGCCGTGCAGTGATTGGCGGGTTGTTGTTCGCCACCGTTGCCACCCTTATGTTCGTGCCGGTGCTGTTCAGCCTGGTACATGGTCGGCCTTCCCGCCGTCCCGAGTCTACGCCGCAACCGGCCCTTGGAGTTTCCTGAGATGATTAATGTTTCTTCCAGACGCCGGTACCTGCCCGCGATTATCCTTATGGCGGCAGCGGTGGCGATCGTAGTCATTGGCTTGCTGACAAGGTGGTCCCGCGCAGAAGAGTTGAGTGAGAGCGCCGAGGTGCAGAACATACGTACCGTCGGGCTAATTTCTCCGATCCTGCTCTCGGGGAACGTGCTGGTGCTGCCGGGCCGTATTGAGGCCTGGGCGCGTGCGCCAATCCATGCGCGTGTCAGCGGTTACCTCAAAGGCTGGTCGCATGATATCGGCGAGTCGGTCAAAAGCGGGCAAGTATTAGCCGAGATCGATACACCTGACCTTGACCAGGAACTGCAGCAGGCACGTGCCGAGTTGGTCCGTGCGCGTAGCGAGGTTGCACTTGCCGAGACGACTGCCCGACGCTGGCAGTCGCTGTTGTCCAGCGGTTCGGTGGCGCGCCAGGAGGTAGAGGAGCGCATTGCCGATCATGCCGCCAAGCACGCTGCGATGATGGCTTTGCAGGCCAATGTCGAGCGCTTTCAGACGATGCAGCAATACCGCAGGCTCACTGCGCCATTCGATGGCGTCGTCACCTCGCGAAATACTGATGTAGGTGCCTTGATCAACGTCGGCTCAAGTACAGACCGTGAGCTGTTTGTTGTGTCGGACGTGCGACGTCTGCGCATTTACGTGAGCGTCCCTCAACGCCAGGTAGCGTCCATTCGCAGCGGTACCAAAGCATTGTTGAGTGTGCCTGAGCATTCCGGAGAGACATTCGAGGCTACCGTTCAGTCGTTGGCTCGTGCCATTGATGCCGGTACCGGGGCAATGCGGGTACAGCTCACGGTCGACAATTCCGAGGGGCGATTGATGCCGGGAGGCTTTGTGAATGTTCAATTCGAGGGGGCGGCGGATACACAAGCCATCGGCCTGCCTCCCAGTGCGTTGATCGTTGGACGCAGCGGCGTACAGATCGCTTTGCTTGACGACCAGAGCCGGGCCCGCTTGCGTACAGTGACCATCGCGCGTGATCTGGGCCATGTGGTGGAGATGACCGATGGCGTAGAGGAGGGTGATCGTGTGATCAATAGCCCTCCTGACGGCATCGCCAATGGTGATGTAGTTCGCGTGGCTACTGCATCGCAGTAGCCTGCCGGCTTGTATTCGATAGCATTGCTCGGAAATCAACGGCTGCTACTGCGAGCAGCCGTGACGGGATCATTCAGGTGCCAGGTCGCCGAACCAATAGGACGAAGTGACACCGCCGTCCATGAGGAAGTCGCTGCCGGTGATGAAACCACCATCCTGTCCCATCAGCAGAGCGGCTACGGCACCCACTTCATCCGGCGTACCACAAGTTGATTGTTCTTTCTTTGGTGTTTGTTCTTTTTATTGTTCTTGCCTTTGCTGCCTCCACTTATTACTTCATCAAGTCAAAAAAGGAGGAGGGCGAATCAATAGTTGCTACCGCCTCTAGTACTCACTCTCCTTCGGTTCAGTCAAAGTCGTCAGTTCCTACTGCTCACGCTGGGTCTTCCTTGCCTCAACCCAATAAGGTTCAGACAGTTGATGATTATGTCGGTCAGTACAAACCTCGCATTACCGATGTAGAGCAGTCTGCTCCTCGTTTTGATGACGTTAATAAGCCTCGCGATTTTCCGCGACCTACATGTATGGCATCTACGGATGTTCGTATGTTGCTTTCTGCAAAGTCTAGAGGCCTTAGTGTCGGAGTAAACAATGGTGAGGATACCGTCTGTCAGTGTTACAGCCAGCAGGCCACACGAATGTCCACATCTTTCGATTTCTGTATTTCAGTAGTTCAAAACGGTTATTTTGACGACACTAAGCAGATGCCCGCATATGCCCAGTCTCAAGGTGGTTTGTCTTCTCGTAAGGAAAATCCGGCTGGCGGTCTGCGGCGAGGGCTCGCAGCCGTTGACCAGAAGCCGGTATCTGATACCGATCATGTTCACGGTGTTCGTGTCACGGTTGTTGGTGACACCAGTCGTGGCGGTCGCAACGTGCTGAAATGATCACGCCTTTGCCCTGGGCGTGTAATTCTTAGGTACGCATAATGTGTATTATGTTAAACCAGATGCCATGTTAGAAATGTTCATGAGCCTCCTAAGGCACTGATTCGACGAATTCGTAATTGACGTCTACTCTCTCAACGGGCCATGTCCATAGTGTTCATGACGATTCCTTGAATGAGGTGGCAGTGCTCTGAAGTAACAATAGCCCTAGATTCCCTCTCAAGCGCCGAATCTGGACGATGTACGCCTTAAACACCGATTCCTTCAAATCTCCGACAGCTTTTCCCTCTCTGCACGCTCTAGGTTGCATTTACTTCCAAACCTCGCAGATCTATCCATTTGGATGAGAGAAAGCGTGAAATCTCGTTGGCCTACACGTCTACGCAACCATACAGCCGACGATACTCGTAAAAAGTATAGTCCATGGCTGATGCTTGCGATCCCCGCGTGAGGGCTCAAGTTGCATGTATGCCCAGACCTGAGTTTTACTTCAAAAACTCATGCTTTAGCATCAGGATTCCTTCAAAGTCACATGCCGTAGCACCAAACTTCCTTCAAATCGTATGCCGTAGCCTTCGTTTCTCTTCAAAACCGCATGCCTTAGCATCAATTTATCTTCCGGTAAGGATTATCAAATTAGTACTTCCGGTCGGAAGTTTGGTGAGATTTTCAACCCAGCGGGCTCTCCCGGCAGCGATCCCTCAAGTCTCTATTGCCGAGGCAAGCAAGCGAAACCCGTTCAGCAGCGTGCCGAAGTCCACCAAATGGATCCCGTTGTATTGCCTAGCCGCTTCTCGGTAACCTATGTAGGCAGCCGCTTCATCCGCGTTCGCCGGCATGAGCCCGGCAACCACGACGCACCGCGGTTTTTGGATCTGTCCCGGAATATCAGGCCGCAGCTTTCGACCTTCCTCTATCGCAGATGCCAACTCGGGATGGGGTTTCAACCTTCCTGGCGGCTCCCCAGAACCTTGTAGGCCAGAATCACCAATACGACCTAAGCTGTCACGTATCATGAGCGTCGCATGAGGCGACCTCACAGTCAGCACCAACGCTTCATGCCCGTAAATGATTGGGCTCCCGACAGCTGATTTGGGTTGCGCACCCAGCGGCGGATCCAGCACGCCGCAGTCCGGATGCTGCAAGCATTTGACGACCAAATCGATGTTATGGCTCAGGAACGATTGCCACTCGGTTGCGCTGAGGTTTTGCGCCAGCATTATTTGATAATGGTGGATCATGCGGTATAGCTCGCCCCGATCCATCGATTCCCGCATTGCCTTGAAGTCTTCTGGCATCCCCAGAGGCAAGTCCCGAATGTATGCTTGCAGTGTCGCTAGATAATCTCGCTCGGCTTCACTAAACCCGCTGAGATAATGACCCCCACGGTCACCAGAATGTTTGAGAACAGGAGCTAGCTTTTCCACAATTTCTTCGTAAATGTATGACCTGCGTGACCCCTCTTTTTGACGATTCCAAAAATCATCGCCGGTGTTGAACGCCGTCCTGAGATCATTGAGGGTGGCTTCCGAAACGCACACCACGTTCTACACGAGCACAAAGAGCACTACATCCTAGCAATTTAGAACTAGTAATAGTCCTTACTCCCTTCATATGCTGATAAGAATAAAAACGACAAAAACAACAATAAGAAGGATGCATAAGATGGCCACACAACATTCACCTTCCGCGCCGTAAAGTCCAGAAAAGGCGACTACGAAGTTGTAGACCATAATTTCTTTAGCCCAGGTTTTGATGAGGAAGCCACGCAATGGGTTTCTAGCGCTAGCGCCTACGACGATCCCGCTGAGTTCAACATATGTGCTTTTGTCGGCAGCCCTGCCCGGCCCCAGTTGATTTTCAAACTCGAGAGGCCTGACCGCCCGCCAGCCTAACGCTCGAAGGAGCCGCCGCACGCAAACGGGCTGCGGCGGCCCTAGCCCCCTATGCGCTCAAGTACCCGCACTAATAACATTCTCTACAGCGAGCCATGCACGTCCGAAAGTACGACGCTTGGCCGATCAGCGCAGTCCAAACCCCATCCGCTTCAGCTCCTCAACCAGCTCTTCCCGCCCGTGCAGGTTCGAGACACTACGAAGCCGATTTACCACCTGCTCCGACCACCCAGAGGCCTTCATTCCCTCACGCTGGTAAAACGCACCCAGGCGCTCATCGTATTCAGCTACCGCTTCCACATCTGCCGCTGCCGAGTAGGTCTCGTGGTGAAGCACTGCGGCTTGGGGCAGCCGTGGTTTTACCTGCGCTGGTCGCTCGGTAGATGGATACCCTACGCAGAGTCCGAAAACCGGATAAACCTGCGCAGGCAGACCAAGCTCCTTGGCCACGCCTTCAATGTCGTTGCGGATGGCGCCAATGTACACGCTGCCAAGTCCTAGAGATTCCAGAGCGACCACGGCGTTCTGGGCGGCCAAGGCTGCGTCGATCGTACCAAGCAACAAGCTCTCCAAGTAAGGCACCGCTTCGAGCTCTATACCCTGTTGCTCAGCAACGCGGGTGACCCTAGACAGGTCGGCAAGCCATACAAAAAACAGAGGCGCCTGCCGGATGTAGGCCTGATTTCCTGCCAGTGCCGACAGACGTGCCTTCCGATCGTCCTCTTGGACAGCGACAACGCTCCAGACCTGCAAGTTTGACGAGGTCGACGCTGATTGCGCCGCAGCGACCAGGGTCTCGATGGTGCCGTCAGGCAGTGGCTGATCTGTGAAAGCACGAACGCTGCGATGGTCGAGCAACTGATCGATCGTCTCGTTCCAGGGCATGAGAGGCGAGATGTCCGCGGCGCCGTAGCGGGAAGCCAGTTTTGATTGTGCGTTGACTGTCATTCGAGATCTCCAAATAGAGCCCGAGGCTACCAAATCGCCGGCAGTGCGACACGCTTCCCGTGCGAAGTTTCATATACCATGGGGCCGACACAGTCCCACAAAGGCACGTTTCGATTGTCAGCAAAACCGCTTACTGCCCGCGAGGCCTACCAAGTGCTCCGCGACATCGCCTTAGGCGTTCGCACGATGCGCCGCTTGGGTGAGAAGTCATGGACTGAAATGTACAGCGGCATGATGACCGTTGAAACCGATGGCTGGGTCATCACGTTCTACAACGATCGCGAGACGCTGGATTACTGCGACAGCTGCTATTGCCCGGACGGCCGTGCGTACACCTTCGACTCATCGCAGCAGTTTGGTACTGATCCGGTTGAGCTGTTGAGCACATGGGAGCACGCGGAGTTGGAAAAGCTGTAAGCGCCCGGTGAACACACCTACCGAACTCCAGTATTAGGGTAAGCGTACGGGGACTACGCCTTGCGCAGGTCAGCGAAATTATCTCTGGCGAGCACGCAGGCCGTCACGTCTGGCACCGTTTCTACAGCTCAGGCAACCACCACCCAACGGCAATCAAAATCTCCACCAAAATGCTCGAAAAACTCAAGACCGCCGCCAAGCTTCCCACTGCCAGCTTCGCCGACGTTTTGAAAGCAAAGGACGTAATCGTCCACGCCCGGATAAAGCTCAAAGCCGGGACAAAATGGCTTCGCTGACCCAAACGAGATCGGGGCATTTTTCACATAGCTTTGAGTCGTGATAACGTCAGCTAGCCATCGATGCCAGCGCTGGCTGACTTAAAGGACTATCAGAGTTAGAGCCATGACCCAGCTTTCTAAGCTTAGTAATGCCAGGCGTTATGTCGGTGAGAGCATCACCGGACTCAAGGAAATCACCGCATTTTACGTTCATACCGGGAGAAACGCATGGCACTCGACTTGGATCGCCAGATACTCTCCCGGCTGCATGCATACGACACTCAAGTCCGCAAAAGCCTATGCAGAAACAAAGCGCGTACAAGGAACAACCTTCAACATCTCTGAGCTCCCAGCGCTAATAATCTCTTCAAATATAGGTTCTGTCGTTGTCACGCAGATAAATTCGCAGAATCCCCTCTCTGGCTACTCCCGAAACGCAGTCAGGCTCACGCACCACAGCCATGAACTGATGGAAGGCCATCTGAACGACTATCTCATTACTGGCGCCCCCATCTATGGTGCGATTCTCTCGTTTGAACGCGATAGTCGATTTTGGAAAAACCCACCCCCACATTCAGACTCGTTAATTATCACTGAAACACCTGAAACAGACCCAGACACCGTCCAAATCGAGGCCGAAATTCTGAAATACAAATCGTTCTCTCAGGGTGGGCAATACACGATGGGATGGAAAACGCATAAAAGCGACGTATCTCCCTGTGGTGTTGCCGGGCTTCGACTGGATGAGTAACGGCGAAAAATCTGGGCACACCTAGACCTTTCCAACTATTTCAGCCCTTGGCACCCGACAAGGGCAACTCTGACGAATGGCAATTCAGAATGGGATTGCTTCAGGTCTCATTCGCTGTGCGTACCGAACCAAAAACTCACCCTGGCCATTTTTAATTTCGTCACGAACGTGGGATCTTAAGCTCTTGTAGACTTCACTGTACGTAAGCGGTAAGCGTACGGGGAATAAGCCTTGCGCAGGTCAGCCCGGTATCCACTGATGCGGCAGCAGTTGCTCGATCTGACTCGCCCTCTGCGTCGGCAACCGCATCAGCACATCTTTGAGATACGCGTACGGATCATGCCCGTTCATGCGCGCCGACTGGATCAGGCTCATGATCGCCGCCGCCCGTTTACCGCTGCGCAGCGATCCAGCAAAGAGCCAGTTCGACCTACCAAGCGCCCATGGCCTGATCTGGTTCTCCACGGCGTTGTTGTCGATGGGCACGGCACCGTGAGCCAAGTAGCGCGTCAGCGAGACCCAGCGTTTCAGGCTGTAATCCAACGCCTTGGCCGTGGCCGACCCTTCGGGCACAAGTGCGCGCTGAGCCAGCATCCACTCATGCAACTTTTCAGCAATGGGCACCGCCATTTCCTGGCGTAATCGCCAGCGATCTTCATCGCTCATGTCCTTGGCCTGCCGTTCGACTTCGTACAAGCCACCGATAGAGTGCAGCGCCTGTTCGGCCAACTGGCTTTTGTTCGCCACATGCAGATCGAAAAACTTGCGCCGGGCATGGGCCATGCAGCCGATTTCGGTGATGCCCTGCTCGAAGCCGGCTTTGTAGCCTGCGAAGTCATCGCACACCAGCTTGCCGTTCCAAGTGCCCAGGAAGTTACGCGGATGTTCGCCCGCACGGCTGGGACTGAAGTCGTAGACCACCGCCTTCAGTGCCGAGAACGGTGTGGTGCAGTAGGCCCAGACGTATGCTCGATGTGTTTTCTTTTCGCCCGGTGCCAGCATCTGCACCGGTGTTTCATCCGCATGGACGACCTGCTGGGCAAGCACGGCTTCGCGCAGTGCATCTACCAGTGGTTGCAGTTGTACGCCGGTTTGGCCCACCCATTGAGCCAGTGTCGAGCGCGGAATCGCCAGGCCGGCACGACCGAAGATCTTTTCCTGCCGGTATAGCGGAAGGTGATCGGCGAACTTGGCCACCATCACGTGAGCCAACAAGCCGGCGGTGGGGATGCCCTTGTCGATCACCTGTGCAGGTACAGGTGCCTGGATCAGTGTTTCGCACTGACGGCAGGCCCACTTGCCACGTACATGCTGCTCAACCGTAAACACGCCCGGCGTGTAATCCAGCTTCTCGCTGACGTCTTCGCCGATGCGTTGAAGTTGGCAGCCAAGGAGCACTCGGTGTTCTCAGGCTCGTGATGAATGACGGTACGAGGAAACTGCGGTGGCAACGCTGCACGCTTGGGTTGTTGGCGTGGCTCGTCCGGTGCGGGAGCGGGACGAAGTGCTTTCAACTCCGCGTCGATGGCTTCGAGGCCGGTGTTGAGCAAGTCATCCAGCAAGCTGCCTTGCGCCGGGCTGATCTGCTCACTGCGCTTGGCAAACTTGTGGCGTTTGAGAATGGCGATCTCGTGAGAGAGCTGCTCGATGATCGTCTCGTCACGATGGATCTTGCGGCCCATGGTGTCGACCTTCGACAGCAACTGCGCAGCGAGTGCGCGCAGTTGATCAGGGGGCATTTGGTCGAGATTGGGCGTGGAAGTCATGCCGTGGATTTTACCAAAGCAGCCCAGACCCGATTCAGAGCAACGTAATTACGCCGTTAGCACCCACCCGTTGCCAAGGCAGGCCAAGCACCAGCGCTTGAAGTTGTTCGGCGTCGAGTTCAACTTCGTGGCCTCGATGCATGCCAGGCCAATGGAATTTACCTTGGTTCAGGCGGCGCGCAGCCAGCCAGATACCCACGCCGTCGTGCACCAGGACTTTCATCCGATTGGCGCGGCGGTTGGCGAATAGATAAGCGCAGTGCGGCTTCGCCGCACCGAACACGGCGATCACACGGGCAAGGGCAGTTTCGGTACCGGCGCGCATGTCCATAGGCTCGGTGGCGAGCCAGATGGCGTCGATGCGGATCATTGGGAAAGGCAGCGGATAAAGCGGGCGCAGCCTTCCGGGTCGGAGATGGGCCATTTGACCGTGATGGTTTGGCCAAACCACCGCCTCATCAGCGTGCCGCTTGGGCATGGGGTGCAATGGTACGAATGCCGGAAGTGGAGCGACCGCCTTGTCGCGGTATAGCGGCAGCCACTTGCGGATAACGTTGGCGTTGATGCCATGGCTGATGGCGACGCTGGAAACTGAGGCTCCAGGTTGCAGGCATTCCTGAACGACCTGGGCTTTGAAGGGCTTCGGATAAGAGCTTCGTTGGCGCATGGAAATCCTGGCGATTAGGGTGATCGCGTCCGCTTAAAAATAGGCGGACAACATCGCCCTTAATGCTGGGGTTCGGTAGGTGTGTTCACCGGCCCCTTACGAAAAGCTGCTAAAGGTCTCATAGCGAAAACTCGCGCCACAGCCGTAGCATCTTTGAGCAGAACCATGATGCCGAGGCATCGTCAGAGGCTGGGAAGGGAGACTTACGGCGTGAGATATGCAGCTTGGCGGGGGGGGCTGTGAGAGGTGCAGCTACCACGTAGGGAGACGTTCAATTACCGGCGCGGAAGGGAGCGCATGTGCTGGCACACGGTCTCCCATTGCCCAAGCCGGAACCGGTCATACTGGCGAACCAGGACAACTTTTCCATCATTCATGGCGTTTTCTCCATCTGATCTCAGCGGGCCGCTGACAGCCTTTACACGACATATGCAAAGCGCGCTTATGCATGACAGGCAGGATGGAGAGTCCTAGGTGGTAGCTGCAGGCCTTATGCTATCAGCGCGCGATAGCTAGGGCCAGTCCCTTGGGTAAACACGTATCGCTGTCAGGCCATCATTTTGTCGAAATGGGCCTCAAAATTGGTTTTTACGAAAACCTCTCTGAACCGTTGTATGAACGCGTGTGGATCAATTTCGCCGAAGTCCGTTAAATTGATGGAGTCGGCATGGGACTCTCGGTTTACATACCTATAGAGGGCCCGGAACTGTGGGTTCTCGTCACTGAGCTCCATTAATGCCCTGCGCAAGCTCTCCTTCTGATGTACGAAGGTGAAGTAATGCTCAAGGATGTTACGCATGACGTTGGGAATGACGCTGGCTGAAGCTGAGCCATTCAAGGCGTCCTTGAGTGTGTGCCAGCAGGCTTGGTAATCATTCTGGATTTCGTTTTCACCCATAGGCACCACGGTGCTGTAGTCGGCCTTGGTAATGCGGAAAAGGGCCAGAGAGTCTTCCTTGTCCTCTTTTAACAGCTTGTGCATCTCATGGAAGAAGAACAAATTGTGGGTCAGGATGACTACTTGCTTGAAACGAGTCCTCGGGTGAAGCACCTGGCGGCGAATCAAGGAAGCAATGTCGTAGACGTAGTTATGTGACAGGCTCGAAATAGGGTCGTCAATAACAATAATGCGCTCACCTTTCAGCGTACCTCCTTGGGCATTCAGCTCACCGTTACACACCTCCAGGAAGTACAGGAATGAAATCAGGGTTTTTTCCCCTTCACTCAGTGTCCTGAACACGCCATCGTTCACCGCCTCACGCTGAAGGCGGTATCGGGGAACCGCGCCCTCCTCCTTGACCAACTCGAACCCTTTCAACCCAAGGATCTTGAGCCATTGGTTAATGCTTTCCACGGACTGATCTACGTTCGTGGTCGCGGCGCGCGATGCGGCAATTAAATTTCGCTGAACGGCGATCTCAGCCCTCATTTGCACGACGCCGTCCTTGGCCTGCTGCCTTTTTTTCGATAGCTGCTGGTCTTCTGTCTCGAACGCCGCTAACTGGGGTTCGCAAGCATTTCTTAGCCAAACCCAAAAACGGTCTTTGATGCTATCCAGGTGTGTTTGCTTGTTCTTGACCTTGGCGTTGAACTCATCAACCTTATGCTGCTCAACGGCAATAGAGTCATTCAAAGACTTGAGCAGGGCTGCGCTAGAGTCCAGAGATACGGCAGTTGTAGGGTTAGAAACCTTCGTCGCTAAGATTTGAAGGTTCCTTTGCAGAAGCGCCCGCAGATTTACGGCATGGATTTGGATCGCCTCTATTTCATAGGCTGCCCCATTGCACTGGCGGAGAAGCTGTTCGACAGCACCTTGGTACCTCTGCTGTAGTGCGTTCAATGCAGCCAGGCGTTTCTCATAGGTCACGTCAAAGACCTTGCGCACTTCTCCGTAAAAGTCATGAGGTAGCGACTGCTGGCACAGGGGGCACTGGTCTTTCGCATGTGACTCAAATTTGAGTGCGTGTTTCACCCAATCTGAGTTACCAAATTCCTGTATCAGAGCCGAAAGGTAGGAATCTCCGCTACCTGAAATTACCTCTACTAAGATCGGGTCTGCTTCAATTTCAACGCCTGTAAATTTTATCGCAGGTATAGGCGGGAGCACGGTATCACTTGCTCCGTGAAGGACTGCGGCCTCTGCACGTAGATCCTCGGGCGTATCCGTCGTGGGTGCCAATGCCACCTGTGCGACTGCTTCAAGCACTCGATCCTTAGTATTAAGGCGATTGAAGCAGTAGGCGAGTGGGCTGTTGTCAAAAGGAGTCTTGTGCTTCCAGATACTGTCTTTAAGCGTATCTTTGGCTAGCTCCTGAGCTGCCTTAGCCTCTTTGCCTGCCATCATGTGAGCATCGAGGGTACCGGTAAGTAAGTTGATAGCAGCTTCGGCGTCAGCTATGGCTTTCTCCGCTTCAATATTTCCCTCGTTCAGTGTGAATACACCTGGTTGAGAGGCTTCCTCGTGGAAATTTTTCTCCATGAAGCTGTGGTTGTAAACGAGGATTTCCCGCTCTTTGACCGGTTCGAGCTGGCACTCACTGAACTTCGTATCCGCCGGCGCTTGTAGATAGTTACCGATCGTTGTTTTGCCGGTACCGTTCTGACCGTAAAAGACGCTGACCCGCTTCAGGGGCCCAACGCTCACCACGGAGGTGGGGGAATAACTAGACACGTTACGAAGTGAAATTCTGTTTATCACGGGCTTTCCTTAGCGGGGGATGCATACCACCGGAGTGTAATTCCAGGCTGGTTGGTTGCACAGTGCCACCAGTCAAATGTGGCCCAGCTCATTTGTCCCCTTCACGCGCTGTTCCTAGCCCTGGATTCGATAATTAGCTGCGCAAATTGAGCCAAATCCCGCACGGCTCCCCTGCCCGACCTATCCAAATGAAACCCCAGCATCCCCACTGCCCTGGGCCCATCTTGATCGCACTTCAGCGAATCGCCCACCATCGCGATCTGGTCATGCTGATCGCCGAACAGGTGCCCAGGCTTCACCTGCAATGCATTGCAGATGGACTGGTAGATCATTGCGTCCGGTTTCACCGCACCGACCTGATAGCTAAAGGCGTAGCCATCGAGATCAGGAAACGCTTGGAGCACCGCAGCCCCATAGAGCTCGCAAAGGTTGGAGCATATGCCTACTCGCACGCCCTCTGCGCGCAACAAAGCAACCGCCTCAATGCCATCCTCGAACGCAGTGATCGAGGCGACTTCGCGATCCAGATCGTCCTGTAGTGCTTGCAGGCGAGTGGGCAATACGCGGATACCCAGTTGATCCGCAGCATCCTTCAGCGACCATGGGTTGCTCATCAGCATCCGCACATCCTCCGGGCTGGCTCGGCGGCCACCGACGATCCCTTCTTTGAGTAATTGCCTGAAAGGATGATGCTTCTTTCGCAGGTCGACCAGGGTGCCAAAGGCGTCAAAGACAACAGCTGAAATCATGGGTTTACCTAATGAGTTCGCACGGGCCAAACCGTTGGAAGCAGTTACCGTGGGCTGGCATATGACCATACCGTCCCCACAGGATTTGTCGAGTGGGGCACTCAGTAGGACTTGAGCACCCTACTCAACCTTATACGCGCCAAGCTCAATGCAGGCTTGCCATTGCCCCCCCGCTTTAATACGGCTTGCACAGGACATGAGCACTGACGGAAATTTACCATTCGATAGAATGCCTGCTAGTTGCTGATGGGCGTGCTTCAGCGTAATGGCTTCGGCACTTTTGAGATTCGACGGGTATACATTCATGCTCACTTCCTCGGTGTCTTTGAGGGCCTGTTGCTTGGTCTTGGAGGTGTAGAAGCGGCTGCCCCATCGATCTCCCTACGTTCTTCCGCAATGGTCAAATCGCGCCGCAGTTGCTGATTTTCAGCCTGAGCAGACGTAAGCAGCAGCCTTACCTCTAATTCGCGCTCGCTACTTTTGGCTGCGGCCTCATTGAGAGCCTTTGCGTCCTGCCTAAGTGCAGCTATCTGCTCCTGAAGCTGCTCGTTGACGCCGGCGTATTTCGCTTCGGCCAACTTCAAACCTTGAATCTCTCCCGTCAGACCCTGAATGCGGGCCTCATGTGCGTGGAGCGTCTTGACCTGCTGACGGGACTCTCCCAGCAACCGCTCGTTGTCACGGTTCAGGCGCGTCAGGTCATCCTGTTTCAGCACCAGGGTCTCCTGGAGCTTGCGCTGTTCCACCTGAGACTCATGCAGTTGGGATTCATGGCGTCGTTGATCTTGATCGCGCTGTTCCTTCACGGACTCCCGGTAATGCTCCAGGGCGCCACGCGCATGAACATGCTTCTCCTCGAGGGACTGGATCTGTTTATCCCTGTCACCGACCAGGGCTTCAAGGTCAGTACAGCGCTGGCTGATCCCAGCGTTGCGCGTCAGCTCGGCCTGAAGCGAAGACTGGGTTGTTTGAAGGTCAGCTGTTTGAGCTTCAATAGCTGCTTGCTGAGCGTCCAGCTGCCGACGTGCAGCGGTCAACTCAGATTGCAGGCCAGCGATCTGCGCCTCAAGCCCCACGCGCTGTAAATCGAAAGCTGATCGAGCCTGTTCGATCGACTCGTCCCCCTCCTCCATCAGCCGATCCAGAAGGCTTCCAACCATCGCTGAAAGCTCTTCTCCCATTCGCTCCCGGGACGACGGCGGGCGCGGGTCAAAGGACTCGATCTCCTTCAAATAGCGGGAAATAGTGGTTTTTGAACCCGTATTTCCAAGCTCAACGCGTACAGCGTCAATGCTCGGGTACATGCCCTTGGCGAGCAACGACTGCCGAGCTTTTTGTACAACTGCCTTGTTTATGCCGCCGCGCGCCATGAGACCTCCTACGATTTCGTGGTGTATTACGTGTCATGTATTTACGTAGCATGTTATCACAAATCTGGGTTCTCTATCATGCTCATCCTAGAAAGCTATAATAATGTCTTATAGCTTCTTCACAGTCGAAAAGGCCTTTAGGTGCCGCTAAAAGCGTGGAATGCTGGGATCACGCAGATTCTGAAGGCGAACGTGATGGGCAAGCATCACCAGTACCTAAAGGCAGGTACACGTGAGAACACCCGCAAAAGCTATCGAGCTGCGATCGAGCACTTCGAAGTGATGTGGGGAGGCTACCTGCTCACTGGAATGGCACTGTTCGTTGCTTTTAGACTAAGCGGGTGACGTGCCAGACTTTCGCTAATCGTGAACGGTGGGTAGTTCGTTACACCTAAACATGCTGTGCGGCGAAAAATCTCGCGCCAGCGTGCTGCGGCGGTAGCCGGGGCTTGGATCTATTCCCTGCACAACCGCAAACCTGCACGACTGTCTTGCCTGCCACTTGAGCGCTGACTGGATAACCGACTAAGGCAAGAGTAGCGGTACCTGCAGTTTTCTGAAGAGCCCACCCTGCTCCGTCACCACCAAGCGTTTGCCCTCACTAGCGGGGATGCGAGTGAGGACTTCCCTTTGGCTCATGCGTTGGAAGAGATGAAGATGACATTACAGGAGGCGTCCAATGATGAAATAGAATAAAGCGCAGGATGACCATATTCAGCGCTTAACTGCTTCCGCCGAACCAATGCGTCGGCACACTCCCTAGATAACACAGTTATTCTTTAGAAGAAAAGAGCTTGGTTTTCCATTCAAACTCAGATCTATTATTGGTAAAGCTGCGTATATAAGGACGCAGTTCCAAATAGGGGTATTTATCCTGCTCGTACACACCAGAGTTGGAAGCCAAAATTATTTCAACGAGGTGGGACTGATTGAAGATATTATTAATCTTCAATCTTAGCCGGCCATCCATCAGCATCGCGGATATTGTGTCTAAGTTGGAAACATGAACAACTATCACCCCTGGATTTACCTTGGTTAATTGCTTTTTTGCGGCATCCTTACAGGTTTTTTCAAGCTCCCGCCAGGAGGCATTCGTGCTGATTGTGGTAATTCGTAAGCACGTTACACTATCATCGCCGGTGGTCTGAGGCATCATGCACAGTAATTCCATATCCGAGGACTTAACAGGAATAATACTTGGTGCGCCGTTTGGAATATCCGGGACATCAAAATGTACTTCAGTAGTCACGGAGTATTTTTCACGTTGAATATTTTGGCCAGATGATATGTGCTCACAGATCTCAGTGCATACTTTAGCAAGCATCACAGGATTTTGCGGTAGCTTTTCGATCACTTTTATGGTGACGATGCTGAGTTGTTTTTTGCTTTGCTCGTAAGTGGCTGTGAGGTTGTTCAATATTCCACTTGCTAGCTTTTGAGCCTCCCCAGAACTTATAACTAGCCCTTTATCATAAGAAAAGGATTTGCATTCAACTTCTGCTCGATTTTCATCTCGGCAAGCCAGGTAGTCATATGTCTCTCCCGCATCTCTGTCATCTTTGCAATCTACATTCCAACCGTAATGAACAAGCGTAAAATATACAAAGGTTTCAAACGCCAATGCGCGCATGTCATTAGAAGCCTCAAAGGCAGCTTTAAATCTGGCCTTGTAGTGAGCTTTCTTACTTGCCTCAATGCGATTATACAACTCTAGGATTTTCTGAGTATAAAAAAATGCTTCCGCTAGCGCATTGCGGTCGTACTCATCGCAACTATCAAAACCCTTTGTGTGAAAAATAAACAGGCCATATGAGATAAAACTCTCTCCAAGTGTATGGGCAGGAGGATTGTTGCCATATTTTTCTATAGCCTTAATCCAAGGCTGCTCAGGGAAAAAAATTGTCAACCGATCATATACTGCGTTGTACAAATCCCTTCTGGACATTCCGCCATCCATTTCAATAATTAGCGTATAAGTATTTGTGAAAACTAAATCGTGCGCATGAAACTGCAGTTAGCTTTGCTTGAACCCAAAATTCGCATGGCTGGCCATAACGCAACCCAACCGACGCTCTAAGTACGTACTAACTCACGCAAGTTGCTGATGATCTGGGCAGCCGCTTCCTCTTTCGATTGCTCTCGTAGCAGCGCCAACGCCTGTACCGTTTTGGGAATATCGATGGCCGGCCTGGTAGGCAGCCCCCCACTTTGCACGAACGGGCCATCAGTCTCGGTCAAAAGCCGATCACTAGGCAGCGACGCGACAAGCTTGCGATGCTTGGCGGAGGCCAACATCTGAGAGTTGATCGAGAAATAGCAGCCAAGCTCCAAAGCCTTCTTAGCTTCACTAGCAGAGCCGGTGAACCAGTGAAGCACTACAGTCCCCCTGTCGATAGGGAGCAGGCGCTCGATATGGGAGAGAACCTTGCTTACGCTGCGAACGCTGTGGACAGTAAGGATCTTTCCGCCTTGCTCTGAACACGCCTCAAGCACCCTCTTGAATACCCTCTCTTGGGCGTCGAAGCTTGGATAAAACTGGGGCCCAGCATCGAGCCCCACTTCTCCAACGTATCGGGTCTCCTCAAGCAAATGCTCCCAAAGGGGCAGTTCCGACTCGCGCTCTGCCACCAACTGGGGGTGCAGGCCCAGAGCCACCCGAACATGCCGAGCCGACGCCGCAAGCTCGCGATTGCGCCGCCATGCTTTAGGCGTCGTTGTCACGGCCAATGTGGCCACCTCTGCCTGATCGCACTCCAAGATGAGACGCTCGTGATCGGGGTAAAGGTCAAGATGGCAGTGGAAATCCACCCATTTTGGGATCGAGCTTTTAGGCGGTTTCATAGTGGTATGGCTATTACACCCTCAAGATAGTCATCGACCTCCAGCAGCCCATCCCGATAGACCTGTTCAAAGGCGTGAAGGCTCTGAGGATGGTCGATCAAAGGCCCGGGCTCATGGATTGAGAATTTGGCTCGGTGCGGTGCGCGTTTTAGTCGAGCGATTGCGAGCTGGAAGGAGCGCACATGTTCGCCGTCGGCCCTATTAGTGTCCAGTGCCTGAGCATGCAAGTCCGGTATGACATAGCGGGTCTGATCTGGCCCACAACCGCGATGTATCGCTGCGCGCCTTATGATGCAGGGGACGCAGAACCCACAGTGCTTAGGTGATCTATTTGATGGGTCGGGATGGTACCTCGCTTTTCCTGGTGAAGAGCACGACATTGTGAGATGCACGTGATCGGCGAGGAATGCCTGATCTAGGCATTGCTCAGCCATCTGACCTTTGGTGAGATGGCTGAACATATTGAAGAGCTTTGTGCTCAGCCCCAGACGCGCAAAGAGCTCGTTCACCCGCGCCATGTAGTAAGGGTGGGTCGTGCGCGTGCTGCATGCACCCAAACGACGAGGATCCAAGGGGACGTTCAGGGAAATCAGGCCATTTTCAGGCACATGGATGGTTATCGAGTCGCCAATAGCCTCTGCGGCCATTGCTGCCAGTGCAAAGAACAGAAACGACCGCGCGCGAAGTGTATCTTCGCTGCCCCCTCCTTCCACCAGATCGTTCGGGAATCCCACGCGTGCCTGGACATGGTTGATCGAGGTCTGTGAAAACCTCTCCTGCAACGCCGCCCGGCAATCGTTCTGATAGGTGCTGGTGCTGTTGGTGTCCCAATAGTGACTCACAAGCAAGGGTTTGCTGCCAGCCCCGAGAAGGTTGATCGCCCCGATGAAGCTGTCCATACCACCCGAGAACAGACAAACGCTGTCAGACTCATCCGTCCTCAAGCTCTCCGGTGCGGGAGATAGTTCATCGACCCCAAGGGGCCGCTCTCGGAAGACAAGGCGCCATCGATCCCCGGTGAGGAATTTCAGGGTCGAGGCCAGCATGTCGGAGGCGTCTGCCCATGCTGCAGGATTTGCAACGGGTACATACAAGTCAATCTCCCTCGTCCAGGCGTTCTCAGATTCGGTATCCCGCGAGATTCTGGTGTCTGCCGCGGTAAGGGTTGCTGCCAGAAGTGCAAGATCAACCGCAGTCTCTCCTGGACTCAGGCCGAGATCGGCCAACTGTTCAATCGCTTGACCAATCCCATACCTCAGTAGCCCATCCCCGTCGATAAACTGGATATTGGTGGCGACGCTCCCTGCCTCGAGCAGCACTAAATCCTGGTCATCCGTTTTGCCAAGTCGGCAGATAACGCTGTGACGTCTCATTCCAGACTCTCCGCTGCAGACGCAATAAGGTCGAACGCTGCCTCATAGATCGCAGAGGTGACTTGATTGACCTCCTGGTCTGTGGGCGCCGGCCAATGCTCCAACCGGTTGGCGAGCTGACCCCGTGTACAGCCCGTGATGAAGGAACTCAGCTGGGATTGAATCCGTTCGACTGCCTCCACATCATCCGGCATGGTTATGCCCCTGCCCCCCAAGTCCGCCATGATCATGCTCTCAATTGAGTTCGCGACGAAGTCTAGGAAGAAGTTCTGGCGATCAGAATCAGTCATGTCTTCAAAGCTGCCGCTGCCCGCATCGTCCAACTCGGCAATAGTATTGAGCGCGGCTTGGCGAGCAACGCCTTCGTCTATCGCTCCGCCAGGGGGGCAGATGAACTCAAGCAGCGCGAGCAGCACCTGGGAGGCCGGTTGCCCTGGGGCAACCGTAAGCTGCAACCGTCGCAGAGTTTCCGCAGCCCCGTTGCGCTGAACGCCTCCGAAGATGGTGAGCAGCTTCCCTGCGGTATCGCGAGATGTGCCCATGCGGCGCGCACCTCTCGCTGATCCACCCACGCCCTTGCGTACATAGGAAGACAAGGCATTCCCCAAATCGCTGGGGCTTCCAGTGCGGGCGAATCGCGTGAAGCTGTTGCGAGCGCCCCTAAGTGAGCCAGTGCCGTCGTTGTTGACCGCCGCCAACGGAGATGAGGCTGGCTGTGAAGGCGTAGAACCAGGCTGAGACGGATTAGATTGGCCTGGCCCACTTGGTTGGGCCGACGGAGCTGCTGGTTGCGATACATCATCAATCCAGGAGGGCACCAAGCCAGAGCTTGGGCCTCCATATCCTTTGGAGGTACCCATATGAATCCTTATGATTTCCCGCTGAATTCAAGTACGCGCTTGGCTGCCTTCTGAAGCGTTTCGTTCTCGACTTGCTGACTCCAGCCTCTCAAAATCCCCTCAAGGCCATGGATAGCAGCAGTGTCTTTAAGGCACTCATGCCATGGGGCGGGAGCCCACATTCCCAGCTTCGGCGTGGGCAGCGATCGGATGAACTCGACTAAGCGCTTCTGTAACGCAGGACGCTGCTTGACGAGTTCAATCAGGCCCGGCACGCCCTTGGGTTGATCCGCAAAACTGTCCGCCTGGATTATTTGATCTCGAAGTGCGTCGAAAACCGTTTCGGCATCAACCTCAGCCAATCCCAAGATCTCTTTCTTCGTGGCCGCCTGCCGGATCTGCAATGGCGGGCCCATCAGCTTGTCGACAAGCGCCTCGAGATGCCCCACTGCGACCTGCCCCATTAGGGAACTACGCTTGTCGCGGGTCACGAAGATGTAGGGGCGCAGATCAACGCCAGTGAGCGTAGGTTCGATCGCCGCCCAATTGCTGATCCAGTCGCTCTTTTCCCAATCGTTCACATCGCCGGAGCGGGCCACAGCCTTGAGCTTCGCAGAGCTTTTCCCCTCCTCCGGCTCTGAGGCGGCCGCTTTAGACTTGTTCGCCCGTTTTTCTAGCTCGGCTATGGCGGGTACTGTACCGTCCGCCTCCACACTCGCGATCCTGGCCAGTTGCTCATAAAAGTCAGGATTAAAACGCTCAGCCAGCATGATTTTCGCAAGTATCGGCCGACGGATGTCCTCTGCAAAACCTCGCGCATCGGCAACGGCGTAACGCAACATCATGGAGTTGAGGAAACGTTTGATCTGTCGCGGATTGCCTCGGGTGCCCTCGCTTAGAATCCGCGCCAGCAAGGCACTGGTGTCCAACGCCTCTTGGGCAAAGTCGGGAAGCGGGCTGCCGAAAGCGCCAGCCACAGCTTTGCGATCTAGGCCCGTGCTCTTCCACGGCCTAAGCATGTCCTGCTGGGCGGTGTGCAAAAGTTTTTTGAATCGATCGTCATCCGTCCTGACGAAGCTTTCGAGCTGAAGCAGCGTGATGTAGCTACGGGTCTCTGCCAGTCCAAGCGCTGGGATCCGGAACGGTACCTGGATTAGCTTCTCGAGGTAGTTACGTGCATAGGTCACTGGCCCCGCACCTTGTGGAAGGTCTGGGAAGTGCTCGCGCACCGCATACTCGATCATGGCCTCGTCAGCACCCACCACGAACGCTGTCCGATTGACGAAGAGGAAGAGCCGAATGGCCTCCAGTGTGGCAATGGCTGTCTTGGGTAAGCAGCGGTCAAGGTCATCAACGATGACCACCAACTGGTCAACGTCTGCAGCCGTCAGCAGCTCCTCAAACTCGACCCGGAATTTGTGCATGTGCTCGGGAAGCTGCTCAGACTCCTTCTCAGCATCGTTGATGAAGCCGCCGGCCTTCTCAGCTAGGCCCTTGAGCCCCTCAATACTCAAATGATCGCCTGGATTTTGCACAAACGCAGTGATTGACTCCACCGCGCCCTTAAGTTGGTCAATGCTAGGAATGCCAGTGAGCGCGGTGAGCCCTAATCCACCAGCTTGCTTGGCCAGCTTGAACCAATCAACGCGACGCAAGACCTTCTTCGCTGCGTCGGCCACCTTAGCTGAGTCCGGGCGAGCACGCCGCAGTTCATCAACGATGGTCTGGATAACGACGGTTTTCGCATCCTCAAAGCCTTCGAATGTCCATCCGTTGAACCATATGCAGCAGACTCGCTTATCAGCTTTAAGAAGTTGCTCGGTCATCCTTAGAACGCTGGATTTACCGGCCCCCCAGTCCCCGTGCACGCCAATGGTGACCGGAGCTCCTCGCGATTCGCGGAGCAAGCGCTCCACTGTTTTGGCAATGGGCGTGTAATACAGCAGGTCGGTAGCTGTCTCCTGGTCATTCAGGAACATGCGAAGAACTCCCTTTCTAGCTTTAGATATCACTCGATAGCATGACCCAGCTCAAAACAGCGGCCTCCATCCACTAGATCACGTTCTAAGATTCAAGATTCAAGATTCAAGATTCAAGATTCAAGATTCAAGATTCAAGATTTGCAGCGAGTAGGCCAAGATCCGCTTATTGATGTCAATACGCCATTCGACGCAATGCATGCTGATTTCAAAGCACTCTGCAAGATGCTCCCCTGCCTGCCAGCTGGTATTTCAAGGCGAGCCTAGTGTCTAGACGAGATCGCTGGGCACATGGAGAGCACTTTAGCCGTACACTATGGTGCGGAACCGGAACGAGCTGAAGGTTAGTGTTCTTCCATCAGGTATGCATCTCAGGCTGGCGACGGTAGTGGACTCGCCCAAGAAACGAACCAATAGAAACCGCTGATTTTGAAGGCAAAGCTCGATGGACAAGGCTGACCGGTACCTAAAGGCAGGTACCCGGGAGAACACCCGCAAAAGCTATCGAGCTGCGATCGAGCACTTCGAAGTGACGTGGGGCGGCTACCTGCCCACCACAGGCGACGGTATCGTTCGCTACCTGGCTGAATACGCCGACAAGCATGCGATCAGCACGCTTAAGCAGCGTTTGGCCGCGCTGGCGCAGTGGCATATCACCCAAGGATTTCCAGACCCGACCAAGACGCCTAACGTGCGCCAGATGATCAAGGGCATCCGTGTCGTGCATCCCGCCCAGGTCAAGCAGGCTGCGCCCCTCCTACTCACGCATCTCGAACAAGCCGTGAAGTGGCTGGAAGCAGAAGCCGCCGCCGCGCTCGACCGCGGTGACTACAAGACGCTGCTGCGCCACCGTCGCTCGGTGGCAATGGTGCTGATCGGATTCTGGCGGGGATTCCGCGGGGATGAGTTGGCCAGGCTCACGGTGGAGAACACAAAAGCCTATAGCGGTGAAGGCATCACGTTCTTCCTGCCGCACACCAAGGGTGATCGCCTGCACGAGGGGACAACCTTTCAGACGCCGGCGCTGACAATGCTGTGTCCGGTCGAGGCTTATATCAACTGGATTACCGTTGCAGGTCTCGCGAAGGGCCCTGTCTTCCGCCGCCTGGATCGCTGGGGGAATTTGGCGGACAAGGCCATCCAACCCCATAGCCTGATTCCGATGCTGCGACGGATCTTCAAGGAAGCCGGGCTGCCTGAAGAGCTGTACAGCGCCCACTCGATGCGACGTGGCTTTGCAACCTGGGCCTCTGCCAATGGGTGGGACATCAAGGGGCTGATGAGCTATGTGGGCTGGAAGGATATGAAGTCTGCACTTCGCTACGTCGATGCAAGCGTTTCTTTCGGGGGCATCGCGTTGCGTTCAAGCAGGCATATATCTGGGGCTGGAGCTTAGACAAAAAGGCGTGTTCTCAAAGGCTTAATCGCACGCCTTCCGCAGAAACAGATCGACCTTGCGCCGTTGTTGTTCCGCGGAGCGGGCGGTACGGTCTACCGGTATGGCTGTGTTGCTCATGCGCCTAGATGGATTATCTCGACACTGGTCACCGTAACAGCACTGCACCAGAAAGGCAGTTCTCATACAGGTATTCATTACCGATAAGCCGGTAGCTCTTCAATGCAACGTCGGGATAACTCAAACAACGGAGAAAATGCTCTGATTCGGCATTTAATTCGCCCCGAACATTTCAAGAAAGTTTGGTTGTCCATTAGATGCTGCCAAGCCGCCATCGACAGGAATGATTACTCCGTTGACGAAGCTGGCATCATCGCTGGCCAGAAACGCAATGACAGCCGCGACCTCTTCTGGTGCTGCCTGTCTACCGGCAGGCAGCCGGGCGCGAAATGCAGACATGATCGCCTCGTTCTTTTCTATATCTGCCGTCGCATCTGTGCTGGTAAGGCTAGGAGCGACGGCATTTACTCGGACATTACGGGCGGCGTATTCCAAGGCAAGTGACCGGGTCAGGTTGGTGACCGCCCCCTTTGCCGCGTTGTACCCGCTTCCTCCCCAATCGCCACCCAAACCCGATGCAGACGAGACATTAACGATTGAGCCATTGGTTTCGAGCAAATAGGGCAACGCCTCTCGACAGCCGAAGTAGACCCCGTCCAGGTCAGTAGCTATCTGCCGCCGCCAGTCCTCTGTAGAAAGTTGGGCGAATGGGCCAAAGATGGCGAAACCAGCGTTGTTTATTAGGACGTCGAGCCGACCAAACCTCGCGACCGTGTCGGCCACCAGTTGCTTGACGTACACCTCGTCTGAGATGTCGCCGGGATGGAGCATCACCCGTGCCGGATCAGCCCCAACCACTGTCTCGGCCAGCTTCTGTTCGCGGCGGCCATTCAATACAACCGACGCGCCCTCGGATAAGAACCGGCGGGCTGTAGCCGCCCCGATTCCCGTCCCCGCCCCTGTCACGATTACAACTTTGCCTGCGAATCGATTCATGATGTTTTCCTCGGCGTATGGGTGACGAACTTGGTGGCTATCCTCCGGAGGCAGCCTTGTCGAAATCAAAACAGCCGGTCTACCGGCAGCGCCGCTAAAGAGCCCCCAAGCACTGTTCAGTTGGCTGATGAGAACAAACGACACAGCTCGGTATCAGATGAATAGGGGCGACTATGGCACGACGACAGACATTGAGGGGCGGTACTCTTGACGAGGCAATAGACGCTCTCCTCGCCCAGATGATTAGCTCAGGAGTGGAGCTCGCTCCCATTTCCCGACCGGAGGTGCAGCGCCGGCTAGGCCTGACAAGCCGAGCTACGCTAGGAGGTGACCGTAGAGACAGAATTGAGGCCGCCCGTATTGTTCAAATGAGGGAAAGCGGGAGGGATCCGGATGGTGCCCGCCGGCGCAGGAGTTTCAAAGAGCGTATTGCAAGTCTTCAAGCGGAGAACGCTGCGTTGGCAATACAGCGAGACAAGCTTTTCGAGGCTCTGTCAGTAATAGCACACAACTGCCTTATGAACGGTTTGGACGTAGAGTCAGTAATGGCGCCTTTGAGAAACACCCGATAAATCAGCTTGGCACTCTTCGTATCGACTACAAATTACGGCATGGTAATCTGCCTAGAGCGCTAGACAGGGCTGCGTCAGCTCTGATGACTACACATTACGGTACATGTCTCCTGACTACTTCGTATCAGACGCGAAGCGTTGACATGTGCGCCAACCGCTCGTAGAGTTTGGTCGGTAGCCCCTGAGGCACTTGAGTTTTATCTCCCCTTGAGGGTCCTGCAAAGCCCGGTTTTTGACCGGGCTTTTGCCTTTCTGCTGTGTTGTGTTGCCGCTGACCGAAAACTGACCCAGGTGTTCAACTGCTTCTGCTCACTTTCCGAGCAGGAGAACACAGGGTGATCAGCATGGAAATGATAGGAAAAATTCGGCGGATGTACTTTCGCGACAAGCTGTCGCTGCATCAGATAGCCAAGCGTACTGGCCTGTCCAGGAACACGATCCGAAAGTGGATCAGGGCCCCCGAAACCAAACAGCCTGTGTACCAACGACGTGCAGCTTTCAACAAGCTGAGCCCGTTTCACGCAACGCTGGAGCAGGCGCTCAAAGCCGATTCGCTTCGGGCCAAACACAACCGCAGAACCGCAAAGGCTCTCTTCGACCAGATCAAAGCCGAGGGCTACGACGGCGGCTACAGCCAACTGACCGCCTTCATCCGCGCGTGGCGCGGTGAGCAAGGTAAATCCTTGCGGGCCTTTGTGCCGTTGACGTTCGCGCTGGGCGAGGCTTTCCAGTTCGATTGGAGTGAAGAGGGTCTGCTGATCGGCGGGCTGTTCAGGCGGATCCAGGTCTCCCACATGAAGCTCTGTGCCAGCCGCGCATTTTGGCTGGTGGCCTATCCCAGCCAAGGTCATGAGATGTTGTTTGATGCCCATACTCGCTCGTTTGGAGTATTGGGTGGCGTGCCGCGTCGCGGCATTTACGACAACATGAAAACGGCGGTCGACAAGGTCAGCAAGGGGAAAGGCCGGACGGTCAATGCCCGGTTTTCGGTGATGCGCGCGCACTATCTGTTCGACCCAGACTTCTGCAACGTGGCTTCGGGCTGGGAAAAAGGAATCGTCGAGAAGAACGTCCAGGACAGTCGGCGGCGCATCTGGCTCGATGCTCAAGACTGCCTGTTTCATACCTTCGATGAGCTGAATGTCTGGCTCGGCCAGCGCTGCCGAACTCTCTGGAGTGAGCTGCCGCACCCGCAATATAAAGGGCTTACGGTGGCAGATGTTCTGGAGCTGGAGCGGGTGGAAATGATGCCGATGCCCAGCGCTTTCGACGGCTATGTCGAACGCACCGTGCGGGTCTCCAGTACCTGCCTGATCAGCGTGGCGCGCAATCGTTACTCAGTGCCTTGCGAGCGCGTCGGTCAGTGGGTCAGCAGCCGTTTATATCCCTCGCGGGTTGTGGTCGTTGCTGATGAAACAACTATCGCCAGTCATGAGCGACTGTTTGATCGAGACCAAGTCAGCTACGACTGGCAGCACTACATCCCGCTGATCGAGCGCAAACCTGGCGCACTTCGCAATGGCGCCCCATTTGCTGATTTACCCAAACCATTACGCCTGCTCAAGCGTGGCCTCCGGCGTCACGCTAACGGTGATCGCGTCATGACCCAAGTGTTGGCTGCGGTGCCCATCAGCGGTCTCGACTCTGTTCTGGTGGCCGTGGAGCTGGTGCTTGAGTCTGGCAGCTTGAGCGCTGATCACATCCTGAATGTCCTGGCTCGACTGACGTCCACGGCACCGCCGCCTTCTGTAGAAACGAATCTACAGCTGAAGGTTGCGCCAACAGCCAACACGGCTCGATATGACCAACTGCGTGCGAAAGATGAGGAGAGCCGAAATGCGTGACTTGATGGCAGAACTTAAAGAGCTTCGCTTGCATGGCATGGCGCACGCCTGGGAAGAACTGGCGGCCCAAGGTGAAGCTTCGACGGCATCATCAAAATGGCTGCTAGAGCATCTGCTCCAGCAGGAGCAGGCAGATCGCGCCGTGCGCTCCGTGAATCATCAGATGAACATGGCCAAGCTCCCCATGCACCGAGATTTGGCAGGCTTTGACTTCAGCGCTTCCAGCGCTGATGCCCGACTGGTCAAAGAATTATCCAGTCTGGAGTTCACGGAGACGGCCCAAAACGTCGTGTTCATCGGCGGGCCCGGTACCGGTAAAACACACTTGGCCAGCGCGCTGGCTGTGTCCGGGATCACTGTTCACAACAAACGAGTCCGCTTCTTCTCCACGGTAGACCTCGTCAATCTGTTGGAACGTGAGAAGTACGACGGGAAAACGGGCCGGATTACGCAGGGGCTGCTGCGCACAGACCTCGTCATCCTGGATGAGCTGGGCTATTTGCCCTTCAGCCAAAGCGGTGGTGCGCTGCTGTTTCATCTCTTGTCCAAGCTCTACGAACACACCAGCGTGATCATCACGACCAACCTGAGCTTCTCGGAATGGTCGAGCGTTTTTGGCGACGCGAAAATGACTACTGCACTGCTGGATAGACTGACGCACCACTGCCACATCGTTGAAACAGGCAACGAGTCCTATCGTCTGCAACACAGCACTCTGGCTGCCCAGACAAAGATCAAGACACGTGAGCGAAAGCGCAAGGAAGGTGATGTTGTTGAGGACGATGAGCCATTTTAATCCAGATCGGAAACTGCCCTATCACACGCACCATGTGGTGGGGCTTCGATCATTTGAGGTCGGACAGGGCTGCTACGCTAATCCACAATTGCTGATGACAAATCGGCAATCTGCCCTGGGTCAATTTTCAATCGGCAGGGTGGGTCAGTTTTCAATCAGCGCCGACAGTCAGGCCGCCCCGGCTGCGCCCGAGCGCGTGGTCTTGCGGTTCTTCAGGCCCTCTTTTTTCCCGGCACCAGAAGAGGCCCGGGTTGCTCGTACTGCGGTGGAGTCAATCATCCAGGTCTCCAGATCGATTAACCCTTGCTCGTTGAGCTTGATGTGAAGCCGCTTGAGCATTTGGTCAAACGCTCCGCGATTGCGCCAATCACGAAAGTGCTGATGCACCGTTGGCCAGGGGCCGAAGCGCTCGGGCATATCGCGCCAGGCGGCGCCCGAGCAGAGCCCCCAAAGTACACCGTTGAGCATCAAGCGATCATCTGTTCGCGGGCGCCCGCTACGGCGGGGTTCGTTGAAGATATCTGCAACCAAATCCCAGGCTGCGTCGGGGAGTTCGTACCGTTTGGCCATCGTGGGCTCCTGCCTTTGATGGTCGCGGACTGTACTGAATCTCAACGGTTGTGGAATTCAAATTGATTTCGGCTGATTTCGTACAGAGCCTAGCCACATGATCTAACGAGGTGCTTAGCACCAAGCGCACCAGAAGCATGTCGTCGACCGACCGCGAGTATGGTTTTGATGCCGGCTCACGTTAAATCGAACTCACTCATGGCAATTCGCTAGCAACTCCCGCTGCCAAGATTTAGGATTAGATCAGCCGACAGACATTGTCATTTTGAGCCAAGGAAGCTGCTCACTCGCCGCCTTACGCTCAGGCCACGACCGTTTGAAACAGGGAGAGCTTCAATGAGTTCCAGCGATGCCGAGAAAATTGCCAACGACGCGTTAGATTCGTTCCAGCAAATTGAACAAATTGCTTCCAAGCAGCTCGCTACCGGAAGTCGCGAAGCCTCGGAAGCTTTGGCCGTCGTCAATACCTTCACTGGCGCGGCGGCCGTCGAGCAGATTGCTTCCATCTCGGATGACGTGACCAAGTCACTGATAAGCCTCGTTCGAGAGCCAGCTGTGTCGCGGATAGTGGTGGAGAACGAGAAAGGCCAGGTTGAGACGTACTACATCTGCCGCACGACTGGGGGATTCGTCCTCAATCACGGCAAGCTAGCAGGTTACCGCTCTCCTTTCGGACGTTTGGCTGCCCACGGCGCAGGTGATGACGTTGATCTAGAGATAGCGGGAAAAAAAGTCAGCTACCGCGTCTTGGATAAACTCGAGTTGAAGCCCCAGAAAAGCGCTGCGCTCTGGGACTCAATCGATAGCATTTGGCGGCAAGAACGCTCAGCACCTCAGACGATCCCCTCTCTTCGCAAGGTTATTCAGCCGGGCGACGAAAGCGATTCTTTTTTCGCCATGCTCGCCGGCAGCTCTGAAACCGAGAAGATCAGGGAAGGTGTACGTCACCAGATCCGAAACGCTATGGCCCTTCGAGACCAGGCGATTCTCGACAAATTCCAGGACGAAATCTTCCGCCTCTCTGTAGACCACCAGCTCATCATCCTCGGCCCACCGGGGACAGGCAAGACAAGCACCTTGATCAAACGTCTTGGGCAGAAGCTGGACTGGGAAGCGCTTAGCCAGGAAGAACGGCTTTTGCTGGGCCCACAGTCTAAGCGCTCAAGCTGGATGATGTTCACGCCGTCAGACCTCTTAAAGCATTACGTCAAAGAGGCCTTCAATCGCGAGAACGTGCCGGCTTCTGACGAGCATATCAAGACCTGGAGCAAGCGCCGGCATGAGCTGGCAAGGTCGACATTTGGCATCCTCAGGACGGGCAACGGTGGCACATGCATTCTGAAGGAGGATCGCCAATTCGCCCCGGAGGACATCAACGATGATCCGCGTCAGTGGTTCACCGATTTCAAAACACATCACCAAAGCCGTCTCCTCGCCGCCCTGAAGGAAGGAGCAATTCTGCTCCGGGATTCTGCCCCGAACCTAGTAGATGCGGTGGTGCACAAGCTGTTTGCCACAGCCGAGGGACTCCGACCAGAAGGGCTGCTGAGTGCCTATGCCGAGTGGAACAATCTTGAGGCGCGGATTGACCCTATGCTCAAAGCCAGTCGCGCAACCACAGATGACTTGATCAAGAGGCAGGGCAACCTCCTCTACAACCACAACAAGGCCATCTTCGCAGAAATGGCCGCCTTCCTTGATAGCCTCGGTCAAAATGATGAAGACGACGATGACGGTGCCGAGTTTGATGATGATAGTGCTGAAGAAGGTACGCCGACCCAATCACACACCGCAGAGCTCAAGGCATTCACGGCTTACCGCAAGTTTCTCCAGGCCTATGCGCGTACTCGCTATCGGAATGGCAATCTAGGCAAGACAAGCCGTTCTGCTCAACTACGGAACTGGCTTGGAGATCGAGTCCCTTCAGATCAATGGCTTGAAACACTCGGGCGGGAGATGTGTTTCCAGAACGCCCTGCGGCGCTTTAGAGACGCGTGGAAACGCTACATCCTTGATGTACCGGCAAGCTACAGAGCGTTCCGTCGCGACAGCGTTACGCTTGATAGGTACCGCTATGAGCGGCCAGAGCACGCTTCCCACATTGATGAGACAGAGCTCGACGCGATCCTTCTCCTCATGCTTCGATCAGCTCGTGAACTGATCCGCCAGGATTTCGTAAAACGGCATATCGACGAACCTCGCTTCACCGAGTTGGCCAGGATCTCGAGCCAGTTCCTGCAGCAAGTCCTAGTGGACGAAGCCACGGACTTCTCGCTCCTCCAGCTAGCTTGCATGGAAAGCCTGACTGACCCTGCTATTGAATCGTTCTTTGCCTGTGGAGACTTCAATCAACGGATTACAGGGGTTGGCCTCAAGCAGCTCGATCAACTTGAGTGGATTTCCCCTCGCCTCAAGCCTCAACGTATCAATACGGTCTATCGGCAGAGTCGCCTGTTGAACAGCTTCGCGGCCAAGCTGCTTGAGCACATGGATGGAGACACCGAAGCAGTAGGAAGCCTGCCGGAGCACTCTACTCACGAAGGTGTACTGCCGGTGCTAGGTGAGAACCTACGGGGTGAAGACGTCGTCACCTGGGTCGCCGAGAGGATCTTCGAGATCGAGGATCAGATCCGCTCCAAAAATGAGCCAGTGCCTACGATTGCTGTCCTGGTCGATTCCGAGGCGGACGTGAAGCCCATTGCCGAAGCGCTCACCAAAAAACTGGAGAGCAGGAGTCTGATTGCAGCCCCCTGTGTCGATGGTCAGTCCTTGGGAAACCAATCCGATATCCGGGTATTTGATGTCCAGCACATCAAGGGGCTCGAGTTCGAAGCAGTGTTCTTCATCGGGCTGGATGAGCTCGTCGAAGCCAAACCTACTCTGTTCGAGCGATTCCTGTATGTGGGCGCCACCCGTGCGGCGACCTATCTCGGTATGGTCTGCCACAAAAAGCTTCCTGGTACGTTGGAAAAACTTCGTCCAGCGTTTGGCATCACCTGGTAGCAAATCCAGCGACTTCAGAATTAGATCCTAAAACCATTTAATATTTAAAAGGAACCTCCCCATGCATTACACACCAAATCAGCAGACGGGCGACACAGGAGAGCTCATTGTAAAGAAAGAATTTGTCAAACTTTTTGGCTGGCCATACAGACGCCAAGAAGTAGATCTAGGGATAGATGCTGAATTCGAGACGCTGCTCGAAGGGAATTTAGCTTCTGGCAGGATCGTAAAAGTCCAAGTGAAAGCCATATCCGAATCGTTTGTCGACGGCATCAACACTGTTTACCCAACGCCTGAGCACGTTGAGTATTGGAAGACGCTTTCAGTCCCAGTAATACTGTGCGCTGTCAGCACAACAACCGAAGAGATTCTTTGGAAAGTAATAGAGCCAGAGATAGACTATTCAACACCCAAAGGCGCCAAGGTTGAGTTCGACAGAGCAGTGGACAAGCTAGATATCTCTGCAAAATCTAAGCTTGAGAGGATCGCGACATTCGGAAACAGCATTATCCTGCATCTGGCAGAAATCACATCACGTTCCGTAAACGGCTTCTTTGATGAGCGCGGAAATGGTTGGCTGTCGATCGAAAACCCATCTTCCCTGGAACAACACGCAGCCAATGAAGAAGCCATCCTCATAATTTATAGACTGATCAATCTAAGTAAAGGGCGCGTACCACCTCACGTTGTCCAAATGGTAGACAACATGAATCGCCTATGGAATCAATTAGACCTTGAACTGCACAGACAACGAACGGCGGATCTCTATTGAACTTCTAGCACGCCCGTCTGATATAACCTCTGTAAGAGGCATGATCGTACAGATGCGGGCCTCGTAAGCGGAGCGCGCAGGCCGCCCCGGCCGAAGGCGTGCGGGATGGAAGCCCGAAGGGCCGAGACCCTTGAAATGCGGGGCTCGGTTCACGACAGCCTGGCCGCGCAGCGGCACGCCCAAGCTACCAATCTGAATCGCCCCTAGTTTCGTAGACGTTCCAAGCCTCATAGAGCGGCCGAGTTCCTGACTTATGTGAAGGTGGACGGAATAGCCACCCAATGGCGACTCAATTACGCTTGCTCCAGACCACGATGCACTTGGCCTCGGGTTTAATAGCCCCCACAAAACCTCTTGAAGCGAGGGTATCGATCAGTCGGCGATCTACATCATGAGCCGGCAGGTTCACGCGCCGTTTGTTGAGTAACGCCTGATACTCCTCGCCCACGAGCGGCAATACTCCAGCCGTTTCTGGCCAACTGCAGCCCATCGAGAGAGCATGGATCAGCATGTTGATCCTTTGCTCTCTAGAGAGCGCCCCGTCCGGGAGCAACTTCAGCAGCGTCGGGAGGTAGGCCTCCGGGAATCGCAATCCATCTCGGGTCGCGCGATCACACGCTCTAGCCAATGCTTCAACGGCACCGTCGCACGTGTCATAGGCGCCGTAAGGAATGCCCGACCATATCTTGATGCTCTCAGCAGTCGAGCACACCTGTGCGTTGGTCAGTTCAAGGGCCAACGACACCGGCAACGCCGACATGTCCATCTGTTCACGGGCGACGCCCCACCGGCGGATGAGATAAGCCCCTAGGTAAGAGAAAGCGTGATCGGCAATGAACGCCCGAATTTCCTCCCTGTACTCGACCAGGTCACCATTGGCGAACATCGCCCACCGATTGCGAGGCGCCGCGGTGTCCATGACAACGCTAGGGCTCAACACCACCTTCGAGAAAAGCGTTCGCAGGGTTGCATTCTCAACTTGCGACGTGCGAACGAGGAAAGTCTGCAAGCCAACGTTGCGACTGGCGTCCTGCCACAACTCTTCAGCCAAGTCTTGAGCGTTGTGCTTGAGAAACTCCGCGAAATTATCCAGCGCCGACTCGCCCAAATCGATGAAATCTTCGGATTCTTTATCTGCTACCAGGGCGCGATTGAAGTACGTCCAAGCTGCATTCCCCACAGGCCGAACACGTCCCGCCATCATGATTTGCGCCCATAACGAGGTAGGTACCGCGTCAAGGTCAGTCAAACTGCAGGTCGTCTGCTCGAGCAATACCTGCAGTGTGTAGGCTTCACTCTGGCAAAGTCCGAACAAGGCCACGAGCGATTCCGGTGTCTCTTCGAGCGATCCTTCCTGGCTCACGAGCTGCGCCACGAAACCGTCCGGGTTTTCCTCGATCAGGCTGTCCAGGCCAGTGATTTCCAGCTTGCTAAGCCGATGGTACGTTACCCTAACGCTCTGATTTCCCGGATCCAGTATATGGCAGAGCAATTGCAGCATTTTGAGATTAAGGGCCAGACAACCCCACTCCACCATTTGCCGCAAATCTCCAGACGAGGCACTCGCATCAAGGTTGGAGAATTGCGCTGGCAACTCCCTGACCCACCTCCATCCGTTTTGACTACTCGCAAGCTTCGCCGAAAGAACCGAAGCATCACGCAGCTCATTGATAGCCTTCCTCAACCGGCCTGACTTATCGTCGAGGGTCTGCATCTCCTTAGGCGTCAGCGCATCCAGAAGAGCAATGAGGAACTGCTGCCGCAGGGTGGATGTTTTGAATCGATCATGGCTGAGCAGTAACGGAATGAGATCGCGATCTGCGCCATACATTGCTCTCATAAGCGCAGAACCGTACGTCCCAGGAACAATCGGTGCTACCGCCTCGGCGAAACGCTCCTTGTAATCATGACCGCTTCGGAGGATCAAGCGAAGTTTGTCCCTTCTGGCAACCACCTCATCCTTACGCGACTGCAAAAGCTCGTGAATAAGATCGACCATAATGCCGCGCCCGCCATCTACCGAATCCAGATCCAACTTCCTGATCACAAGCTCCGGATTATGTATTGGAGTGGTCACGTCGTACTCCTCACCCCTGACAAGCCCCATGATGAGGTTCTTATCCGATTGGGTGAGTGATCCCTCGTAGAAATATCCGAGGTAATCGACATAATCCGTGTCGAAGAAACCGCGGTGAACGAGGAAAGTTATGAGTTCTAGCCCTTTTAGGCGTTTGGCAAGCTCTGCGCCGTACCCCAGGGAAACGATCTGCCGAAAACCTGCCGTTTTGAGGCGTAGCACTTTGCTTCGATTCGTTTCAAGTTGCTCATCCAACTCATCGAGCGACGTCTGAAAGCGTTGCAGGCGCTCATCGTAACGTGCCTCTTGCAAAGCCTTTTTAGACAGGACAGCTTGACCGTTATCTTGCCAGTGTGAAATCACAATTGGTTGCACGCTTCGACATGCTACTACCTGGGCGAATACAGGATCCGATACAAAGTTCAGTAGCGTGAACGTAGACCCGCCATCTAGCCGCACGTGGTTTGCAGTGGGTTTGTCCCCAAGTTTCAAAATCTCAAACCAGACGGACACACGTAGATGCTCCACGCTATCGGCCACCTCGTCTTCACGTGCCGCACGCTGATCCTCTAGCGCTTGAGCTGCCGTTTCGAGTAAGTCGGTTTCGGCTTTTACCCACTTTGCGTAGCCATCAATGACGCCATAGATCGTGCCCCTCCGCTTGACCAGGTCCGCATAGGCATTGGGGTGCAGATTTCGGATCGCAACCATCGCAAACAGCTTGTTGGGATCCAGCTCCAGACCGTCCTTAGCCAGTACGTTCGCGTAGACGTCATACTCGTTGACGATGTTCTTGATCAGCCTCATTTCGTCGATGTAGTAGCACACCGTCTCGATGAGTTTGAGATTCAAGCCATCATCGAGCGGTTTGCCGGCCACCTGGCGGGCCTTCATGAGCTCGACCAGCTTTTCCCTGGAGTTCTCGGAGTTGATCACAGGGATGATGGGGATAATGAGGTCGAAGAATTTTGTCTTGTCCGTGACCGTGAACAGCTCATCACGGATGGCGTAGACGAAATGGACAGGACGCTTGACCTGGGGTGATCGCTGGATGATGAAGTTGATCTCTCGCAGCCTGAAGAAAATGTCCTGGATGTCGAAGCGATCCAGGTCTTCAATGACCACCACGTTGATATCACTGCGCTCGAAGCAGTAGATGATTTCATCGACGTTCTTATGAAGCACCGAGCTATGGTGAGTCGCTTCAAGCTTGCCTCCCTTGAGGGTCAGCCCATCGATGGTAAACAGGGACATGAACCTCAACCCGGCGTACAACAGATAGATTGCACCAATCGCCACTCCAGCCAGCGCTGCAGACTCGGGAAGAACCATTAAGCCCTTGATCAGCCATTCAAGCGACACGGTTTTTATCATCGCAAGCTTGGGTACATAGAGCCTCAAGGCGCAGACGGCAAGCAAAGTGAACCCCAGGGTGCGCATGCTAATACTGAAGTTTGAGGCCTGGGCTATCCGTTTCAGTCGAGTCTTGGGCACTTTCGCTGCGGGCACCGCGTAGAGCAGTTGCTGGACGATGGTCTCTTCAATGCGATTAACCAGATCGACATCCCCAAGTGAGTGCTCGCCCCCGGTAACAGCCGGGCCCTCAGGTGCGGAGTCAGGGTCGGGAGGTTGGCCACTAGGCTGAGGAGTCAAACCCAAGGTGGGTTTGCTGAAGGTCGCGAGGGACACATAGGTGTGGTTGAACTGTGGATGGTTGCTGAAGAATGTCTTCAGCACGCTGCTCTTACCCGCGCCATAGCTACCTGTGAGCGCGATGTTCAGAACATCGGAGTTTTCCAGGGCATGTAGCAACTCGCGCTCATACCGGGCCGATCGGCCGTCCGTGACAATGATGGGGGTCAACGGCTCAAAGAAAGGATCAACGTTGCCTCTCTGATGCCGTGTGGACAGCACCCTCCACGCAGCTCTCCCTCCAACCACAAGCGCTTCCCACGCCAGGCCTAGACAATTTTTGATAGCTCCCAGCATCTATCCAGATCTCATGCAATGGCCTTCCGTGTCCCGCCGAGCAGGCGAATGACCGCTAATAATATGCAGCGGTGACGCTGCAACAAAATCCAATAGCGGCTATATGACATATTCGGTCACGAAACACCACGCAAGCGCACCCCGTGCCGCCGTCGAACATACCTCCACCATCACTGGATGGACGGATAAAGGTCGGGGCGACGAGACTAATGACCGGGGGAGAGCTAGGTCTATGAACACTAATCGATGAACAGTCGCGCTGATTTAGAGACCATTGAGTCAGCATTCTCGGGCCCTTGATCGACTTATGAACATATGACATCGCCCACTTGTTAAATAAAATGTCATTTCAGATTTCCGAACCTGTCAGCGTTTCAAATAGATTGGACATCGACTTTTAAAATGCACGTCCGGAAATCATATCTTCTAGATTTTTAGAGAGGAACTGGATTTCCCCGCCAACCTCCACCAGGTCGGGCTCCAGCCAAGCTCCGCGTACCAGTTTCAGATAGCAAAACCCTAGCCGATAGCGATTATGACTCGCCTCGAGCCGTACCATGCTGCGTTCAACCAGCAACCCCAGACGGTAAAGGGTCGCGCGCGAAGATGCTATACGTCCAGATTACAGCAACCAGTGCAGCAATGAACTGCACTTGCCTTGCTTGTTCAGCCACCTCCAGCCTTCCACACTCCTCCCACTTTCACTATCCAGAAACATGGCGAGGAGCTGTTCATGGCGCATGCAATCCGATTCACCACATTTGGTCCTTCCGATGTCCTCAAACTTGAAGAGATTAGCGATCATTCTCCAGGTGCCGGGCAGGTTTGGCTTGAACAAAAAGCGATTGGCGTGAACTACCTCGACGTGACCCAACGCAATGGTACCGTAGGCGTGCAACTGCCTTCGGGACTAGGCCTGGAAGGTGCAGGTGTTGTGACGGCAGTGGGACCAGACGTCATCAATGTCCATGTCGGCGACCGTGTTGCCTACGCAACCGGACCAATCGGTGCCTATGCCACCGCGCGGCTCTATCCAGCAGACAAACTTGTAGCTATCCCTGATCGGTTGTCCTTCGACGACGCCGCAGCTGTCCTGTTCAAAGGCATCACCGCGCAATACTTGTTGAAGAGTACGTACCCCGTAGGCCTTGGCACCACAATTCTTCTTTACGGTGTCGCCGGTGGTGTCGGATCGATTATGGCCAAATGGGCAAAGCACCTGGGTGCCCGGGTCATCGGTGTTGTGTCGAAAGCAACCAGCGTACGGAGAGCCCGCTCTCTGGGCTGTGACGAGGTGATAGTCTTTGATGCTCAAACACTCGCTGAAGAAGTCTCTCGTGTGACTGAGGGCAAGAAAGTGGATGTCGTGTACGACGCCATTGGGCGCGTGTCATTTGAAGCTTCTCTCAACAGCCTCCGCCCCCGCGGACTTCTGGTTTCATTCGGAGCCTCCTCAGGTGCGCCATCGGCTGTCGAGCTGGCAACGCTTAATGCCAAAGGGTCACTGTTTCTGACTCGACCTTCACTTGTCGCACACACTGCAACCCTCACCGAATATCGTGAGCGCGCACAAGACGTGTTGCAGGCAGTCGAAGCAGGTATATTCTCTGCCGACATCTGGCGCAAATACTCGTTGTCACAAGCCGCACAAGCCCACGCGGATCTCGAGTCAGGCCAATCATCTGGAACCATTATCCTCAACCCATGAACGCAGACTTTCTCGATGCCCAACACAGCGATGAGATAGCCGCTTTTCTGGCGGTGGCCGGACAGGGCTCTTTCGTTGCTGCGGGGCGTCTGCTGGAGCGCCACCCAACCGTTATTTCCAAACGCCTTGCGGCAATGGAAAAACGTTTGGGCGTCACGCTGATCGAGCGCTCCACCCGGCAGGTGCGCATTACCAATGTCGGATTGGATCTCGAGCAGAATCTACGCGCAGCCATGAGCATGATCGCTGAAGCACAACAGCAGGCGGCACAAGGTGCCGCCCAAGCACGGGGCACACTGAGGCTGGCATTGCCAGCGGCGATGGGGAGGCTATGGCTTGGCCCGATACTGCCCGAGTTTCTCGAGCAATACCCCAATGTATCCGTCGTCGCCGACTACAGCGAACGGGTGGTTGACATCATTGATGAAGGCTTTGACGCAGCCATCAGAATTGGTGAGCTGGATGACAATCGGCTGATCGCGAAAAAACTTTGCGATCATCGCCGAATTCTCTGTGCTTCACCGGCGTATCTGGCCCGATATGGCGTACCCAAGACTCCCGAAGACCTGGTTCATCATCAGTGCCTGCGCTTCTCCGGGCTTGCCTCCTTTCCACACTGGCATTTACACCGCGGAAACCAACGCCAGGTTGTGCAACCAAGAGGAAATCTGACCTCCAATGACAGCGAGTCCTTACTATCAGCCGCGTGTGCCGGCGCAGGCATTATGGGTGCGGGCGAATGGTTGATAACGCGTGAGATCGCAGCGGGTCGACTGATCCGAATACTTGAGCATTGGCAGCTGGATGCAACTGGCGGAGTCTACCTTGTCAGACCTTCGGCAAAGTATCCAGCCGCTACAGTAGTCGCTTTCAAGGACTGGATAGAAACCCGCTTCGCTGGCGCTGCGCCATGGGAACAGTGAATCACCTTCACCAGTCCTGACGATTGAGTTTCAAGACGGTTGGGCCTCAGACTTGCGGCTGAGCTACGAAAAGTTTAAGGCCAGGCGTTGAGATGACTGATCGGCAGCAAGGAGGCTCGCCATGACCAAATCAGTCGATAAAGGCCAAGCGTTACCCTCCTCCCCGGCTACGTGCTCTGCACCTGGCGGCTAGATTTAAGATCGCCGAGTCACCTTGGGCCAATGAATAGTGGACACGAGTCCAGTTTTTTAATTATCTTTACGTTTACGTAAAGGTAATTGGCAAAAGCCATACTCCCCTTTTCGCGGACAGATCTGTGCATATCCCACTACAAAGATAAAAGGGAGCGCCATGAATCACCTCAGCTACGCTCGCGGGCGGCAGGACACGACTCTTTTTGCTATGCCGATTGGCGATGCATTCGATGCCACCGTTTCCAGGTTCCCGGCTCAAGAAGCATTGGTGGTCACGCATCAGGGGCTGCGCTACACGTGGAGGGAGCTGGCTGAAGCTGTCAACCTTCACGCTCGTGCCCTCTTGGCCCTCGGTATAAAGAGTGGTGACCGACTGGGCATATGGGCACCAAATTGCGCAGAGTGGTGCATTACTCAATTTGCCAGCGCCAAAATTGGCGCGATTTTAGTGAATATCAATCCTGCCTATCGCACCAGCGAGCTGGAGTATGTGCTCCGACAGTCGGGTTGTAGCTGGGTAGTTTGTGCGGGGGCATTTAAGTCGTCTGACTATCACGCCATGTTGCACGAGCTTCTCCCCCAACTGGCCAGCGCTGATGTGGGGTTGCTGAGCAGCGATATTCTGCCAGATCTCCTAGGTGTGATTAGCTTGGCGGCACACCCGCCAGCAGGGTTTCTTTCCTGGTCTGCCTTGCAGCAACTTGGATTGGGTATAGAGTCCAGTGCGCTCGTTGAGCGCCAGTCAAGTCTCCAGTTCGATGACCCAATCAATATCCAGTACACGTCCGGAACCACTGGTTTTCCAAAGGGAGCCACCCTTAGCCATTACAACGTCCTCAACAATGGCTTCATGGTGGGTGAAAGCCTTGGCCTAAACGAACACGATCGTATGGTGATACCCGTTCCGCTCTACCACTGCTTCGGTATGGTGATGGGAAACCTGGGGTGCTTGACCCACGGTACAACGATGATCTACCCGTCCGATGCCTTTGACCCGTTGATGACCCTCCAGGTAGTTGAAGAGGAAAAGGCTACTGTTCTCTATGGCGTTCCAACTATGTTCATTGCGGAACTGGATCACCCTCAACGGAAGGAGTTTGACCTGTCCAGCTTGCGTACCGGGATCATGGCTGGAGCCACCTGCCCGATCGAGGTAATGCGCAAGGTCATCAGATACATGCACATGAGCGAGGTTCAAATCGCCTACGGCATGACCGAAACGAGCCCGGTTTCCTTGCAGACAGGCCCCAGAGACGAGCTTGATTTAAGAGTCACTACAGTTGGTCGTACTCAACCTCACCTGGAAAGCAAAATCATCGATGACAGTGGACGAATAGTCCCTCGGGGAGTCATAGGCGAACTCTGCACACGTGGATACAGCGTAATGCTTGGCTACTGGAACAATCCGCAAGGAACGTGCGAGGTGGTTGATAGTGCCCGCTGGATGCACACCGGCGATCTTGCCTTGATGGATGAAGCTGGCTATGTCCGCATCGTTGGTCGCAGTAAAGAAATGATCATCAGAGGGGGCGAGAACATTTACCCGCGCGAACTCGAAGAGTTCTTTTTCTCTCACCCTGCAATCGCAGACGTGCAAGTGATAGGTATCCCCTGCAATAAGTACGGCGAAGAAATTGTCGCCTGGATAAAGTTTCACCCCGAGCATTCAGCCAGTGAGGATGAGTTGCGGGCTTGGGCCAAAGCGCGAATTGCCCATTTCAAGGTGCCGCGATTCTTCCGATTCGTAGATACATTCCCGATGACCGTAACTGGAAAGATCCAGAAATTTCGCATGCGTGAAATCAGTATTCTAGAAATAAATCTGGCTGGATAGTTGCCCGCAAACGGCTTCCCGCTAACCACTACAGGACGTTTTTAATGGCTACCGCTCTGAACCTTAACTGACCTCTCTGTATTGTGACTCGATTTGTCAGACTCACCTGGCTACCCGAACGAAACTGACCCGAGCCCGATGCGGGCGCAGAGAGAACCACCCACGTGGTGTCAGTTCTCCGTCATGCACTATGTCTCAATGTTCCACCCAGTAGGCCAATGCTGCAGCAAGATCGGTCATCGCCATTGCTGTTCCCGGGCAGGAACGGTCGCCCAGGCCGAACGGGAAATAGGTACCGCCCAGTCAATGACGGATAGGGCAATTCGGATTGGCTTCCGCCTCGCTGCGGCCAGATGAGTTCAGCCCTTGCTCAGGGCCTTTTTCAGGGAGTTGTCATTTGCCTTCCAGGCCGGAACCCTTGATGAGCATAATACCCGAGATAATCTTTCTCAGAGCTCCTGATCCCGAACCGAAGCTTTTCATTTACCAGCTTGGCTTCATTGTCGCCAAGCATCCCGGCAACCCTTCGTTCTGCTGTTTGCACCCAGTTAAGCAGGCTCCGTCAGACACTACCTTAAACACGGATTGTCCCCTCCTTCTGGTCATCGAGTACCGTATAGACCTCTTGGGAAATCAGCCCTAAAGCTCACCGAAAAACGGCCGTTACCCTGTATTCAACCCTCACTCACGGAAGCAGTGACATGCAAATAACCAACAGTCCGTTGCCCGTACTAACCCCTGGTGGTACTCGGCCGTCTACTCCCCTACCCGCTTCTCCTACTCCGCCGCCGCCACTGACCGATGAGCAAAAAGCAGCATTGGAAAAGCTCAGGTATCAGTTGCAAAACCCGACCAACCCTCTGGTTACGGTGACACCGGTGAAAACCTCGCTGATCGACGAAGTGGTTTAATTCGTTGCGACAAGGGAGTTCAGGAGGTTATTTTTAAAATAACCTCCATTCTGGTTAGCAACCGTCTACATTGCCGCACTGAATCCAGCCACGAATCAACGTCCCCTTGGCAGTTTTATATACAATCGAAATCCATCCGGCCTCAACGGCTTCTTGTGTAACCCTGTCTCCTGCAACAAGATACATGCGACTCATGTCGGCTAGCACAGGCGAGTTATATAAAAAAGATTTTTTGTTGACGACCAAAGTCACAGGTGCTTCGGCACTCCACCTTTTGTAAGTTTCTGATTTAAGCTTGGAAATAACCGCATTTTCACTCTTGTACGGAAACAGATATACAACTTCTTTATAGTCATTTCCTAAAATATCACCACCCTCACCAAAATACCTGGAAAGCTTCTCATCCTTGGTGTAGCTATTAGGGCTCTTTTTGTAAGCATGAACAGAATAGTAGTCTCCAGAATATTTGATTCCCGTATCGGACCTGATCTCGACACCATGTATCACAAAAAGCTCTTTTTCAGGTCCTTGCTCTGCGTTAGCTAAAAAAGCTGCTTTGACTTCGCCGGTGTCTGCTAAAAAAGGCAACTGCCCAATCAGGTTTCTGTCACCGGTGTTGCAGTTAAAGAAATTAACATCGACTCCTAACTGTTCACCCGCGCTGGTATCTCCCGCATCCTCATCAATAGGGACGAGATCAAAAGTAATGACTCCGTTTTCAACAGATATTGACCGAAATGCTTTGCCTTCAAGCACCTCGCAGGAAAATGCGTTGAATGAACACATGACACAGAAAATAGCCAGAACTTTTTTGAATGTCCTCATATGATTCACTTGGTAGCCAGTAACGTAGTTTACTCACAACCTCATGCGAGTGCCATAGAACACTTACAAGCGCGCACCACCACAGACAAAGTAAAAATATGAGTAAAGGATGCAATATCAGCTACTTTTTCCGCACTTTGATAGATTCTTAAGTTGTGTCCATGAGTGCTCTTGATGAAACGACAGCACTGCATTTCACTTGAAAACAAATATTAGATATCCGGTAAAAGACGATCTAGATAGCCAGAGCGCTCCAGGCTCATTTTTGCTCCGCAGTTATTCATGGTGGTTAAATAAGCAGGTTGCGCCACCTCAATTTCAAACGCTTCAAGTGCACAGTTACTATCGCGCAATTTTAACCATGCACGCTGTGACTCTTTCAGTTTTGTAGCAAAGTCACCCCCTATTTTCGGATCCGCCTCGTACTGATTTTTTATTCGGGCCATGAGTTCTTTATAGCTAGAATTCAAACGTGCATCTGCTGAGTCTCTTGCTGATTTCGCACAGGCATCAACCTCTTGACTGACAGTGCTTTCAATGCACTCTGCTTTTGCGGGTGGAAGGCAGAACGAACCTAGCAGTAAAAAAGGAATTATGGTTTTCTTCATGACTGTCTCTCGCTTTTTAAAGGGAGAGTGTCGAGACTGACAAGCCCTTTATTTTATATACCAAGGGCTCGCAAAAGCATAAAAACCTCACAAGCCCCTGACATGTAATAACTTGCTTATTTTTTTAGATCTGGGCACTCCAAATCCTTTATCTCCGCACCTTTTATAGGAATAGTGCAAACATGTAGCTCATCTTCGCTCAGTGCAAGTGGAGTGACATTCAAATTAAAGTGAATTCCGTCAGGCAAAAATGTGATTTTTTCAAATGAGGCATAACTCACATCGGTCATTAGCGATTTTGAGCCGTAGCTACAAAACTTCTTATCGCCGAGTATAGACCAGTTCTTAGCAGGATCTAATGTCTGAACGATTAGACAAGGTGATCCATACTCTTTTATATATCTAACAACTATATCTCCCTGGCGAGCCGACTCTATTTTAGAGGCCTTGCCATAGTCGACACCCCATGACAATCCTGAAAAAGCAAACAACGAGCAGAAAGCAACAAATTTTAAATTTTTAAGCATCATTTACTCCAGATAACCAACTCGCTTATTAAATCTATCAGCAGGAACGTTTGCCCAATTTCCCGAGTTAACCATTACAGCTTTGAAAGACGCATAATTATTTTCAACAAAATAACGCTGCAAAAGCGCTCGTGAACTGGTCGTGTAATCTCCGCGATAAATTAAATCTACAACCATATCTTGAATTTTAGGATTTATAGACTCCCAAGTCAACGCCCCATAAGCCTCAACAGTGTCTTCTTTTCCTGAGATTTCAATAACACGTTTTTTCATAAACTCGTAAACAGGAATAAACAAATCATACTGCTGCTTCCTCGTTATGAATGTCTTTTTGATTTCATCACTGGCATTATTTAAGTAGTTCCTGGCGGAAACCCCGCTCAATCCTTTTGAGCCTATAAGCCAGCTAAGTAGAGGTTCTTTGATGCCCACCGCAGCAAGGTCACTCTCAGGGCTCGGTCTTTGTCCTAAATCATATCCTCTACCAATTGTTATTCCAGAAGCACCTCCTGGCCAGTGAACCTTACGACTGAAGTACATGTGCAGTGGATTTGCAGGATCCTCTAAGTCATTACCTTCTACATCGAAAGTTAGCTGCCCTCTTTCGACTTTCAGCCATTTCAAATCATTGTCATCACTCAGAGCCAGCACATTGTCGAGGAAGCCAACCGGATGAAAATGCCAAACCAACCCCGAATTTATCGCAGCCTTCCCAGACAACTCATCCCAAAAAACATACTTATCAATACGCTCTTTCTCATGCTTAAGCGTTTTCGGTGATGTCTCCAGCAGCGCATCCAGTTTGCTCCACTTCGCTGAGCCGGATTTGTCCTTCCACTCCGTCGGATGATAAGCAATCAGCTTCGACCACTGATCTCTCGTCTCCTTGTTTTTCAAGGCTTCGGACAGTTCGTCAGAAGTGACTTCTTTATCATTGTTCTTATCAATTTTGGCGAACAAATCCTTGAAGAATGGCGGCATATCATCGGGATCGAGAAACCCGTCGGCTGTGGCATTGGCTTCTTCGACAATCTGAAAGCCCAGCTTTTCCCAGTCATGCTGGGTGATCAGTTGCGCGCCTGTTTTTTTCACCAGGCCGGTAAGCGTTTGGTTGTCATCAACGACGCTGACTTCGTACCAGTCTTCGTTGTTCTCCTTAATGACGGGAGCCTTGGCCAGATCGATGGCATGTTGTTTCTTGAGCGGAGCCGTCTCGGTGGCAGAAGCTTTTACCTTGAGCTTTGCGTCTTTCGCCAGGTAAAGATACTGCTTGCCTGCTTTCAAGCCTGCGACGTTCTTGAGGAATTCCTTGACCTCTGCCTCGGCGGTGAAAATCTCGACGTGGACCTGGTGCTTGCTGCTTACACCACCGTCTTCACCGGTAAGGTTTTCGGTCAGCCCCAGATAGCCAATGGGATCACCAGCCTTGATGCCTGTACTGGCCGTCTCAACCGAGTCAAAACTGCCAGGGGTCAAGGATGTCCACTCGACCACTTTGTAATCTGCCTCGTTTTCCACACATATCCAAAAGCTTGGCGGTATGGTCCCTGCACCAGCGACTTCGCCACTGACCAAGGTGCATTTCGCCATTCTGCGGAGTTTGCCCCCCACGTTGAGAGTCAGAACCTCTTTGCTCTCGAACTCTACGATACTGGTGGCGTTGAGTTGGATGCTGTACTTGTCTCCCGCTGGCTGGCCGTTTTGTGGATTCGCCGGATCCTTGTACAGATCAAGCTTGATGGCCGCAGTCGCTTTTACCTTACCTTGCCAATAGTTTGGTCGCAGACGCTCAACGATCTTGTCCGCCGTCCAGATGTTGTCGCCACCGGAGTTTTTGTAAGGTGCATCGTTCTTCTTGTAGGCGAACCAGATTTCATCGCCTACGTTACGTGTCGTACTTGAGCCACTTTTTACCGACCCGACAAGAATCTTGCCCTTGGCGTAGACCTCCACTCCTTCGCTGGCCTGATCAATAATCTCCAGCCTTGTCCCTTTCTTGATCAAGCCATAAGACTGGGCACCCTCTGCCCAGCGAGCCTTGTCATAGGCCTTGTAATCACCAACGTTCATCGTAACGACTGGCTTTGGTGTTTCTTCCGGGGCTAGCGGGTAGCGGGCGTAAGGCAACAGATGCATGTACAAACTGTAGAAGTTCAGCTTGTTCTGCTTGCCTTTATTCGGCCCTTCCTCGGGGTTTGGCGCTGATTTGAATTCGTGGCGCACCAGGCAGAAAGAGTTGGAATACTTCAGCTTCTTCTCGTTGTCACCGAAGGTCGATTCCAGGTAATCCTGGTTCAAGCGGTAAGCGACGACCTCACCATCGGCCATGCAGCGTACCGGTTCATTCAGCACGCACTGTGGTGCACTTTTATCGGAAATATGAATGCCACCGTGCCAGAACCTGTTGCTACCCAGCAGATAATGGCCTGATGTTTCGCCTTCCAGTACCTTGTAGATTTCTTCCGCATCGGTGAACTGCTTACCGTCTGCTTTACGGAATGGGTAGTGGAAATTCATCAATGGCGCTGGCCCGGCAGGCGCAGGAGTGGGAGTCGGCGCAGCAGCAGGCGCTGGAGTAGTTCCTGTCCTGAACTCTTCCTTAGCCCTCAGGAATTTCGTGGCAACGGGCCAATAATAACTGGGAGGTTTCGGACCGAATACTGTTTTGGCAGGTCCGCTGCTCGTCTGCGCGCCAAAAAAATGCCCAGCGTTAGTTGCAGAATTGAAGTCTTCAACAATGCCAGTATGAAAGAGCGGGCTGCTACCAGTCTGATGAGCAGTTGCATTGATCCACAGTACAATGTCGCCACGTTTTACATCTTGCGGCAACACGGTCGTATAGTAAGTCGAGTTGTTCATCACTCGCGTATCTTCATACGGAATGTTGTAGCCAGCGCCTTTCAGTAGCAGATTGACCATGTGGGAGCAATCAATTTGCTTTTTCCCATTGACGACGGTGGAGCCATCACCGCCCATTTTATAAACATAATCACCGCCGGTGTAGTTGCCTTTTAAGTCAAGTGGTTCTGTCATTTCTACACCCTGTAATTAATAGCAGCTGCTGTCCATAGGAATGTCAGCGACTTGCGCCTTCAGGCGCTGCGCGTTAGCAGCAGCAGTTTCATTCCCTTTATCAGCGGCCAAACGATAACAAGCCATTGCTCTGGACACATCCCTGGCGGAAAACTCACCTTGTTCAAAGGCGTAGCCCAAGTAATTGGTAGCGTCGACAGACCCCATGGAGGCTGCTCGTATCAGCTCTTTCTCGGCAAGATCAGGATGCTGGCATGCGCCATCGGCAGATGTACTGTTACCGTAACAATAAAAGGTCGATAAAGCTGCGGCGCCATCAGCCATCGTGGTCGCCGCAGCTTTTAGCAGTGCTTCAACCTTTGTAGTCTCCAGCTGGGGTGCCATCCCAGAGAGACTCAAACTGGCAGCCTCCAGGCTGGCCTGAGGGTCCCCGGAAGCAGCCGCACATGTGTAGTTTTCCAGTGCGGCTTCAAAGAGTTCTGCTGTTAATCGATACTGCTCTCCGCCAGCGAGGTTGGCGTAAGATCTGGCACGTTGATAACAGTGGGTCTCGGCACGGTTCATGCCCACTTTTTCTGATGCAGAAAGATCTTTTTCACGAATAGACCAATCTTCCATACCGTCAAGCACCCAGCATGCCTTGTGAGTGAAGTTGAATACTTTGATGTTGCTATTGCCTGCACGCTTATCGATAACATTGACATGCATGTCGTCAATCTTTTCAATCTCTACACCGTCCACTTGACTCAAGGGAATCGGATTCATTAACGGAAACGCCACACGTGAATTCGGAACCTCAGTGGTTTGAGGCTCAAATGAGTCCGATTCCTTGGCAGACTTCAATGCCGTGACCTTTATCGACCCGGCTGTAAGCTTCTGCTGCACTTCAGGAGCGTTGGAAAACGCATTGAGGAATGTACTGAAGTCATCAGATGGACATTCATTTGCACTTGCGATGCCATGAAACAGGTTTAATCCTGAGGTTGCAAAAAACATTAAAGCCCATGAGCATTTCTTTTTTGAAGCACGATTCATATCAGTCACTCAGAAAACACAAAAAAAGCTTTCGGCTTAACCTTCTCAGGCGGCGCATTCACCAATGCCTGATCCATCAGACTCCCCGCCTTGTCCTTATCCGCCGCCCCCGGCAGCACAGGCGGCTTGATTCCGATCCCGGTGCCCGAGCCTGCCGAGCCGCCGGCATTGATCTTCACCACTGGCCCAACCACCGTGATGCCGCCGCCATCGAGCTTGATAAAGCTCCCTCCTCCCAGCGCGGTCAGCTCCGTGCCGGCCTCGATGACTATCTTGTCACCAGCCTTGAGGTGGATCTCTCTGCCTGCACTGGTCAACTGCGCCGTGCCGAGCTTCACATGCTGGTTCTGGCCGATGGTCAGATGATCGTCCATCCGTGCTTCCACCTTGCGGTCGCTCAGGGTGGTGCGGTGTTCTTCGGCCTTGAGTTCGGTGTAGGTATTCTTCTCTACAGTGTCGTGGCGTTCGTTGCCGACGCGAATTTTCTGGTCATGCTCGATGTTTTCATCCCAGTTGCGCTGGGCATGGATGTAGATCTGTTCGGCGCCTTTCTTGTCTTCGATGCGCAGCTCGTTGTATCCGCCCCCACCCGGAGAGCTGAGAGTCTTGAAGACGGTGCGGGTTTTATTGGCAGGCAGCGCGTAGGGAACCTGATTTTCCTTGTGATACAGGCAGCCGCTCACCAACGGTTGGTCGGGGTCACCTTCCAAAAAGGTGACGAGGACTTCCATACCGATGCGCGGTATGGAGATGGCACCATAGCGGTCACCGGCCCAGGCACTTGAAACACGCAGCCAGCAGCTGGTTTTGTCGTCAGCCTGGCCTTCTCGATCCCAGTGGAATTGCACTTTCACCCGACCGTACTGGTCGCAGTGGATTTCCTCACCTTTGGGGCCGGTGACAATGGCGGTCTGGGTGCCAAAGACGCGGGGTTTGGGGTGTTCCAGCGCCGGGCGATAGAACACGGCCCACGGGGTCGCGAGAAAGCGGTTGCGGTAGCCCTGGTGGAAATCATCCTTGTTGTCGGTGGTGTCGCTGGTTACCGACTCTTCCAACACTTGCGGCTGTTTGCCTTCGTGGAAGATCTCAGTCAGCAGCCACAGGTCATTCCACTCGGTACGAGGGTGATCGGAGATTTCCAGGAAGTGACCGCTGGTGAGGGTTGTCTGGTCGCCCCAGCCTTCGGCTTGCTGATAGTCGGTGCGATGACGCTCCAGTGCGCGCTGACTGAGGAATTTACCCCGTGCGCGGTCCAGGAAACGACCTGGGTAGTCGTAGTCTTCCAGATCCGGCTCGGTGCTTTCTTCGGAGGGCTTGTAGGCGGCTTCGAGTTGAAAGCCGGGTTTCTCGAAATCGTAATCACGTCTGGTAACACGACTGGTGCGGGTTTCCAGACGCAGTTTGAAGCCCTTGATCACCGGCTCGTCAGCAACCATGCCGCTGCCTTGAACATAGGCGGTAGGCTGGCCAAGCTTGGGGAATACGGTCTGGTCGTCACCGAATACCAGCAGATGAGCCTGTTTGCTGTGCTGGAAGTGGTAATGAATACCCTCCTCTTCGCACAGACGCTGGATAAAGTGCAGGTCGGTTTCGTCGTACTGCACGCAATACTCGCGGTCCGGGCATGGCTGGCTGAGCTGGAAACTGTAGGCGTTGCCCTTGATGCCGTGCTCTTCCAGGATCAGCGCGATGATTTTCGGCGCTGACATTTGCTGGTAGATACGCTGATTGGTGCGGTGATGCAGGTATTGCAGTTGCGGTACCAGAGAAACGGTGTAACGAGTCAAGCGCTTGCCTGCATCGCCCTGGGCTGCGCGGTAGATCTGGCCATGGATGCCACTGCCTTGCGGATCGAGCGCCAGGAATGCCTGCTTGTGCAGGAGTTTCTCCAGGTCCAGATCAGGGTTTTCGCTGACAAGTTCCAGGTCGAAACGAAAGGCCTGGCTGATGCCTTCGGTACCAGTAAACGACAGCACTTGCAGATCGCCTTCGTAATCTTCGATGGTCAGGCTGAAGTGCGTTTCGTTAGAAGGGTTGAACATTGTTTGCTCCCTGTTCGGTAGTCATCCGTTACGCCAATGCATCAGGCGCTGCTTCCAGGACGAGGTGGCAGCGAAAGCGTCACGCAATTGTCTGGCGGTGATCGTTCGATCTCCGACATCGAAAGCCAGCGCTGAGCGCAAGGCTGGCCAGCAGTGTTTCGGCAGGTTCTTTGGTGCTTGCAGCCCCCGGTCAAGACGCTCGTCACGGGCCTGGGTCGAGGGCAAACGGCGAAACGGGTGTTTGCCTCCCGCCAGCTCGAAGATCACACAGGCCACACCATAAACATCGGCACGGGCTGACAGTGGCTGGCCTTCGAGTAATTCCGGGGCAGCGTAGCCTGGGGTCCAGGCATGAAAGCGCTCGCGACTCAGGTGCGGCAGGCCGGGAAGGATACCCTCCTCTGCTTGGCCAAGGCCAAAGTCGAACAGGCGTACGCCCTCTTCGCTGACCATGACATTGCTCGGTTTCATATCACCATGCAGCACGCCGTGAGCATGGGAATAGGCCAATGCGTCGAGCAGCGGCAGCGTGATGTCGCGTAATTCTTTCCACGGCAGGCCCAGAGGCCGCTCGCAGAGTAATTTGTCCAGGGTCAGCCCACGCATGAGTTCCATGGTGATGAAGGCCCGCTGACAGTCAGTGTCCACTTCAAAGTTATGCAGGCGCAGTACGTTGTCGTGGCGCAAGCGTCGGGTCAGGGCGTACTCGCTGTAAAGCAAGGCGCTGGCATCCGGCGACTCGGCGAATTCTTCGCTGAGGACTTTCAGCGCTATATAAGGATCGGGATCGCCGAACTGCTCGCTCAGCAAATCCCGTGCGCGGTAGACCAGGCCCATGCCACCGGCACCGAGCAAACGCTCGATACGGTAACGACCTGCCAGCAGATCGGGCATCTCCGAGATGCTGGCACGGGTCGGCGCCGGCGCAGCTTCTGCCTTGTGCGACTGGGCGAAGGCAAAGTAGGTCAGATTGCTGTCCTGCTCCTCGCTCACCAGCAAGTCATCGATCGGGCGCATGAGTTCAGTCATTGGCGGATTACCACGGCCGTCAGGTTGTCCCGTGCCGAACCACGCAGGGCACCATCGAACAGGCGCTCCAGCGCAATCTGTGGCGCAGTCAGGCTCAAGGCATTGCCGAGTGCATCACTGCTGAGCCCTTGATACAAGCCATCGCTGCAAAGCAGAAAGGTATCGCCGGGATATACCTCAAGCTCCAGCACATCCAGAGTCAACTGCTCGGCAGCCCCGACCGCACGGGTCAAAGCATGTGCGCCGGGATAGGCCCTGGCCTGTTCAACGCTCATTTTCTGCTCGTCGATCAGTTGTTGTTGCAGTGAATGGTCCCTGGACAGCTGATACAAACGTTGACCGCGCCACAGATAGCAGCGGCTATCGCCCGCCCAGATGCAGGCTGCACGATTACCTTCCACCAGCAACGCCACCACGGTGCTGCCCATGATGCTGTCGTGGTGTCCGGCGGTGACAGTCAACTCTTGCCCCAAACGGCGGTTGAGCCAGTGCAGGCACTGGCGAATGCCCTTGAGTCGTTCGTTGAAATCATTCTGCACCGGCAATTCTGCCAGGCTGGCGACGATCAACTGGCTGGCTATATCGCCACCCTGATGACCGCCCATGCCGTCCGCGACCACCCACAGCCCATGCTGTGGGGAGTCCAGGAAAGCATCTTCGTTGCGCGCCCGAACCTTGCCGGCATCGGTGCGCGCAGCACTGCGCCATGGGCTGGCTACCAGCATCAGAGCTGCACCGGCATACGGAAGGTGCGCAGTACACCCATGTCGAACGGGTTCGGCGTACGCTGGCTGGTCAGCAAGTAGTTGGCGCGCAGGCCACCCACGTCAGCCTTGAGCACCAACACATCGCGCCCGGTCAGGTATTCGGTCTGCATCAGGTCGAACAGACGGAACAGCGACCATGGGCCAGTGTTCTTCTCGATACCCAGCGGGCGGCCGACCATTCTGTCGAGTACCAGACTGGTACGACCGTCTTCAGCATCGGTTGGCCACTTGAACGCTACCGGTACGATCGGGCCGTGGCGATATTCGATGGTCTTGTTACCCAGTTTGAACTCGGAACGGCTGACTGCCGGGTCCAGGGTGTAAGGCTCCAGCTTGAACTGCACTTGCGGCTCGGCCGGGTTGTCAGCGAAGAAGCTCTGACGGATGACCAGTGCAGAGGCCATCTGGTCGAGGTAGACCTTGGAGACCGGCAGGCTGTAGCCATCGACAGTGCGCATGCGGTAGTTACCCGGATCACCACTGACGAACGGACGCATGTAGCTGTCGAAGAAACGATCGGCAATGCCCTGAGCCTTGAAGAACTCACGGAAGTCACTGATCGCCACGTCGCTGGCGCTATGGGCATTGAACGGATAACGCTGGTTGATTGCTTTGCCGTAGAAGCTGTACAGCTCATTCTGATAGCGCTGGTTCAGGTACTGATAGGAATCACGCAGTACCAGACGCCAGGTGTCTTCAGCCAACACGTTAAACCACACGCCTACCGGACGTGGCAGGCGGTTGGATGCCGTGCGCAGGTTGCTCAGCGCATCGCGCTGACCACCCATGCGGGTCTTGGCCAGTTCAAATGCGGCCTGATCTGGCGAGCTGGAGCGCGCCAGACTGGCCATCTGCATTTGCAGTTCGTTGAGCGCCGACAGGGCTGGCGTCAGGTCAGCAGTCGGGCCGTTGTTGTCATCCAGCAAACGGTGCAGCGGCTCGAAGCGGCTTTGCAGGGATTTGCGTGCAGTGTCCGGCAGCTTTTTCGCCAGGGCATCAGATGCCTTGCCGGCCGCTGCGGCCGCTACCTGGCCGAGTTTTCCACCCTTTTCTGCCAGTTGTGCTGCTGCATCGGTGGCTTCTTCCGCCGTTTCCGCGACCACCGGGAACCGGGTGTTTTCGCGTACTTCCACCAGCATCTGGAGGATTGGTGAGTTGGCCGAAGTCAGGCCTGCCAGTTGTTCGGCACCCTCGCCAAAATCGTTGATCGCCGGCAACTGAACCTGACCGACCGCTTCGCCCCAATAGTTGGCGTAGTCGCGGAAATACAATTGCTCCAGTTCAACCATCAGGCGGCGCAAGTCCATGCTGCTCAGGCCTGTGCCTTCACCCAGTACCCAGTTGTCGCGCAGGATATCGGTGACCAGCATCGAGCCTTGCACCGAGAAGTACTGTTGGTAGCCCTGCTGGGTGTAGAACCCGGGGATCACATAGTCGGTGCCAACAAACAGCGAGCCCTGTGGGCCGAGGTGCTGGTCCAGACGGTATTCCGGCAAGTTGCGGGCCTGCTCGCGCAGCATCCGGTAGACCACGTTGGCCAGAGACTCGCTGCGCAGGATCTGACGCGCCTGAGCAACCAGTTGGTCGTTAAGCGGATAGATGAACGGCTGCTTGAGCAAGCGCTCGAAGTGGCTGTTCAGACCGTTCTGCACTGCGGTGTTACCGCTGTAACGCTGGGACCATTCGGCTGCGACCCAATCCTTGAGCCACTGTTCGTCGCGGCGATCCTTCATGTTCAGCATCAGGTACGCACGCAGGCTGTTGAGCAGGCGATCACGGTCCTTGGTATTGGCACGAACCTGCCCTTCCAGCAGGGTTGCAACCCGTGGCAGCAGTTGTTCCTCAAGCTGACGCTCGTAAGCCGCCTTGACGACCGGATTGACCTCTTCACCCTGATACAGGCCAACACGCTCGTGGTAACCCACGTCGCCTTTTTGCGGGAATACCTGCGTCGCCGCGTAGCTGGTATCGAGGCTCTTGAGCGCCGCCATGGAGTCATCGCGGGTCGTCAGAGCCGAACGCTGTTGAGTCCAGGTCTGCGCCAGATTGCGCAGGTTTTCCAGACGCTCGTAGTTGGCAGAGAAACCGCCAGCCCAAAGCACACCGAAGAGTGCCAGTGCTGCCAGAGCGCCCACGTAAAGCGCACGCTGGCCCCAATGAATGCGACTGCGTTCACGCTTGTCCAGCCCCGCAAGATCGGCTTCAGGGAAAATCACCCGGCTGAGCAAGTGGTGAATGAAGCGCGAACGACCACTGCGCAGGGTCGGCAGTATGCCGGCGTTCAGGCCAAGGTTGGCTCCGATACCCGCTGTGGTAGCGTCCATTTCCGTAGTCAGGTGCGGCGCGCTGGTCAGGTAAAAACCGCGCAACTGGCTGGCACGCTGGTAGCGGTTGCCAGTGAATGCCATGTCAACGAACAGGCACAGGCGCTCGCCGATCTGCCCCAGTTGATGCGGGAAGTCGAGGATGCGGCCACGGCGCTGGGTATCACGCTCCTGGTGCATGCGCATGATCACCTGACTGTTGAGGCGACGCAGCAGCTCTTCAAACTCGTTACGCAGCACAGCCACATCGGTGCCGATCTGGTCTTTGCGGAAGCTGGTGCCGAGTACCTGATCGCTTTCTTCGCGGGTCAGCTGGTCAAAGAACTCGTCAAAGCCCAGCAGGCTGTCCGCCTTGCTCAAGACCAGATAAACCGGCACGTCGACATGCAGTTTCTGATGCACGTCCTGCAGGCGCGCACGCACCTGGCGGGCCAGGGTTTCGAGCTGCTGTTCGCTGCCCTGAAGCAGGGTTTCCACCGGAATGGTCACCAGCACACCATTGAGCGGACGATTACGGCGACGTTTGCGCAGCAGGTCCAGCAATGTGCTCCAGGCACTGCCATCGACCTCGACGTCTGGCTGGGTCAGGTAACGGCCAGCGGTGTCGATCAGCACGCCATGATCGGCGAAGTACCAGTCGCAGTGACGGGTGCCAAGGGTGTCGCGGGTCAGTTTGCGTTCGATCTTGTTGATCGGAAACTCAAGGCCTGAAAAGTCCAACAGGCTGGTTTTGCCACTGCTCTGTGGACCAATCAGCAGGTACCACGGCAGATCACTGCGCCAGCGTTCGCTGCGGCCGCGATACAGGCTCGAAGTCTTCAGTGTTTTCAATGCGTCCTTGAAGCGCGCCTTCAGTTCTTTCTGTTCTTCGTCGATCTGTTCTTCACGGCGGAGACGGTCCTGGCCGTCTTCGCTTTCCTCCACGGCTTTCTTGCGAATACCGGCGCGCCAGCTGACGAAGACCATGGTCAGGCCCCAGATCAGGAACAGCACACTGATGGTCAGCAAGCGAGAAGTCGAGCCTTCCCAGAACTTGTAGTCATTCACGGCCAGCAATGGCCCGACGAACCACACCAATAATGCAACAAACAGCACCAGCAGCAGCGTCCAGACCCATGTCTTGCGCAGGAATGCGCCGACCTTCTTGAAAAAATTCTTCATCACACGTCCCTGATTACGGCTGCGACTGCGGTTGGACCGCGGTCTGTTCAAACGGCTGATAAGGTTGCAGAACGGTGTCGCGTTGTTCGCTCAATACCCAGGCGAAGCCGGAATACATCACGACCAGACAGACGAAAGTAAACAGCACCACCATCCACACCGGCACGATACGCACCAGGCTGCGGCGCTGATCGTTCAGGCCTTCCCAGTGGGGCGACAGTTCACGTGGCACGTCACCGCGCAATTGACGGATCTGGCGATACAAAGCGTCGCGGATGCCTTCGAGTTCGAGCATGCCGCGTGCTTGCACCCGGTACTTGCCCTCAAAACCCAGGGACAGGCACAGGTACATCAACTCCAGCATCGGCAGGTGCTTGACCGGGTTTTTCGAGAGTCGATCCAGCAACTGGAAAAACTTCTCGCCACCGAAGGTCTCGTTGTGGAAGCTGCTGAGCAGGCTCATCTGCGACCATTCGCTTTCGTTGCCCCAGGGCGTGGTCACAACCGCTTCGTCTACCACGGTACACAGCACGTAACGGGCCGCCATCACCTGGCTGCTTTCGGCGCCGTTGTGCAGAGCGCGCACTTCAAACAATTTCAGACCGGCAGTCAGTCGCTCGTTGAGCGCATACAGGTCTTCACGTGTATCGCTGTGCTTGAGCCGCACCACTTCGGACAGCAGCTCGGAACCCGCCGCCACCAGTGAGTTGAGGCTGATATTGAATGCTTCGGCCGGGCGCAGGCGTGCGGCATAGATCATGCGCTCTTCCAGTTGTTCAAAACGTGGCGGCGCAGCGAAGTCAGTCAGCGGGCTCGATGCAGGGCCCTGGCCCTGACGGTCGAGCAGGACGGTCTTGTCGTCCTGGTTGTATTCCGTGTCCTTGATCATGTCGATCAGTTCCTTATGGCCCAGAATTTCAGTTCAAGCTCGGCGAATTCGCCGGATACGTGGAACGCAAAGCCGCCGGAGCGTTCAAGTTGCGCCAGGTCTTCAGAACTGAGTTCAAGGATGAAATAGGTTTTGTTGGAGTGGAACGCGATCTGCCGCGGGGCCACCGGCAAGGGTTTGACCTTGATGCCTGGCAGGTGCAGGTTGACCAGTTGGCGGATACGCTCCACCGGGCCGACCTTGAGGTGTGCCGGCAAGCGGTGACGCAGCTCTTCGGAGTCGCAGTTGGCACTGGCTGCCAGTACGAACGAGGCCGATCCCAGCAATGTGTGGTCGTGCAGCGGGGATACGATGATGCCGTACTGACGCGCTTGCAGGATCAACTCGATGGCGTGCTGTTCCAGCACCATCGACAACACCTGACGGATCGCTTCCATCAGTTTGCGGAAGCTCGCGCCCTGATCGCTGTGCTGATAACGGCTGTCCAGACGCGGGCGTTTGCTGTCGCTGGAAAAAGTCGCCAGATCGCCGAGCATGGTCAGCAGCGTGCGGTACAGTTCTTCCGGGTGTACCTGCTCCAGGCCGAGGTAATGACGCAGCAGCAGTTCGGTGCGGTTGATCAGTTGCAGCATCATGAAATCGCCGACTTCAGCACCGCCCACCTTGCCGTTTGAACGGATCCGGTCGGCGATGGTGTCGCCCCGGTGGCTGAGCATGCTGATGACTTCCTTGAGGCACGACAGCAAGTAGCTGGAAGCGTGCGCCTGGATGTAGGTCGGTACAAAGTCCGGGTCGAGGCTGATGACGCCGTCCGGCGTGGTGTCGAGCACTTCGCAGATCTTCAGCTTCACGTACGCCTGATCGCTCTGCTGCTCGCCGAGCAACAGTTTGAAGTCGGGACGACCACAACTGACCTGGCTTGAGGAGTCGTCTCCGGCATTGGAGTCGGCCACTTCCGCATCGTACGCGGTATAGCGCGCCAGAACGTCGGACTGCTCCGGACGGCGCGCCTCGATGTGGTTGCCGGTAACCAGCGGCAGCGCCAGATAGATCGGCGTGTTACCGGTATTGGGCGGCACGTCGAGAGCCAGCGGTTCAGTGTTGCCGCCCAGCTCGAACAGGCTGCCGTCCGGCAGAACACCAGAGGCCTGGCTAACTACCAGCTTACCCATGTTCAGGAACTGCAAGTCGATATCCAGGTTGAGAAAGCCCCAGGTGTAACTACCCAGCAACTGGGTCCGGGTCTTCATCTGATGATCGTAGTAACGATCGTTGTGCTGGAAGTGCTGCGGACGCAGCAGCATGCCTTCCTGCCAAATGACTTTATGAGAGTTCATGGTCAGTCAACTGCCTTGGCGAGGGATTCATTGGGGCTGCGAATGCCGTTCTGATCGAGAGTCAGTTCGGCGTTGGTGAGGGCCAGCGGGGTCACTTGCAGCGTGTAGCGCCATCTGGTTTCCGGCAGGTCACGATAGGCGGCGAGAACACCGACGTAGCGGCTACCCTCTCCCACGCTGAGCTTGAGCTCGACGGTCTCGCCCGGGCGCAGCTCCAGTTCCTCGCTTGCTACCATGTCCGGAGCCAAGGATTCCTTGGCCCGCTCGTACAGGCTGAAGAAGTCTGCGTTCTCGAATGCGACCGGGTGCTTGAGCTCAAACAGGCGCACCACGATCGGTGACGGGCGACCGTTGAGGTCCGGGTTCAACTGATCGCTGGCCGTCAGCTTCAGGTTGAGCTTGGTGATATGCGAATACGGCGAGAGCGTTGAGCAGCCGGCCAGCAGCACCAAGGCGGTCAGCGCAGCCAGCGTTTTAGAGAAAGCAGTCGTACTGCGAAACATGCGCATCATCCTTGGTGGTCGGTGTGGAGGGTGGAAATCAGGCGAATCTGTTCTTCGTAAGCCTGGGCGAAGTCACGGGCCAACAAACGCTCGCTCCAGTCATCATCCTGACGCAAGGCCTGGTGATAACGCCCGTAAGCTCTCCAGCGACTGCCGGAGGTAGCGAGCAGCGGTTTGTTATCGCGCTCGAAACGCAGGGTGAGCTGTTGCGGCGAGAAGTGTTCCAGAGTGCCGCGAACGGCGGCACGGCTGGCCGTCAGCAACGCAACCTGATGTGCCTGCAGGTCGCGGAACGCACGGGATATCGCCTGCTCGGCCGGTAGCTGCCCGGGCTTGTTCGGTTGCAACAGAATGCCCAGTGCTTCGCTGGTGTCGACGGCAAACTTCAACGGGTTCTTCTGGGTGCCTTGCACCGTGGTCTGTGCAAGGCGCAATTCGTTTTTCAGCTCGCTGCGCGTGCGCAGGCTCTGTTGCAGACCGCCGACGCTTTGCTTGAGCAAGCGGGCGGCGTTCAACGCCAGTGCTTCTTTGGCATCATGGTCGAGACCGTTCAGGTCCACGCCCAGAGCAGCAGAAAACTTGTCCCAGAAACTGTCGGGCTGACGCTCGACCGGTATTGGTGCTGGCGCAGGTTCAGGCTTTTTCGCGACCTCGATCAGCTCCGGTACCAACAGGCTTTCCATGTCGATGCGGGCATAGTCGGCGCGCTGGCGGCCGTCATCGATGCTTGTGTTCGGAGAAATCAGTTCCTCGATTTCCGAATAGACACGCTCCTGCTGATCAAGGGCGTTGAGCGGGTCCAGGTCGAGGAACGCATCGTCAGGAATGATGCTGCCGGCTGCCTGTGGCCGACCGACTTCCACGTCGAAAGTCGCCGGGTCGCGAACCAGACGTGCACGAATCTCGAAGTCACCCAGGACATACACGCTGCCGTGTTCGATACGTACGGCCTCACCTTTGCGCAGGCGCGCACCGTTGGCGCTGTCCTGGATACCGTTGCTGCTGGTATCGGTCAGGAAAAACGTGCCTTCACGGTAGCTGATCAGCGCGTGGTGGTTGGACAGGTGCCGCTTGCGGTCCGGGATGATCCAGTCGCAGTCCTCTCCCCGACCAATCACGCCACCAGCCTGCTTGAAGGTCTTCTGGCACAACTCCGTGGGTACGAACTGCTTGGTGTTAAGCATTTCGAAAACCAGTTCCATGATGATGCTCCTTGCGGTCACTTGCCGCGGTTGACCGCCTGCGGATCACCCAATGGGCGATAGGTGTTGTCATTGAATTTGTAATTGCCGCTGCAGCCGCCAAGGCCACATAGAACGACAAGTGTCAGCAGGAAGGCTTGCCAGTGACGAACAGACATCAGAGGGTCTCCAGAAGTAAGCACAAAGCGCCGAACCTTTCGGGTGGCGCTGTTAGAAGCGGACAAGGGAAAAGCGAATCTTTTTGCCTACCCATTGAATTCACCCAGATTGATATTCAGGCGTTCAAGGCGGTAAAGCAGCGTGCGTCTCGGCAGGCCGAGCTCACGAGCGGAAAGGGTCTGGTTGCCGTCGTTCTTGCGCAGGCAATCGAGGAGCAGACAGCGTTCCACCTGCTCCAGCCGTTCACGCAGATTCAGACTGCTGTCCATGGGAACGGTTTCTGCACGAAGGGAAAAATGCTCGGCCAGCAACTCGCCGCCTTCACACAGCAAAACGGCACGCTCGACCAGACCTTTGAGTTCCCGCACGTTGCCCGGAAACGCATAACTGGACAGGTGAGTCAGGGCCGAATCCGACCAGCGCAACGGGTCACGTTGCAGGAACGCACAGGTCTTGTCGGCAAAGTGCCGGGCCAGGTCGAGAATGTCGCCTTCGCGATGACGCAGGGCCGGCAACTCAATGGGGAATTGCGCGAGACGGTAGTACAAGTCCTCGCGGAACGTGCCTTCATTGACCATCACCGACAAGTCTCGGTGCGTGGCGGCGATGATGCGCACGTCGATCTTGTGAGTATCGTTGGAACCCAGCGGGCGGATCTCGCCTTCCTGCAACACGCGCAGCAGCTTGGCTTGCAGAGCCAGTGGCATGTCGCCGATTTCGTCGAGCAACAGAGTGCCACCATTGGCTGCGTCGAAAAGACCCTCACGGTCAACGTCAGCACCGGTGAATGCACCCTTGCGATAACCGAACAGCTCGCTTTCAAGCAGGTTTTCCGGGAACGCTGCACAGTTCTGCACGATGAATGCCTTTGAGCGACGTGGCCCGAAGTCGTGAATTGCCCGTGCGACCACTTCCTTGCCGGTGCCGGTCTCGCCGCGCAACAGCACTGTGTACGGGCTGTGCAGGACTTTACTGATCATCGAATAGGTACGGCGCATGCTGGCGCTCTTCCCGATCAAACCGTAATCGCTGGCATTGGGCACACGGGCCAATGCAGTGGGTAGCTCATCGGCGGGTTGACGCAGACGTTGCAGCAGATGCAGTTGGCCAAGCACGAACGAGCCAAGCTGTCCGAGGGAATCAGCAAAGCCTTGCAGGTCGACATGCTGGCGGCTCGCGCATAACAACACGCCTTCAACGGCTTTTTGATGATTGACCATCGGCACACAGAGCAGCGACTGCCATGGGGTGGCCTGTGCCGGCAGGAAACTGGTTTCGTGCAGGCTACCGCTCAGTTCACTGAGAAATATCACGCGGTTCTGGCACAGGGCGAACTGCAACAGCTGTTCGCCGTTGTAATCCACCGGCAAGCTCGCTGCCTCCCGGGGTTGCAGGATGCCGTCAAGGCATTCGGCATTCATGCCCAGGCAGGTGTGGGTGGCATCCATCAGGTAGACCTGAGTCAGCTCGCACCCGCTTAGCTCGGCCAGCCCACGCACAAAACCACTCAGCAGATCGGCACCGTTGGCCGCCCGCGACAGTTCAGAGAACTGCGCGAGCAAGGCTTCGGCATAGGCCAGCGGCTGTGGCACCTGAGTGAACATCACACCCACCTCAGGCGAACTCGCAGGTCACGCTGGCGTTGCCGTCGAGCGTGGCGTGAACCCGCTTGAGGCTTTCACCGGTGGCCATTGCGTCGAGCAGGCGGTCGGCCACCAGCGGCAGAACGTGCTGATCCAGCAGATGATCGATCAGGCGTGCACCGCTTTCGCTTTGAGTGCAGCGCTCGGACAGGTGATCCACAAGGTTCTGGCACCAGGTGAACTCCAGCTGACGACGATTCAGACGCTCGCCCAGACGACCGAGTTTGATTTCGATCAGTTCGCGCAGCACCGGGCCACCTACCGGGTAGTACGGCACAACGCGCATGCGTGCCAGCAGCGCCGGTTTGAAGTGCTTGCTGAGAACCGGGCGAATGGTTTCTTCAAGCACTTCAGCGGATGGACGCTCGCCGTTTTCGCACAGTTCGGCGATACGGTCGCTGCCCAGGTTCGAGGTCATCAGGATCAGGGTATTGCGGAAGTCGATCTCGCGCCCTTCCCCGTCGTTGGCCACGCCTTTGTCGAATATCTGGTAAAACAGGTTGAGCACGTCCGGGTCGGCCTTCTCGACCTCATCCAGCAGCACCACGGAGTAAGGCTTCTGGCGCACGGCTTCGGTGAGCATGCCGCCTTCGCCGTAACCGACATAGCCCGGTGGAGCACCGATCAGGCGGGAAACAGTGTGCTTCTCCTGGAATTCGGACATGTTGATCGTGGTGATGAAACGATCACCGCCGTACAGCAAATCCGCAAGCGCCAGCGCGGTTTCGGTCTTGCCGACACCGCTAGGACCGACCAGCAGGAACACGCCCACCGGTGCATCCGGCTTGTTCAGGCCGGCAGCCGTGGCACGCATCGAGCGATCCAGTGCGTGTACGGCCTGTTCCTGACCACGAATGCGTGTGCGCAGGTCAACGGCGAAACTGGCAACCTTGGCATTGTGTTCACGGGCCAGTTGCGCCAGAGGTACGCCGGTCCAGGCACTGATCACTTCAGCCACCAGACGCGGGCAGACTTCAAAACTCACCAGACGCTCTTTGGTCTGGGCGGCGGTCAGAGCGCTGTGGGTCTGGTTCAGCTCGGCTTCCAGAGCCTCGACGCTCAAGACCTCGTCGGTTTCGTTGGTCAGGGTTTCAATCACCGTGCCTTCGGCGTCTTCTTCGACGCTGATGATCGGTTCGACCGCCGCAGCTTCGCGGGCCTTGGCCAATTGCTGACGCAGTTCCAGCAGGCGTTCGGCCAGTTGTTTCTGCTCGGTCCACTGGGTTTCCAGGGCAGTCATTTCGTTTTGGGCTTCTTCCAGCCGAGCTTCCAGCGCATCCAGTGCTTCGTGGTCAATCAGCAGACCGGCCTCGGCATCACGACGCAGTGCCTGACGCTGACGGCCACCTTCAGCCAGTTCACCGCGCAGGCGTTCAAGGCTTTCCGGTGCAGCAGCAAGGCTGATGCGCACACGGGCACACGCGGTATCGAGAACGTCGACAGCCTTGTCCGGCAACTGACGGCCTGCCAGATAACGGGCAGACAACTCGGCGGCGGAAACCACCGCGTCATCACGCAGATAGATACCGTGGCTCTTTTCATAGACTTGAGCCAGGCCACGAAGAATGGTCACTGCCTCGCTGACGGTCGGTTCGTGCAGTTGTACTGGCTGGAAACGACGGGCCAGGGCCGGGTCTTTTTCAAAGTACTTCTTGTACTCCGCCCAGGTGGTGGCGGCGATGGTGCGCAACTCGCCACGGGCCAGGGCCGGCTTGAGCAGGTTGGCGGCATCAGAACCACCGGCATTGCCGCCCGCACCGATCAGGGTGTGGGCTTCGTCGATGAACAGGATGATAGGTTTTGGCGAGGCCTTGACTTCGTCGATCACGCCTTTGAGACGTCGCTCGAACTCACCCTTGACGCTGGCACCGGCCTGAAGCAGCCCCATGTCCAGGGACAGAAGCTCTACGCCCTTGAGGACTTGTGGTACTTCACCGGCGGCAATACGCGAGGCCAGGCCTTCAACGATAGCGGTTTTACCCACGCCGGCTTCACCGACCACAATCGGGTTGTTCTTGCGGCGACGTGCAAGGATATCGACCATCTGACGGATTGCGCCGTCGCGGCACAGCACAGGATCGAGTTTGCCGTCGCGGGCCTGTTGGGTCAGGTTATGAGTAAAGCGCTCCAGCAGCGATTCACCCTGCACTGCCGGTTTGCCGCTGGCCGGTTGCTCTTTCTGGGACAGAGCGAACTCTTTCAGGCGTTCGACATTCAGTTTTGCCAGCAATGGCTGGTAACGGCTGCCAGCGTAGCGCATCGGATTGCGCAGCAGTGCAAGGATCAGCGCGGCTTGCTCGACCTGACTCTGGCCAAGTTCAAGGTTGGCCACCAACAGCGCGTCTTGCAGCCATTGGACTAACTCTGGCGCGAACACCGGGTTGCGTGAGGCGCTGTGCTCGACACGCGATTGCAACGCGGCGCTTAGCTCACCTGCATCCACTTCGGCATCCTGCAATGCGCGAGTGAGCAGGCCTTGCGGGCGCTCCAGCAGGCCCAGCAACAAGTCTTCGACAAGGATTTTGCTACCGCCACGGGCAACGCAGCGCTCGGCTGAACGCTCCAGATCACGGCGGGTTTCGGCGTCCAGTGCCTGAATAAGTTGTTGCAGGTCTACGTTGATCATGGGTCATCTGTCCTTAATGAATTTTGCTGCCCAGGGTTACCACACCGTCCGCTTTTTCGCGGCCGAGCCAACTGGTCCATCCCAGGCGACAGGCGTTTTGTTCACCGATGCGCAGTTCGCGGATTTCTTCCTGGCGCAATACCAGGCGAATGTCGTAATCAAGCGGGTCACGCAAGGTGAACCGCACCAGCGCGCAGAGCGGCTGATAACCGAAACCGATCGGCAGGAATTCGTGAAAGCGTTGCCAGTCGAGCTCGCGGATGTGAATGCGAAACTTGCCGCTGCGATCACGTACGTGTTCGCCCAGCACAAGGTCTTCCCCAAGCATGCTGTTGGCACGGCCCAGACGATTGCGCTGCTCTTCGAGAATTTCCACACGCCGCTCAATGCACTGCTCGATGGTCAGTTCAGCGTGCTTGAAGTAGTAACGCAGCACCGCTTCGATCAGCGCGGCCGAGTGAGCGCGCAGGCTGAGCAAGCCCAGGTACGGTAACAAGCGCTTCCAGTTCAGTTCCTTGGCGCGTCGGATCTCTTCACTGCCAAGGCCGATCAAGGCAAAAAGATGCGAAGAAAACGGATCGATTGCACCGCTCTCAAAGCTGGCGCGATAGCGGTACTTCTTCCAGATCGGCAGCATCAGCCGTTGCAGGCGATGGTGAAACAGGTCAAGGAAGTTACGGGTCGGGTTGCCGTCCTCGCTGTCGCCCAGAGCCTGTTCGCCGTAAAACGCAGGCAGCGGCGAACCGGAACCTACCAGGCCGATCAGGTTGAAACGCATGCGCGCACGCATCTGCCCGTGTTCTTCAAAAAACTCCACGCGATCAACGTCACTGCCAGGGAAACCCAGGCTCGGGTTGGCCTGGAATTCAAGCTGGTCGTAAAGGTCGTCTTCGCTCAGGTACGGGTGCGCATCGCGCAGCCGGTCGATTACCAGCAACACGGCCTGAAACAGCGAGTACTCGCGTATACCTCGGGTCAGCCCGCTTAAAGCAGGGGCTGCAGGCCCATACGTGGTGTCCATTGGTACACCTCTCCCTGTGTGCTTTTTACCCGCAGCTCATGGTACGAATTGAGACTGGCGTAAAGCGCGAAAAACTCGTTGAGAACCGAAGCGAACACGAACAGGTCGCCTTCGCCGATATACCCTTCCGGGTCGATGGTCAGTTCGGTGCGCAAACCGCGTACCGGAAGACCACGGTGCAACCGATCCACGTGTTGATGCCTGATCGACTTGAGCCCGCCCAGAAGGCGCTTGCTGACCTTTTCCGCATGCTGGTCGTAGTAGCGCGGCAGGTCGTAGGTTTCGAGAATCACCTTCAGTGCATTGACGTCGGCCAGGGACAAATAGTTAAGCGACATGTTGCTGATCAGCTTCCACAGGAAGTCACGGTTCAGCGGCGGCGCAAAACTCGATGTGGCCGGCGTGATATTGCGGAAACTCAGGAACTCCGGCGTCTCTTCGCACGCCATGCAGATATCACCGAGCTTGAGCTTGCGCGGCAGGTTCTGGTTGGTACACATCAGCTCGATGGACAGGGTTTCGTGGGCTTCGGTATGGCGGATGCCGAAGCTCAGGTAGGTGTCGAGGCCGTCATGCAGCAAGGATGAACGCTGGCGGATGCTGTAATGCGGGCGGCTGTTGGGTACGTCGAAACTCGGGTCGTGCTCGAAGGACTCGAACGGCACGTATTCCTGATAACCGAGGCCGCCGGGCTTCCAGCCGGTCACGGTTTCTACCGAGAACACACCGCAGTTTTCCAGATCGTATTCCGCTGGCAACAGCAGGTACTCGTCCTGTTTGCCATCAAGGCGAATCGGCAGCGCATCGTGCGGGAACAGATTGACGATGGGCGTGCAGAACAGTTTCACGTTATCCAGGGTCGGACGCAGGCGCTGGATACCGCTTTTACGGATATCGAAACGCAGCTCCAGGCCACGCATCTGTTTGAGGGTGTCTTGCGGCAGCGCTTTGAGAATATCCAGGCCGTTGATGTCGACGAACAGGAACTTGTCCTGGAAAGCGAAGTATTCCTGCAGGTAGCGATAACCGCGGAAAGTGTTCAGCGGATAAGGAATCAACGCCTCCTCTTCGGCAAAACCCACCGGCTGCACGCGATCGCCCGGCATCTTGAATGCCATCGGAATATCGTTGACGCCTTTGATAGGTTTGCCGGCACCATCCAGCGGAATCAGCTCGATACCTTCCAGGTTACGCAACAGGCTGAGATAAAGCATCTGGCTGATATAGCGTTCACCAGCGAAGTGCAGACGCAGACGGCTCAGCTCCAACTCACCAAGGTGACCGTCAGCACTCATTTCCAGACGCAGGCTCAACAGCGAACCGTCGCCCTTCACCGAGTAATTCAGCGCCGCCAGATCCAGCGGCAATACCTCGGTCGGGTAACAAGTACGGAAGCGGCAGCGCACATCATTGATCGGCACACTCTCGATTGGCGTATCACGCTCGACCATCAGCGCAGGCCCGGAACGCTTGAGCGGATCGAACTGCAGAATGCTGAACGCCGGCAGCGGCCGCATATAGTTGGGCCACAGCAACTGCATCAGCGAATGGCTGAGCTCCGGCAATTCGTCATCGAGTTTCTGGCGCAGGCGCCCGGTCAGGAATGCAAAACCTTCCAGCAACCGCTCCACATCCGGATCACGCCCGGCCTGCCCCAGAAAAGGCGCCAATGCCGGGCTACGCTCGGCGAAACGGCGGCCCAACTGACGCAGTGCGGTGAGTTCGCTTTGGTAGTAGTGGTTAAAGGACACGGATTACCTGCCTGGTAGTTGTGCTCATGGAAAAACTGTTCTGCTGGATGATCTGCGCCGAGCAATTAGAAAATTTCACTGAACACCCATTTATTGAATCGATGAAGTGCTACAAGACCTGTAACTGGAGCAATCAAAAGAGAAAAGCTATCCTGAAAGCTCTTGGACCTTATAAAAATAACAAGCGCCCTTGCAAAGCAACAAAACACAAGCAGCATCATCGGAACATAAAGGATCAAACAAAGAAGAAACAGACCCTTATAGATATCGATACTCTCTGAAACCCCTAAAGACTCAAAGTTTACTAGCCACTCGGTTTTTGGGGTAGTGAATGAAAAAGTCATAAAAACTGCCAGAATCAGATAATAGGAAATCTTCATATATCAACACCACGCCCTGCACGCCTCGCTGATACCACTCCGGTTACTTTGCCCGAGACAAATATTGCAACAACAGTCAACCCTCCTGTCAAAACACTGTAAGCCAAGGCGCGCACAGGGTAGAGAGGAAGCAGATAAGTCAATATGGCTCCCACCATAAAAAACAAAATAGCCAATTTTATTGTAAGCCTCGGTATCAGAGCCACAATAAAATTCACCGCAACGAAAACATAAAAAATCAAATACATGGCCATCCCAATGGATGCACCCCGGGCAGTCAGCCCGTCAAAAACATACTTATAGAGTGATACACCATAATAATTAACAACCACGTAGGCCACGCACGCAAAAAAATGGATGACCAACCCTGTGATTACTCGAGTCATCATTTTTTCCAGAACCGTAAACTTGGTCGCAGGCATCGTCTCCAGTCTCAGCACCTCCACGCTGCACCTCCTAGGCTATCAATGCTACAAACCACACTGGCATTTTTTACTTGAAAATGGCTCATGTCGACTTTTGTTACATCGGCAAAAAATAATCTGTCAGATGCTCCAAGATTCAGGCCCGATTGATCAAATGGCACGTTTGAAAAGAACTGCGGCAGCAGAATCAAAGTCAGCAAACTCAAAAGCCATAATGCAAGATAAGCATAATTACTTCGCATCTCGCATGCAGTCCAGCCTTTAAAGAAACCATACCCTATGGCGAGCTGCAAAATAACAAAAGAAACAACGGACAAGGGAGCAGAAACAAAATAACTGTATGGTTCAGCAACGCCAAATCTGAAAACCAAATAAGCTTCAAACAATGCAAAAGGGAAAACCATTGCGAGTGCAATAACAATCATCGCTTTGACTTTACGAGCACTGCTCATCAACGCAAGCCCTCGGCGTACAGAGATTTTGCCAGTTCAAGCCGACGCTGCTCCCCCGAAGCACCATCGATGCCGTAGTAAAAGTGTCCCATGCCTTCGCCATTACTGGCAGACTCTGTCATTTGCCAGCCAAGTAAAGGAGCATTCACCGCCAAGTCTACAAAAGACATACCTGCATGTATGGGATCGCCATGAGCCTTCAGGTCCAGTACGACAACATTCTTGATGAGTGCGTTCTGCCTTGTCTCCGCCAGCATTTCCTCAGAAATGGGTGAGCCGATCAAGACCAAGTAATCAACAGGCTGCCCTTTATCTGCATAATAAAGAGCCGACTGAGCAGCAACGAGCGATCCAAAAGAATAGCCAATAAGATTGAACTGGCCTCCGGCAGGAATAGGTTTATTCACACCTAGCGATTCCAGACTCCAATCAGCTTCGATACTGTAAGGACCGGAGTCTGATATGCCGTTGATTTTTTTAAGGCGATAGCGGTGCTTGTTTACACCCGCTACAGCATCAACATACTGCCCAGCTGTATTCCGCCCTACTACTGCACCACTGATCCCAACCTTTCTTAGCGACTTTACCTGATCCTCGATATATCCCCCGGCCATACCCGCTCCACCCAAATAAACCGTCAAGCCTTCCTTCACCATAATATTTTTCGGTGTTTTATCGGCCGTAGCGGTGCTGCTGGTCGAAGCGATTTTCTTATAAATTCCTGTCGGAGTTTCCAGTACCTCAGTCATTTGCATCAATCCTCTGATGCAATGTAGATATCGATTTTTTCCGCGCTCTGGTGACGCGCCAATCGATGAGTCAGACCTTTCTCACTGGTAACTCCCTCTTCTTGCATACCGTTTTCCCGGACCAACATATACCGACGGTTCGCCAAGACCGCTCCGCTTTCGTCAGTCAACACAAACTGCTCATCAAAACCAGGCAAAGGCAACGGCGGCACAAACGGCACCGGCGTATGCGAATTCCCGATAATCACCGTCCCGGACCCGGCCGTCACCTTGTTGCCATGACTACCGACGGAGCCTACGGTCGCAGCCGGTTTGCCGTTGATCAGAACGGTCGTTGCAAGATCACCCACCAACGCACCGCCACAGGCCGAGGCATCGCCCTGGCGGGCGGCCGGGAGGCCGTCGAAGAATACGTCGCCGGAACCGGCGGCAATCGGGTTTGTGCCGTGGCCGGATACAGGGCAAGCAGTCGGGTCGGATACACGTGCTGCGGGTTTACCGGACATCGGAGTCTCCTTAGTTGACCTTCACTTGACCACTGCCATCCAGGCGAGCGGCGAAACTGACCTGACGCTTGAAACCATCAACTTCCAGCAGGCCTTCGATGCTGAAGGACAGGCGAAGCTGATCGTTGTCACGCGGCAGGGAAATGACACGCACGTTGCTCAGGCGCGGCTCGTAGGCTTCGATGAAGCTTTCGATGGCCAGGCGTGCCTGACTCAATGAGTCGTGCAGGCTCAGGCGCATGTCATTGAGATCGGGTAGCCCGTAATCGGACAGCGTTTGCACGCTGCCCGCACGGGTGCTGAGCATCTTGGCCAGATGGGCAGCCACGGACGACATGGCAGAAACCTCTCGGCTCCATCCGACGCGCTGATCTGCGTCGCCACCAAGGCGTTCAAAAAGGCTGCCGTATCCAGTCATGAGTCGCTCCTTACTCTTTGTCCAGCTTGCCAACCAGCGACAGGGTGAAATCTGCACCCATGTACTTGAAGTGCGGGCGCACGTTCAGGCTTACGCGATACCAGCCTGGCTCGCCTTCTACATCGCTGACGATGATCTGGGCAGCGCGCAGAGGACGACGGCCACGCACTTCGGCGCTCGGGTTTTCCTGGTCGGCCACGTACTGGCGGATCCACTTGTTGAGTTCCAGCTCAAGGTCGGTGCGCTCTTTCCACGAACCGAGTTGCTCGCGCTGCAGCACTTTCAGGTAGTGAGCCAGGCGGTTGACGATCATCATGTACGGCAGTTGGGTGCCGAGCTTGTAGTTCAGCTCTGCAGCCTTGCCTTCAGCGCTGATGCCGAAGAACTTCGGCTTCTGTACCGAGCTTGCGGAGAAGAACGCCGCGTTGTCGGAGCCTTTGCGCATGGTCAGGGAGATGAAGCCTTCCTCGGCCAGTTCGTATTCACGACGGTCGCTGACCAGAACCTCGGTAGGAATCTTGGTCTCGATTTCGCCCATGCTTTCGAAATGGTGCAACGGCAGGTCTTCAACAGCACCACCGCTCTGTGGGCCGATGATGTTCGGGCACCAGCGGAATTTGGCGAAGCTGTCGGTCAGCTTGGTGCCGAACGCATAAGCCGTGTTACCCCACAGGTAGTGCTCGTGGCTGTTGGCGACGGTTTCCTTGTACACGAACGACTTGACCGGGTTTTCTTCCGGGTCGTACGGGTTACGCAGCAGGAAGCGCGGCACGGTCAGGCCAACGTAACGGGAGTCTTCCGACTGGCGGAAGCTCTGCCATTTGGCGAATTGCGGGCCCTCGAAGTGATCTTTCAGATCCTTCAGGTCCGGCAGACCGGTGAAGCTTTCCAGGCCGAAGAATTTCGGGCCGGCAGCAGCAATGAACGGTGCGTGGGACATGCAGGCTACGCTGGACACGTACTGCATCAGTTTCACGTCCGGCGAGCTTGGGGACATGTAGTAGTTGGCGATGATCGCACCAACCGGCTGACCACCGAACTGGCCGTATTCAGCGGTGTAGATGTGCTTGTACAGGCCCGACTGCATCACTTCCGGCGAATCTTCGAAGTCGTCCAGCAGGTCGTCCTTGGAGACGTTGAGGATTTCGATCTTGATGTTTTCGCGGAAGTTGGTGCGGTCGACCAACAGTTGCAGACCACGCCACGACGACTCGAGGGACTGGAAGTCAGGGTGGTGCAGGATTTCGTCCATCTGGCGGCTGAGCTTGGCATCGATCTCGGCGATCATGCGGTCGACCATGGCCTTCTTGACCGGCTCGCCGTTGTTCTGCGGCTTGAGCAGTTCTTCGATGAAGGCCGATACGCCGCGCTTGGCGATGTCGTAGGCTTCGTCGTCCGGTGTCAGACGGGTTTCAGCGATGATGCTGTCGAGAATGCTGTATTCGCCGCTCTCGTTGCTCTTTTGCTGTGCTGCGCTAGTGCTCATTGTGTTGGCTTCCTTGGCTGATAGGGACTCAGGCGTCAGGTGCTGCGGCGTTCAAGCCCAGCTCACCCAGTACGCGACCGCGGGATTCGTCGTCGGCGAGAACGCCTTCGATGGCTTTGCGGAACGCAGGCGCATTACCCAGCGGGCCTTTGAGGGCCACCAGCGCGTCGCGCAGTTCCATCAGTTTTTTCAGCTCAGGCACTTGCTCGACCAGGCTGGCAGGGTTGAAATCCTTCATCGAATTGACGCGCAGTTTCACGGCCAGCTCTTCAGTGTCGCTTTCTTCCTGAAGACGGTTCGGCACGCTCAATGTCAGACTCAGCTCTTGCTTGGCCAGCACTTCGTCAAACGTCATTTTGTCGATGCTGATCGGCTTGCGATCTTCGATCTTGCGTTCGTCCTTGCGGTGGGTGTAGTCACCGATTGCAAGCAGTTTCAACGGCAGTTCGATCTCTTCCTGTGCACCACCGGTGGCAGGTTTGAAAGTGACGTTGATACGTTCCTTGGGGGCTACCGAGCCTTCTTTGGCCATGGCTTTTCTCCGTGCGGTTGTGGCCCTGGGGCCTATTCGAGTACCACTTCGAGGTCGAGGTGGCACAGCCTGCGATAAATCTCTTCCTTGCGTTCACGTACGGCATGGTTCTGCGGTAACAACTCGCAGCAGCTATGCAGCAAATGCAGCACTTCCAGCGCAAGATCGGGCTCCCAGGCGTTCAGGCCTGAGTCCTGTAATGTCTGGTCCAGAGTTTCGAGTTGAGTCCTGGCCAGCTCGTATTTCTTGGCCATGAAACACAACCGGGCGAGCGCGAACTGCCAGAAAAACCGGACACGTCCGCCATTGGCGCTTTGCAAACCCTGTTTGAGAATCTGTACAGCGGCCTTGAGGCCTTCCTTGCGCAAAACCGGCATGACTTCTTCGAGGGCCAGTTCCCAGGCCGGCTGGGTATCGGCAACTTCAACCTTGCGCGGCGCACTGGCAGTCTGCAGGTGCGGCATGACGTTGGCGTTAATCCAGGCGCGAGTGCTCGGGTCGGCAAACGGTGCGCCATCGTGGAAACGCAACTCGATAATGCCGGGCAGGCGCTGAATCAACAGTGCGAAATGGATTTCCACTTCGCGCATTGCCAGTTCGGCGTTCAACGCCTGCAAACATTCCCAGACCATCCGCTGGCCATCGAACCAGAATGGTGCCTTGGTCAGGCTTGCCTCCAGCTCTACCAGCAGGTCTGCATATTTGCCCTGATCGTAACGATCCTGATAGGCCTTGAGCTTGTCCGCAGGCAGGCCACGCAGGGCTGTGATCTGCTCGGCATTGCGCTCAGGAACCGCGTCGATCGGCAACCAAAGCAGTGTGCGGCTGAGGCGCAAGGCGCGCAGATCGCTGGCTTTCTGCTTGAGCCACCAGGCACACAGCGGACGTGCGTTTTCCTGCTGGGCACGCAGGGCCTTGTGCGCCTCTTTCTCGTTGTCAATCGGCGCGCCAGGAGTAAACAGTTGCGTAGCCGTCTGCTTGACCTGAGCCACCGCGGCCCCCACAACGCCAGGCTCTGGCTGGTTGTCGGCGGCGCGCTGGACCATGCCTTTCAGGCGGCGGGAAAGTGGTAGCAGCAGCGGAGCATCGTCGCCCAGATGCTGGGTGCATGCAGCGTCAAGGCCTTCAAGGTGCTCGACCAGGCGGCGGAACAGCGGCAGCTGTTCCTTGATGGCGACGTTTTCGTTCAGTACCTGCTCAAGGCGTGACACCAGCCAACTGATTGCAGCAGAACGGGTCCGGGCCTTGCTCGGATAAACCTCGGCCCAATGACTCTCACAAAGATGGTGTAAAAGCCCAAGCCCGGCCAACAAACCCTGGAAGGACTCACGCTGGTAAAGAGCCCATGTCAGCCAGGCACCCACCCGCAGATCCTTGGACTGGGTACGAAGGAGAGCTTCACTGTTTTCGCGAATTTTCAGCCAGTCGATCTGACCGCTTTCGTGCATGGACTGGGCTTTGTTCAGCTCACTTTCCAAAGCCTCATACTCGCTCGAAAAGCGAACGTCCTCTCCCGCAAAACTTTCGGCCGAGACCGGGGCTTTTGCGAGTTCAAGGTAATGAGCTGAAAGCTTACTTGAGTAGGACATCCATGACCTTCAATTACGATCACATCCAGTATGGCCATCAGTATTGCAATGGCATAAGACAATACGAAGTGGTGGCGAACCCCTGTTGTAATTGAGAATCGCACCCTCCGAGGGCGTGGATCTTACTCACGGTGATGGCCACTAGCAAGTACTTAAACACTAAGACGAAACTTCTTTAGTTTTTGTAGGGATTTTCTTAAATTGCGAGAACTAATGATATCAATATGATGTCTTAAATCGGTTGTTCAGGCAGGAACACGCGAGATAGAGCTGTGCGTAGCCAGGGATGCCATGCTGCTGGCATGTAGCAAAATCAAGCCTTTAGGGGGGGGGGATTGCATCTAAAGTGATGGCAATGAGCAATCATGTGACTGCATGGAAAGAGGCTGTCTCGTTGCGTGTAATTATTATTCATGTCAGTGGGAACTATTGATGTGAACATACTGTCTTGGCGCACAAGTCGCCTGATCGAAGAGCTGCTGAAATAAGGGGTAACATGTATCTCTAAGGGGAACCCCTAGCGACTACATAAGAATGGATGGTAATGAAAAGATCACAACAGGAGTTACCCGCGGATCTGTAAGGGATTTGCGAAGTGCATCTGCTTATAGTCTGCGCGATAGTCACTAGTATATGTCATATAGCCATCACTTGGCGCGTAATACATTCCAGAACTCGATATTCATCCGGGATTGCGGGTAGAGGATGGTGCTTGCCCCGACGCAGAACAATGTTTTATCCAAAGTCCGTCAACGGCAAGGCAAAGAGTCAAACCCTGCCCGTCGACGAACCAGGGTTACTCCTGACCTCCTCCAATCAGCGTCTGCACCCTCAAGACCTTGTTGCCCGCCGTCACGTAAGCCCAGTGCTGTGAACCCGTAGAGCAGAATGCAAGGTTGCCGGTATCCTCGGCCGCCACCCGCAGTTTCCCGAGCAACTCGCCTTTTGGCGAATACACCTGAATGCCTTCTTTACTGCTGCTCCAGACATTGCCCTTGGCGTCGACCTTGAGGCCGTCGGGGATGCCCGGCGTGATTTCGGTAAATGTCCGGCCATTGCTCAGTGCGCCATTGTGAACCTGATAGACCAGCACCTTATGGGCCAGTTTTGGGTTCTTGAAGTCATGGGCCAGTTGCGAGTCGGCCACATACAGCAGGCTTTGGTCAGGCGAAAAGGCCAGGCCATTGGGTGAATGAAGGCCAGGTGTCTTGAGCCGGGTCAGTTCCTTGAGCTGCGGGTTGTAGCGATACAGGTACTCGCCGCCCTGCTCCGGTTTTCCTCCGTAACTCTCTGCCTTGTTCAACACGCCAAAGGTCGGATCGCTGAACCAGATATGGCCGCTCTTGTCGACGACGACATCGTTCGGACTGTTCAGGCGTTTACCCCGATATCTCTGGATCAGGGTATGCCACTTGCCATCCTTTTCCTGGCGCACGATTGCACGCTCGCCGTGGGAGGCAGCAACCACGCGGCCCTCGGCATCCAGAGCACGGCCATTCTGATAATGGGCAGGATCCAGCAAGGTCGTGACGCCGTTTTTCTCGTCCCAGCTCATGACCTTGTTCGCCTTGACGTCACTCCATAGCAGGCCACCGTCGGGCAGGCATAGCGGACCTTCTGCCCACTTTGCACCATCGGTGAGTGTTTCTACCTTCGCATCGGGCGCAACAAGTGTGGAAAACGCAGGGTTAGTGGCGACTACCGTGATGGGCGAAGCTGCGTCCGCTGCAAGGATATGGTTGGCTGTCAGGAGTGAGCTACCCAATAGCAACAGGGATGCTTTCTTTCGTAATTGCCGCATATTCCGTCCTATATGAAGATACGTACGAGACGGGTTTGACGGTAATCGGCAGCCGAAGTTTATTCGCGATACTCACTGATTGCGTAACAGGTTCCAGACCACGATGCTCACCAGACCGATCAGGGCGGCAGCCGCGAGCAGAACCAGGCTGTGTGACGCACTGAAAGCTTCCTGACCAGCCAGAACGAGTTGCTGTGCCTGATGCCCGCCCGCCGCCTTCGCCGCCATCATCGTTTCGCCGATCGAGCGCCCTGCCGTTTCAGCGATATTCAAGGGCAGGTCATCCGGCAGACGAATCGATCGTTCATAGCTGGACGTCAGGAGAATCCCGAACACAGTGATCCCCAGGCCTGAGCCCAGGTCATAGCTTGTGGCTTCCAGAGCTCCGGCTGAGCCGGCTTTCTCGACCGGTGTGTGACTCATGATTGCGACGGAGGAAGCGGTCATGCCAACGCTGAGCGCCAGCCCGAGTGCCGCCAGCGTAAAAACGACAACCACCCCGCCGCTGCCCAGGTTTGCAAGCGCCAACCCCACCAGAGATGCAGCAGAAATCAACAGAGACAAACTCGCCACCTGTCTCAACCCGGTCGCCTGAAGCAGCATGCCCGCAAGCGGCCCACCGATAGCGGAGCCGATCATCAGGGGCAGCATGAAAATACCGGCCTCAAGTGGCGTTTGCCCAAGGACGAATTGCAGTTCCTGAGCAAGCATCAGCTCTACCCCGGCAAGCGCTCCCATGACTACCAGTGACATGACAACGCCTGCGCTGATCTGCGGGACAGAGAACAGGCTCAAATCGAGCATCGGATCGGGCGAGCGAAGCTGCTTATGTGCAAACCAAAGCAGCATCAGGATGCCGAATGCAATAAAGATGATCGTCATCGGCAGGGAACTGCCTGTCCTGAAGCCCGATTTCAGGCCATATACCGTTGCCATGATGCCGAGGATCAGAATCAGGGCCTGCTCTATCGGCCACTTTCCGGGACCGCCTGTCGATAGCAGACGCACAGGGATATAGGCCTTTACCAGAGGAATGACAAAAAGCATCACTGGCACGTTTATCAGAAATACCGCGCCCCACCAGAAATGCTCAAGCAGCGCCCCGCCAGCCAGCGGTCCCAGGGCAGCACCCGCAGAAGCAACCGCGCCCCAGATGCCCAGCGCCATGGCTCGCTCGCCTTCATCCTCGAAAGTCTGTCGAACGATAGCAAGGGTGCATGGCATGACCATGGCAGTTCCAAAGGCCATGAAGGCCCGCGCCCCTATCAGTGCCTCGGCGCTCGGAGCAAAGGCCGCAAGAACCGACCCTGTACAAAAGATGCCAAGCCCCAGTATCAACATGCGCCGATGACCGACTCTGTCGGCAAGCGTGCCCATGGGAATCAGCAGGCTGGCCATCAACAGCGGATAAATGTCGATGATCCACAGGACCTCTGTACCGGTTGCCTGCAAGGCCATGGACAGCGAGGGGACTGCCACATGAAGAATGGTCAGATCCAGTACGATCGGCAGAAAAGCCATCATGACCGCCAGCAGTACCAGCCAGCGATTTAAAGTTCTACCAGGCAAGACGGATCATCCTTTTTCAATACAGAACCACGAAAAAACACCCTGTCGCCCCGTTACTCTTCGCAAGCCGAACCGCGCCGGCTTCTCTCGCGCATCCCTATGATCAGAACGAAAAACACGGGTACGAAAAGTACTGCCAGCGTTGCGGTGACCATGCCGCCCATTACGCCGGTCCCGATTGCCTGCTGACTTGCCGAGCTGGCCCCCGAGGCGAACACCAGCGGAACAACACCGAAAATGAACGCCAGGGACGTCATTACGATGGGGCGCAGACGCAGACGAGCAGCACGAATACTCGCCTCGCCCCTGCTCATGCCTTGAGCATGCAGACTGGTAGCGAACTCAATGATCAGGATGGCGTTCTTTGCAGAGAGCCCGATGATGGTGATCAGCCCGACCTTGAAGAACACGTCATTGGGCATGCCGCGTAAAGTGACCGCCAACACTGCGCCGATAATGCCAAGAGGCACCACCATCAAGACTGCCGCAGGAATTGCCCAGCTTTCATAAAGCGCCGCCAGGCACAGAAACACCACCAGCATCGAAAGCCCGAGCAGCAGCGGCACCTGGCCGCCGGATATGCGCTCCTGCAATGAAAGCCCTGTCCACTGCAAGGCAAAGCCTGTGGACAGCCCCGAAGCCAGACGCTCCATTTCCTCCATCGCCTCACCGGTACTGTGCCCCGGCGAAGGCTCACCGGACAGGCTGACCGCTTGATAGCCGTTGTATCGAGTGAGCTGAGCCGGCCCTCGTGTCCAGTGGATACTGGCGAATGCCGAAACAGGCACCATGCGTCCCTGACGGTTTTTGACTTCAAGGCGCAAGAGGTCTTCAACCTGTTGCCGGCGGTCGCCCTGGCTCTGCACGATCACTTGCTGCATACGCCCAAGATTCGGGAAATCATTGACATAGGCTGACCCCAGCGAGGTCGACAGCACGCTGGCGATATCCGAGAACGAAATGCCCATGGCATGGGCTTGCTGGCGGTCCACTTCGATATTGACCTGCGGGGTTTCCGCCAGGGACGCTTCGCGCACGTTTTGCAGGATCGGACTTTCGCTGGCTTTGCTCAGCAGTTCATCACGGGCTTGCCGCAATGCGTCATGGCCTTGTGAGCCACGATCCTGCAGCCACACTTCAAAACCACCCGATGTGCCCAGCCCTTCGACAGGCGGCGGCAGCAGACTGAATACCATGGCGTCCTTGAAACCGGAAAACACGGCACTGGCCCGGTCGGCAATGGATTGAGCAGAGTCCTGTGCAGCCCGCTGCGACCAGTCTTTCAAAGTGGTAAAAGCAAGTGCGGCATTCTGCCCGCTCCCGGAAAAGCTGAAGCCGAGAATCATCACGGTATTGGTAATGCCTGTTTCCTGCGCATTGTGTGCTTCGATCTGTCTGGCCACTTCAATGGTACGTTGCTGGCTGGCCCCTGGCGGCAATTGAATATCGGTGATGGTATAGCCCTGATCCTCCACTGGCAGGAACGAGGATGGCAGGCGGACAAACAGCAATCCCATGATGCCTGTCAGCAACAGAAAGATGACCATATAGCGTCCAATGCGGCCTACCGCTTTGCTTACCAGATTTTCGTAGCCCTGACTGGCTTGCTCGAAGCGCCGGTTGAACCAGCCGAAAAACCCGTTCTTCTCGTGATGTGAGTTCGCAGGTATCGGCTTGAGCATCGTGGCGCACAGAGCCGGTGTCAGGCTCAGGGCCAGAAACGCTGAAAACACGATGGCAACGGCCATGGAAATCGAGAACTGCTGATAGATCACTCCGACCGAGCCCGGCATGAATGCCATGGGAATGAATACGGCTGTCAGTACCAGGGTTATTCCGATGATGGCGCTACTGATTTCCTCCATGGCTTTGCGAGTAGCCTGCCTGGGTGACAATCCTTCCTGGGCCATCAGCCGCTCGACGTTTTCCACCACCACAATGGCATCGTCCACCAGAATGCCGATTGCCAGGACCATGCCGAACAGCGTCAGCACATTGATTGAAAAGCCGAGCAAGAACATCACGGCGAATGTCCCCATCAAGGCGACGGGCACTACAAGAGCAGGGATCAGGGTGTAGCGGATGTTCTGCAGGAACACGAACATCACGATGAACACCAGCACCATGGCTTCGATCAAGGTGTGAATGACCTTGGTGATCGATACCTTGACGAAAGGCGACGTGTCGTAAGGAACGTCGTATTTCACCCCGGCCGGAAAATAACGCGAAAGCTCGTCGAGCTTTTCCCTTACCAGGTTCGCAGTACTCATCGCGTTGGCTGCCGGCGCCAGTTGTACGCCCACGGCAACCGACGCCTTGCCATCCAGGCGGGTGGCGAAATTGTAGCTCTGGGCTCCAACCTCGACCCGTGCCACATCGCCAACAGTCACGCTGGAGCCGTTGGCGTTCGCCTTGAGAACAATGGCGGCAAACTCCTGCGGCGTACTCAATTGCCCCTTGACCATGACGGTTGCGGTCATTTCCTGATCCGTCGAGGACGGCAAGTCGCCAATACTGCCAGCCGCGACCTGAACGTTCTGCTCGGCAATGGCCTGGCTGACATCGGACGGAGTCAGATTGAAAGCGACCAGTTTCTGCGGATCGATCCAGATCCGCATGGCACGCTCTGAACCGAACAACTGGGCTTTGCCCACACCATTCAAGCGCTTCAGTTCGTTGACCACGTTGCGCGTCAAGTAATCGCTGAGCGCAATTTCGTCGAGACGACCGTCCGTTGAAGTCAGCGTGGCGATCATCAGGAATCCGGCAGATATCTCTTCAAGCTGAAGGCCTTGCTGGCTCACCGCCCGCGGCAGACGCGGCTCGATGACTTTCAGCCGGTTCTGCACATCGACCTTGGCCAGCTCGGGATTGGTGCCCGGCTGGAACGTAATGGTCATGGTTGCCGTGCCCTGGCTGCTGCTGGAGCTGAAATACAGCAAGTGATTGACGCCGTTCAGTTCTTGCTCGATCAGGCTCACCACGCTTTCATCGATGGTATTGGCAGACGCGCCGGGATAAGTGGCGGTCAACTCGATTTGCGGTGGCGCAACGCTGGGGTACTGGGCCACAGGCAGCTTAGGTATGGCAAGCAAGCCGGCCAGCACAATGAACAGCGCAATGACCCAGGCAAACACAGGCCGGTCGATAAAAAACGGCGCCATTACTTCTGCTCCTGAGCCAGGGCTTGAGAGCCCTCTTCTTCTGCCGTCACTGTGATACCCGGCTGCACGTGTTGCAGGCCGGAAACGATGACTCGATCACCGGCATCGAGGCCGCTCTTCACGATCCAGCGGTTGTGCTGCACAACTCCCGGTTCAATTGCCCGCCCCTGTACCTTGCCTTGCGCATCGACAATCAACACCAGCGCCTTGCCTGCTGCGTCGCGTTGCACTGCACGCTGTGGCACCGTAATACCTTGTGCCACGCGAGCCTGATCAAGCTGCACAGTGATGAAACTGCCAGGCAATAGCTCGTTTTGCGGGTTGGGAAACTCGCTGCGCAGGGTGACCTGGCCAGTGCCTTGATCCACCGTCAGATCGGAAAACAGCAACTTCCCCTTGTACGGATACGGGCTGCCATCTTCCTGAATGAGTGTCGCGGTAATCTGTCCCGCTTCAAGCTGCTGCAACTGCCCTTGCAGTAGCGAGCGGCGCAGGTCACTGATCTGCCGTGTGGACTGGTTGATATCGGCATAAAGGGGCTGCAACTGCTGAATGATTGCCAATGCGGTGGCATCACCCTGCCCGACCAATGCGCCTTCGGTGACCTGAGCCTTGCCGATGCGTCCCGAAATGGGCGCAGTGACTGTTGCGTAATCCAGGTTGAGACGGGCGCGCTTGAGTGCCGCCCGGGTCGATGCCACATCGGCCTGGGCCTGCAGGAAGCTGGCGCGAGCGTTTTCGGCGTCCTGACGACTGACAGCGCTGATCTTTGTCAGCTCTGTATAGCGTTCGGCTTGCAAGCGAGCCTGATACTCCGTCGCTTGTGCCTTGCGCAAGGCCGCTTCGGCGCTTTCGACATCCGCCTGAAAAGGCGCCGGATCAATGCGAAAAAGAACATCGCCCTGCCGGACTTCCGTACCCTCGCGATAAACCCGTTGCAGCACGATCCCGGCTACCCGCGCACGGACCTCGGCAATACGCGGCGAAACCAGACGCCCATTGAGTTCTGTCGTGATGGTCAGAGGTTGCGTCCTGACCGTTTCCACACTCACATGCGGTGGCGGCACCTCTTGCTGTGCAGTGGGTTTGCCGCAGGCAGCCAGTGCAGCAAGTCCGGCACACAACATCAATCGGTTTGGATCGAGACGCAATAAAGACGGCATTGTGGCGTTCCCCGTGAAGATCGCGCCATGCTAAAGACTGCGTCCAGAACGCATGTAAACAAGTGTTGGAAAGATGTGAAGAAGTGTTAAGGCATTGCGCGTATCCGGCAGGTCTTGGTTATGCTGTCCCCTTCGCAGAAATGGCCTGAACAATGCCCAGAATTATGCTCGTCGAGGACGACAGCGCGCTGGCGGAGCTGATTGCCAGCTATCTCCAGCGCTTCGAGTACGACGTCACGGTCATCAACCGCGGTGATCGCGCGCTTGAAGGCATGCACCGGTTGCGTCCCGACCTGGTCATCCTCGACCTGATGCTGCCGGGGCTCGACGGTTTACACGTGTGCAGGCAACTAAGGGATGAAAGCCCTGCATTGCCCATCATCATGCTGACGGCCAGGGACAAGAGCGACGACCAGATTCTCGGCCTGGAAACCGGCGCCGATGATTACGTTGCCAAACCCTGCGAACCCCGAGTGCTTCTGGCACGGATTCGCACGCTGCTGCGCCGCAGCCTGTCTGCCGAGACTCGTCACGACGCACAGCAGATCGTCCTGGGGCAACTGCTGATCGATCTGAGCGAACGCCAAGTGCAATGGCGCCACCAGGACGTCGAGCTATCCTCCGGGGAATACAATCTGTTACTGGTGCTGGCCAGTCACGCGGGTGAAGTCTTGAGTCGCGATCAGTTGATCCAGCAGTTGCGCGGCATCGAATTCAACGGTATCGACCGCTCGGTCGATGTGGCGATTTCCAAATTGCGGCGCAAATTCGAAGACAATCCTGCCGAGCCCCGCAGGATCAAGACTGTATGGGGTAAGGGCTACTTGTTGAGCCGCTCCGAGTGGGACGAGTGACCGTCTGGTTTCACGAGTTCACCCCGCACTCCTGACAAAAATAATGGATCGCCATGTTCAAGATGCTCGCTCGGCTTTACCTGATCATGCTGGTGACCTATGGCGTCGCGCTGTTTGCGATTCCTGAAGTGGTGCTGAAGTGGTTCAACCAGCAGACCATCACCTACAACCAGGATCAGGCCAAAGGTACGCTGAGCCTGATAAGGAAACGTTTCAATCAGACACCGCGAGCAGACTGGCCAGCCCTTGAAAGCGAACTCAGGGCAGATTTTGCTCCGTCTCGCTTAAGGCTTGTCTCGATAACCGATCCCGGCCTGACGGAGCCTGAACGCAGGGCACTCAGGCAGGGCCAGAATGCCGTGCGTTCGGATAATTATGGCGAACTGGGCACCGCACTCGCCCTGATCGATCCGGATACGGTGGTCGAGCTGGTAGCGCCCGATGCGCCTGTCGATATCAACATCATGTACTGGATGATCAATATTCTGATCGGTGCCGCATTGCTGGCCTGCCTGCTGGTATGGGTCTGGCCTCACTGGCGCGACCTGCAACGCCTCAAGCGCACTGCAATGATCCTGGGAAGCGGCAATCTGGCGGAGCGAACGCAAATTTCGCCGCGCTCCAACATTGGCGATCTGGCTCAGGTGTTCGACAAGATGGCTCAGGATATCGAAGGCCTGCTCAATCAGCAGCAGGAGCTTTTGAACGCGGTATCCCACGAATTGCGTACTCCGTTGTCGAGGCTGGAGTTCGGCATGGCACTGGTCATGGCCGACCCTCTGGAACCCGAGACCCGTCGACGGATCGAGCAGATGCTTGGTCATGTCCGGGAGCTGGACACTCTGATTGATGAGTTGCTTTCCTATACCCGGCTGAAATCGCCGAACCAGCGCCCTGCGCAGGATGAAATCCCCATGCAGGCGTACCTGGACAGTGTTCTGGGAGGCTTTATCGAGGAACAGGACAGCAAGGGTTTTACTTTGCTGCTGTGTTTTGAAAAGGCGGACGCAGACTTTGCCCTGGACCCTCGCCTCACTGCACGCGCAATACAGAACCTGGTCAGCAACGCCATTCGGTATTGCGAGAAAGTCGTGCGCGTAAGTGCTCGCTTGGAAGCAGGCAACGGTTTCTGGATCAGCGTTGAGGATGACGGCATTGGTATCCCCGTCGCCGAACAGACACACATTTTCGAGCCGTTCTATCGTCTGGATCGAAGTCGTGATCGCATTACAGGAGGGTTTGGCCTGGGGCTGGCGATCAGTCGACAGGCCATTGAATGCCAGGGTGGCACGATAGCCGTCGACTCATCGCCACTGGGAGGCGCAAGGTTTGAGATATTCTTGCCAGCCTCAAAGGCTGGCTAAATCACTGGCGACTCACGCGCTGCGCAAGACTTTTCCTTTAACCTGCGCAATCGCCTTCTCCAAGGCAACCTGAAACACCCCGACCAGCACATCAACTTCTTCGGCCTGAATAATCAATGGAGGCAGGAAGCGCACCACGGCACCGTGGCGTCCGCCCAGCTCCAGGATCACGCCCTGGTGCAGGCATTGACGTTGAATGGCCTGGGCCAATGCGGTATCCGCTGCCGGCACCCGGCTGTCGCCCGGTGTATCGCTGACGATTTCCACGCCGACCATCAGGCCTCGACCGCGCACCTGGCCCAGGCATGGATAGTCGCTCTGCAACTGGCGCAACGAGCTCATCAGGCGTTGGCCCATGACGTCGGCATGCCCCGGCAGGTCTTCGCTGATGATATGGCGCAGAGTTGCCGCACCTGCTGCCATGGCCATCTGATTGCCTCGGAACGTGCCGGCATGGGAGCCGGGTTTCCAGGTGTCCAGTTCTTCCCGGTAAACCACTACCGACAATGGCAGGCCACCGCCTATGGCTTTGGAAAGCACGAGAATGTCGGGTTCAATGCCCGCATGCTCGAAAGCGAAGAGTTTGCCAGTACGACCTATGCCGGTCTGCACTTCATCGATGATCAGTGCCACGCCATGCTTGCGGGTCAACTGGCGCAGGCCTTGAAGCCAGCGTACCGGCGCGGGAATCACCCCGCCCTCGCCCTGCACGACTTCGACCACGATGGCCGCCGGAGGCAACACGCCTGACTCCGGATCGCCCAAGAACTGCTCGATGAAGTGCAGCCCGGCATCGATACCCGCTTCACCGCCGATGCCGAACGGGCAGCGGTAGTCGTAGGGGTACGGCAGAAACTGCACGTCGGCCATCAGCGAACCCAGCGCCTGTTTCGGCCCCAGGTTACCCATCAGGCTCAAGGTGCCCAGAGTCATGCCGTGGTAGCCGCCGGAGAACGACAGGATCGGTTTGCGTCCGGTGGCAATACGCGCCAGTTTCAATGCTGCTTCGATGCCATCGGCACCGGTCGGGCCACAGAACTGGATACGCGCATGGCGGGCAAAGTTTTCCGGCAGCGCGTTGAACAGGTCCTCGACAAAACGATCCTTGACCGGTGTCGTCAGGTCCAGCGTATGCAGTGGCAAACCGGAGTCCAGTGTCTGGCGCATGGCTTCGATGGCGACCGGGTGGTTATGGCCCAGAGCCAGAGTCCCCGCACCCGCCAGGCAGTCCATGAACAATTGGCCTTGGGTGTCGCGTACATAAAGGCCATGCGCTTCTTGCAGGGCCAAGGGAATGCGTCGCGGGTAAGAACGGGCATTCGACTCCCGTGCAGCCTGGCGCTGCAAGTACTCATTGGTGTTCAGTTCACGTGGGGCTTGCTGACGAAACTGTTCCAGTGTGAAGGCAGCACTGGACGCCTGGCGGGGCTGGACGCTTTCCATATTGAATCCCTGAAGTTGAAAATACGGTCGCAGGCGATCAGCCCTGCCCTTGTACCTGCATGGCCTGGCGCAGGCTCAGCGGGCGCATGTCGGTCCAGACTTTCTCGATATAGCTCAGGCATTCTTCCTTGCTGCCCTGAACATCGAGGGTGCGCCAGCCTTCAGGCACACTGCGGTAATCCGGCCAGATCGAGTACTGTTCCTCACCATTGACTACAACCAGAAAGCGCGTATCCGGACTGTCCAGACTCATTGTTTTTCTCCTTGGTAGGTTCTTGATACATTCTCGATACATTACTACGAATGGTAGCAATTCTCATTAATATTTTATTGCCGATGCAGCGTTTTCAGTCGTCGATAGCCAGGATGAACAGTCGCAAGACGCTGACACCCTGTTTATACTTCCAGCCCCCTCTGAACGATAACTGCTCTCAACAAGCGGTCCACGGATGAGTCGATGATTCCCAGCCTTGCTCCGCTGTTCACCGGTCCTCTCGCCGACTACGGTGAGAAACTGCAACTGCGCAGCCTTCCACGGGCCGACGTGCCGGGTGACCTGTTTTTCGAGCACGAGCATTTCAGTGCCTTCGTCGATGGCCTGCTGCTGCGCTACAAGACCGATGAACGCCTGGCCCTGGTGTCACTGTGGTCCAAGTGGTACTTCAGCACGTTCATGGCTCCGGTCATGGCCACCAGCCTGCTGCAACAATGCGAACTGCCGCTGGCCCTGGCCGATACCGGCTTGCAACTGGGTGACGATTCCAGACCCAAGGCGCTGCATCTGGCCCATGCTGGCAATCCTCTGCCTCCCTGCTCTGCCTTCGAGCGCTTTCATGGCCTGATCGACGGTCATCTGACCCCCGTCATCGAAGCGCTGGTCAAAGTCACTCGCGCATCGCCCCGGCTGTTCTGGAGCAATGCCGGCAACACCTTCGAGTTCGTCACCAGCCGTCTCGACCTGCACCCGCTGGCCAGCCCCCAGAGCACCGCACCGGCCAGGGAGATCCTCACTGCCCGACTGCGCCCTGACGGCCGACGCAATCCGCTGTTCGCCCCCGTGCGCTATCACGACACCGGCGAGAACGAGCCCCTGCGCCTGAGGCGCATCTGCTGCATTCGCTACCGTCTTCCCGGTGTCGGCTATTGCAGCAGTTGCCCTCTGGATGAATGCAGGCAGCAGGACTGACTGCCGCCCTCATTTCACCAGTTGGAAAGGGTTTTCGGTCTCGCGGTCGTAATCCACCAGATGGCCGTAGTCGAGGCGATAGACCCGGTCGGCAACATCGAAATAGCGGTCGTCATGGGTAATGGCGATTACCGTCTTGCCGGCAGCCTTCAACTCGGGCAGCAGATCGTTGTAGAACACATGCCGGAATACCGGGTCCTGATCCGCCGCCCATTCGTCCAGCAGGAAGACTTCCCGGCCTTCCATCATCAGCATCAACAGCGCCAGGCGTTTGCGCTGGCCCATGGACAAGGATGTGGTGGACAGGCGCCCGGCCGCGAACTCGACTTTATGGGCCAGCCCCAGACGCTCCAGATAATGATCCACCCGAGCCTCAAGCCCTTCATGATTACCTGCTTCGCCCAGCACATCGGCGAACAGATAGAAGTCGGCAAAGATGGCGGCGAAATGCTCGCGATGCCACTCGCTGGTGCTGATATCGAGCACCACATCATTGAGTGAAACCTGGCCCGAAGTGGGTACGTAGAGCCCTGTCAGCAACTTGGCCAGGGTCGATTTGCCACTGCCATTGCCGCCGACAATGAAAATCAGCTCGCCACGGCGAATCGACAGGTCGATCGGCCCCAACTCAAAGGCAAACTCGTCACTCTGGCCGGGATAGCGATAACGCACGTTCGACAGGCGCAGCTCCTCAAAGGGTTGCGACGCCTGTGCGGGCGCCGTGAACTGCACCGTTTCGCCCAGGGCCAGAGCATCGATGGCCTGCAAAGCCACATGACCGCGAATGACTGCCGGAATGGCATCGAGGATCATCGAGATCGGCGTGCGCAGGAACATGATTGCCAGTACGTAGCCCACCACCACCTGCTGGTTCAGCCAGCCAAGCCCCTGGCCAAGAAAGAACAGCGTACCGATCAGCACGAATACCAGCAGAGTCGTCCAGTTGAGGTTGATCGCCCACAAGGTATCGGCGCGCACCGAGGCATCCAGCGACGCCCGTGCGATGGGCTCCAGCTTGTGCTGATAGAGCTGATGCCGGCGCTCGCGGCTCAGGCCCAGTTCGCAGCGACCATGAATGGCCGCCTCGAACTGCTCGGTCAACTGGTCATCCTGGCGCCGTACCGCCTGCATCAGAGCCTTGACCTTGCGCCCGAGCAACACATCCAGGCCGACCCCGAAGGCAATCACCACCAGCGTCAGGAAAAAGAACGGCAGGCTCAGCCACGCCATGTACGCCAGCCCTGCCAGCAACAGCAAGCCGTTGTACAGGGAAATCGGCAGTTGCTTGAATGCCGTGGCGACTGTAGTCACGTCCTTGGTCAGGGCGTTGTAGATGCGCGGGCTGCCCAGCCGCTCGATACGTTCCAGAGCAGTGCCCAGCACCTTGCCCACCAGCCGCAGCCGCAACTGGTAAACCAGACGATGACCAATCTGTACCAGCAACCATTGCGAGGTGACACCGCTGATAAACAGCAGGATCAACAAGCCACCGAACATCAGCAAGGCCTGGCCGATATCGCCAGGGCCTTGTTCCAGACTGCGGTTGATGTAGCCGATCAGGCCGATACTGGCCGCTGCACTCAAGGCACTGCTCAGCACCGCAAGAAAGATGCGCCATCGAGCGTTATGCAGCAGTTCTTTCAATAGAATCATGATGCCGATACCGCCTTGGCAGAGGTTTGCAACAATAGAGGCAACAGGCTTTCAGCCAGTCGAGGCTCGCCCGGTATATCGTGATGCCCCACGTCCAGTACCCACTGGCGAACGGGGTGCTGCGTATACGCTTGCCACTGGGTACGCAAGTCACCATGGACATTGCCGCGCCAGAGCCAGACCGGCACATCGACAACAGGCAAGGTCTGCTCATACAGGCGCGTCTTGATCGAGCGATATTGCCCCAGCAGCGCCAGCAGTTCGGCGTCGGCCGCTTCCCATTGCAGATGCGAGCGTACCTGAGGATCGTTGAGCAACAGCGTAACGCCTTCGGCATAGTCATGACCGGCCAGCAGCCCCGTCAAACGCTCTCTTAACGATTCGCCAATCGGCTGCGCGTGGCTGCGGCAATAGAAGGCAAAGTCGGCAATCAACTGCCCTGCCTCATCGCCCTCGCCCGCCAGACTGCGCTGGGCATCGTGATCGAGCACGGCGAGCCCGGCGATGTTAAAACCACGGGCCTGCAAGTGCGGCACCAGCAACAAGGCCAGCCGCGAAGCCAGGCTCCAGCCCAGCAGCACCAGCGGGCGCTGCTTCAATTCGGCAGGAATGCTCGCCACATATTGCTGCAACAGCGTATCCATATCGCTTTCGTCCCAGCCTTTTTCCAGGGCTGCAAGGCCGAAGACCGAGACGTGGGCGCCAAGGTTGTCCGCCAGTGGCTGATACGCCTGTAGATGCCCTTGGGCTCCGTGTACCAGCAGCAAGGCGGGTGACTGTTCATCGGCTTCCTTCAAGACTTTCCAGGGGCCGCTGCTCTCGCCATTGCCAAGGCCACTTACCAGATCACGCACGGTATGGCGCTCGAACAGCAGATTGGTCGGCAGGTTGAGCGACAGACGCTCGCGCAGCAGAGACACCACCTTGATCGCCGCCAATGAATGCCCGCCGACCGTAAAGAAGTTATCGGTCACGCCCAGGTCGTCGACACCCAGCACTTCGCACCAGATGGCCAGAATGGCGGTTTCCAGTTCACCGACCGGCGCCACTCGCGTGTTTTGCAGGCGTTGCCGGGCACGTTCCAACAGGTTCTTGCGATCCAGCTTGCCGTTGCTGTTCAGTGGCAGTGCCTTGAGTTCCAGAATACCGCTGGGCAGCATGTAGTCCGGTAGCTGGCGAGCCAGACTGGCGCGCAGTTGATCTGTTGTCTGAGAGCCGGACTCGTCCTTGACGATAAAGGCCAGCAGACGCGCATGATCGCCTTCGCCATCCAGCAGCACAGCAGCCTGCAAAACGCCTTGCTGGCCCAACAGCGCCTGTTCGACTTCCGCCAGCTCCAGGCGAAAACCGCGAATTTTCACTTGCTGATCGTTGCGCCCCAGAATGCGCAGTGCGCCATCAGCCTGACGCAAGGCCAGATCGCCGGTGCGATACAGGCGACTGCCGCTGAGCGGGTCGATGCCAAAGGCAGAGCCGCCCACATCCCCTACATAGCCGCGCCCGACACTGCTACCACTGATGCACAACTCACCGGCCTGCCCAGGCGGAACTGGTCGTTGCTGTTCATCGAGCAGATGGATGCGGTTATCGCCCAGCACCTGGCTCAATGCACTGCCTGCCACGCCCTGATCGAGATCAATCGCTCGCCATAGCACGCCGACCGTGGTTTCGGTCGGGCCGTAGTGGTTGTACAAGCGACAGGCCGGTTTCGCCTCGGCCAGACGGCTCAGCAAATGCTCACCGACGGGTTCCCCGCCCAGCACCAGGACCTTGCGAGGAAGAATGTCGGCAGCGTGCTCGCCCATCAGGGCCTCAAGATGCGAAGGGACGATCTTGAGGACATCCAGCGGATGACGCTGAAGTTCTTCGGCAAACGCCCGGGCATCGGTCACGGTGGACTGCTCCAGCACATGCACGCACCCGCCTTGCAGCCAGGCCGGGAACAGCACAGTGTTGCCCAGGTCCGCGAGCAACGACGACACCAGTCCATAATGCCCGCCCTCGGGCAATTGCAGCGCCCGGGTCACTTGCGTGGCGTAATGGCGTAACTGGGCCTGTTCGATCTGCACGCCTTTAGGCTTGCCACTGGTGCCCGAGGTATAGAGCACGTAGGCCAGGTCTTGGGCAGCAACAGGTTGCGGCGTCTCGAACAGCGGGCCATTGCTGGCCTCTGACCAGCTCAGAGTCCTGAGCGACGTTTCGGGCAGCAGGTCTTCCACATGCAGCAACAGCGCCGGTCGAGCGTCGTCGAGAATACCGGCCAGACGCAACGGTGGCTGCTTGGGGTCCAGCGGCAGATATGCGGCACCGACCTTGAAGCAGGCCAGCATCGCCACCAGCATTTGCGCGCCGCGTGGCAGGTAAAGACCGACCAGTTGCTCGCGTCCCACACCGGCCTGATGCAGGCTGCCGGCCACACGGTCGCTCAGGGCATCGAGTTCGGCGTATGAGAATATTTGATCCGCATAGCGTAATGCCGGCCGATCCGGTTGGGTCCGGGCGTGAGTACGCAAGGTCGCGATGATATCGAGATCGGTCTCAAGAGCCGGACGCGCCGGTGCCGGCAGCAGTTCCTCGGGCAAATGAAGGTCGAAGCCATTGATCAACCCGTTGGGCGACTGCACCAGTTGCTCCAGCCAATGGGCAAAACGCTGCAGCAATACCTGCGCCTGCTCGCCACGGTACAAACCGCAGTCATAGGCCAGCGCCAGTTGACCGCTGCCTTGTGCATCGAGGGTCAATTGCACGTGCAGTTCGACCGGCGTATCGAAAGACAACATTTGCAAGTCTTGCAGTTGCGGCGTGTACAGCACTCTCAGCCCGGTCTGGAAACTGGCGCGCCATTCCGGCAGCAGTTGGGCCTGGCCTGCATATTCCTGCCACTCGACAGCGTTTTCCAGCTGACGGGCCAGTTGCCGGGCCAGATTGACCAGGGTGCTGTGTTCGGAAAGCTGCACCACCATCGGCAGGGTCTGCTCGAAAACCCCATAAGCGCCCTGCAACTCTTCATAGTCATCGCGAGGATCATGCTGCAAGCCAAGCTGGCCATGCTGCTGACCATTGAGCCTGCCCAGCAGCGACCCCCAGGCTGCAAGTACCAGTTGCTCGACTTCCACGCCTTCGCGCTCGGCCAGCGCATTCAATGCAACCGGCAATGTACGGGCAAGTTCCAGGCTGACCCGCGCATGGCTGCCACTGGCGATGCCATAGCGTTCGATCAGTCGCATGCCCGGCACATCCTGTAAAGCCAGGTTGCGCCAGAACTGCGCGCCCTGCTCGGCATCTTCGTCCAGTTGCAGGCCGTTGATCCACTCGACATATTCGCCGTATTGCATGGGTTCGGCTTCAAGCGCTGCACTACGACCCAGTAATTCGTCCTGCAACTGGATCAGGCTGCGCTGATCAAGCGAATAGACCGGGACCGCCAACAACAGGCTGTCGTCCAGCAGCCAGGCCAGTACATCCGGTTGTTCTGTCTGGCAATGGCTTCGGGCCTGCTCCAGCCAGCCTTGTGCATCATGACCATCGCTGGCCTGAGCCTGACGCCAGTCCAGGCGCAGCTCGCTGAGTTCGGTAACCCGCTGGCGCAGCGCAGTAGCACCGACCGGGCGCTGATAGCGCAGGCGCAGGGCCTCATGTTGTTCCAGGCAGGCTCGCAGGCGTTGTTCGATCGTGCCTGCGGGCACGCCCGCCAGTTGCATCCGTACCCAGCGCCAGGCCTGTGGATTGGTCTGGGCAAGCTGTTTCTGTTGCGGTGAAAGCGTTAATCCAAGATCCATCATGGGTTCAACTCTGCGTGGGTCTCTTCGGTCTGCGCGGGGGCAGCCATTACCTGATCACGGCCATAGATCTCGCCCATGGCCACCACAATCTTTCGCTCGCCGTCGAACGGGTCCCGTGCGTGGGCCGCCAGCATGTTATCGAGCATGACCACATCGCCTTGCTGCCAGTCAAAACGCACAGCACAACGGTCGTAGGCAGCGTTAATGGCCTCGATGGCGCTTTCTTCAAGCTCCGAGCCATCGCCGTAGAACACCTGCCTCGGCATGGTCGCCGCGCCGTCGCGCAGGAACTGCTCGCGGATATCGGCATCCAGAAAGGCCGGATGGTAGAGCTGGATCTGGTTGAAGAAGCTCTCCTCGCCGGTCAGTGGATGCAGGATCACAGCCGGGCAGACCTGGCGAGTGTGCAGGTCGTTGGCGCCGCGCCACTGGAATTCGATATTGCTTTCACGGCAGATCCGCTCGACTTCGGCACGTTCCTCGGTCTGGAAGAAGTGCTGCCAGCTGACGTCCAGGCTGGTGCTGAAATTGCGCACATACATCAGTTGTTTGCTGCGCAGTTTCGCCTGCAACCAGGCCGGCAGTTCACGATAGACCTCGCGGCTGTCGACAATCGGCGTCGCGCCACCGGTGGTGGCCGGAATCTCGCAGTAGAACCACTGCCGACGCGGCCAGCGATGCTGATGCGCGCTTTCGTTGTGGAACAGGATCATCCGGTCCTTGGGGTATGGCGTGGACTTGTAGATGTTCTTGCCGCCCTCTTTTTTCGGCAGGTCACCGTACTGGCCATAAAGCTGCGGGCACAGGGCCTGGCAAAAGGTCTCGAAATCGACCGGTGTCGGCAGGTCGAAACCACGGAACAGAATGCCGCCATGCTCGCGCAGCCAGTTTTCTACCTTGTCACGGTTGGCCTCGGCCCAGATGGCCGGTGCCAGTTCACGGTCGCGCAGAGTCACCAGCAAGGGGAATTTCGAGCCTTCGCGCAACGGCCGGGCCTCGATGGGCTCGCGGGTGGCCGGGGTGCCACTCTGGCGCATCTTGCCCAATTTGCTCATCTTGCGTTGCACCGGGTTGTCCGTGGACATTGCAGCAGCTCCCTTTACAGTCGGAATCAAGGTATCGATAGGGTTTTCAGGCGCGCCGAGGGCCATTTCCAGCAGCGACTCGAAAGCGTCTCGCAGGCGTTCGATCGTGGCCGGGCGGAACAGGCTGGTGCGATACACCCAGCGCAGGCTGATCGCATCACCGTCTTCACTGGCAAACAGCGCCATGTCGAACTTGGAATGATGCTGCTCGCCGGTCAGCGGCTCGACCTGCAGGTTGCCCAACTGGCGTTGCTGACGCGGCGTGTTGTCCAGGACAAACAGCGTTTGCAGCAACGGATGCAGGTTGGCCACGCGCGGCAGTTCCAGGCATTCAACGACACGCTCGAATGGCGTGTCCTGCCAGGCGAACGCTTGCAGGCAAACCTCTCTGACCTGTTGCGCCTGCTCCCGGAAACTCAGTTCCGGTTGCAGACGGATACGCAAGGCCAGCAGGTTGACGAAGAAGCCGATCAGCGACTCGGTATCCGGGTGGTCACGATTCGCCACATCGGTGCCGATTACCAGGTCCCGGCCTTGAGTCTCGCGCTGCAACACGGCGGCATAACAGGTCAGCAACAGCATGAACGGTGAAGTGCCGCTGTCCTGGCCAAAGGCCTTCAGGCGCTCTACCGTTGCGGCTGACAACTGGAAGTCCAGCGCTGCACCAGTACCGGTGTCGCGTTCCGGGCGCGGAAAGTCGAACGGCAATGGCACTTGCGACGGGATACCCGCCAGGGTACGTCGCCAGAAGTCCAGACCTTCACGCTGACGCAACTGAACTGCGGGCGAACCTTGCCACACGGCATAGTCGACGTACTGGATCGGCAGTTCGCCCTGCGCGGGTTGCAGGCCTGCGCTGTAGGCTTCGTAGCCCTGAATCAGCTCATCCACCAGCACCGCGCCGGACCATCCATCTGAAGCGATATGGTGCATGACCAGTTGCAGCACATGTTCCTGCTCGCCAGTGCGATACAGCACCGCACGCAATGGCGCCTCACTGCCCAGATCGAAAGGTCGCAACGCAACCTCCCGGGCCTCGGCCGGCCATTGGGCTTCACTGGAGGCGATCACTTGCAGCTCTACCGACAGATCCCCATGAATCCGCTGGCGCAACTCGCCGCCCTGCTGGTGATAAGTGGTGCGCAAGATGGCATGCCGACTTACCAGTAGCTGCAATGAGCGTTGCAGGGATTGCTCGTCCAGCTCTCCGCGCAAACGCACGTTGCTGCTCATGTTGAAACTGCTGTCGGCCAGATCCAGTTGCTGCATCAGCCAGACCCGCTGCTGCGCCGAAGACAAGGGCTGTTCGATTTGCTGATCGACGTGAGGAATCGCCAGCGAGCCGATATCCAGATCACGCGCCAGGCCTTCGAGCCGCGCAGCCAGTTCAGCCAGTACCGGGGTCTCGAACAGCCAGCGCAGCGGCACTTCGAAACCCTGCTCGCGCAAGCGCCCACGCACCTGGGCAGCCATCAGCGAATGCCCACCCAACTGGAAGAAGTGGCCGTCGACTGGAATCTGCTGGCGTTTCAACACTGCGCCCCAGACTTCAGCCAGCAAGGTTTCGCTGGCCGATAGCGGACGCTGGACGGCGCTGCTGGCAGAGGTTTCCAGTTGCAAGCGTGGCAATTGCTTGCGATCCACTTTGCCGTTGGTGTTAAGAGGCAACTGTTCCAGTGCCTGCATATGCGTCGGCAGCATGTAAACCGGCAAGCGCGCCTGCAAATAGTCGCGGATCTCGGTTTCGTCGGGCGGGCTGCCTGCCTCTGCAACCCAGAAGGCAGCCAGATGCTCGCCCTGCACCGCCACGACCGCCTGAACCAGTTTCGGGTGACTGAGCAGAACCGCCTCGATCTCGCCCAGTTCGATACGGAAACCGCGCAGTTTGATCTGATCGTCGGTACGGCCCAGGTAATACAACTGCCCGTCGGGTTGCCAGCGCGCCAGATCGCCTGTGCGGTACAGGCGACTGCCATCGGTGCTGAACGGATCGGCAATGAAGCGCTCTGCTGTCAGGCCCGGTTGCCCTGCATAACCACGGGCCAGACCATCACCGGCGATATACAGCTCACCCACGCAGCCAGGCGGCACTTCGCACAAATGCTCATCGAGCACGTGGCAACGGGTGTTGAGCAATGGCCGGCCAATAGGCGCGACAGGTAATTGCAGCGCATCGATCGGGGTCTGGGTAGACCATACGGTGGTTTCTGTCGGGCCATAGACGTTGACCAGATGAGCCACGGATTGCCGCAGCTCAGTCGCCATTTCCGCCGATAGCGCTTCACCACCGGCCAGTGCCACACGCCCGGCCAGCACTTGGCTGTCGCCCTGCAACAGCATGGCCCAAGTGGCAGGTGTTGCCTGAATCAGCTCCACGGACTGATTCTTGATCAGACTGGCGAGCAACACAGGGTCCTGACGCTCTTCATCATCGGCCAGCACCACGGAACCGCCGCGCACCAGCGGCAGGCACAGCTCCAGACCGCAGATATCGAAGGTGACAGTGGTCAAGGCCAGGTAACGCTGCACGTTGTCCAGTGGCAACGCTTGCTCCATGGCCAGCAGGAAGTTAGCAAAGTTGCCGCGACTGATCTGCACGCCCTTGGGCTGCCCGGTGGAGCCCGAGGTGTAGAGGGTATACGCCAGTTGCTGAAGGTTTCTGCCCAGCGCCGGAGCCTGTGCCGGGAACTGCGCCAGCGGCAGATCGGCCCAGAGGTAGCTGCGCAGTTGCTCCGGCAAGTCGGCAGCCCGCGCATCGCAGAGCAGCAAGTGTGGCTGCGCCCGATTGAGAATCTGCGCCTGACGGGCCGCTGGATGACCGGGATCGAGCGGCAGGTAGGAAGCCCCGGCTTTCTGGATTCCCAGCATGCACACCAGCAGTCTTTCGTCTCGCGGCAGGCAGAAGGCAACCGCCGATTCGTGACCGACGCCCTGCGCCAGCAGCCAATGGGCCAGCCGGTTGGCCTGAGCATCCAGCGCTGCGTAGCTCAAGCGACGGTCTGCGCTGAATACCGCGACGCGCTCGGGATGCAGGGCCGCCTGTACTTCAAAGCGCGTCACAAAATCCGCTTCGCAGTACACGTCCATGGACATGCCAGAGGTGGCCAGTCTTGCAACCGAATCCAGCGGCACTTCCAGCAGGTTCTGCTGAAGATCGAGGCGGGTCAGGCTGCCGAGCAGGCCCTGATAATCCTCGACCAGACGCTGAGCGGTTTCAGGACGCAGCAGCGCGGTGGCGTACTCGACAATCAGGCGGGTATTGGCATCGATGCCACGGCCTTGGGTGAACAGATTGAACGTCAGATCGAACTTGGCACTGACCACGCCGTCCGGCAGTGCCAGTGATTCGACGCTGACGCCCGGCAGGCTGAAACGGCGGGAGTCGCCATGGTCGATCTGGTAGTTGAACAGGTTCTGGAACACCGGCGTGCGATCCAGGTGGCGCTCGAAGTCCAGCTTGTCCAGCAGTTGCTCGAACGGCAACTCCTGATGGGCCATGTCATCGGCCAGTTGCCCGTTCAGGGTCTTGATGAACGATTGCAGGCTTTGTCGGGCATCGATCTGTACACGGTGAGCCAGGGTGTTGACGAACAGGCCGACCAACGCCTGACCCGCTGCCGACTCACGCCCTGCCACCGGCAAGCCGATGGCGAAATCAGTGCGCCCGGCATGACGCCACAGCAGAAGCTGGTAAGCAGCAAAGTACAGCACGAAAGGCGTAACGCCCAACGCTCGGGCCTGTGCATCGACTGCCGCGCTCAGAACACCCGGCAAGACAAATTCGTCACGGGCACCTTCGTAGGCCTGCACCGCTGGCCGCAGACAGTGATCGGGCAGCTCAAGAGGTTCATTGCCCAGACCTTGCAGGCGCTGCTGCCAATAACCCAGCAATTGCTGGCCTTGCTCGCCGTCCAGACGTTGCCGCTGCTCTTTGATGAACGGCAGCAAACCGGTTGTTGCAGGTGTTGGCCGGTCCTGATAGATCAGCGCAAAGTCCTTAACCAGCAAGCCCATGGACCAACCGTCCACGGCAATGTGATGCACATTGAACAGCAGACGGTAATCATCCGGCGCCACGCTGAATACATCGATGGCCAGCAACGGTCCGTTGACCAGATCGAAGACACGTCGGGCGGCCTTGGCGATGGTTGCCTGTTGCTCGGACTCGCTCAGGCCGCTGAGGTCATGCACATTGAAGATCGGCGTGCCTGTCTCCTCCAGACGCTGCCAGACCTGCCCTTGCTCTTCAAAGAAACGGCAGCGCAGCGCTTCATGCCGATGGACCAGCGCCTGACAAGTGCCTTGCAGTCGCGGCACATCCAGATTGCCGCGCAAGGCCAGCAACTGAGTGACGTTATAAGCCGTTTGCGCCGGATCGAGTTGTTGCATGAACCACACCCGTTGCTGAGCGTGGGACAAGGGCTGAGGTTGATTGGCTGCCTGGGCCACTGCCTGCGGCGCAACGGCGGGTGCTGTGACGGGTTTCAGCACACCGGCCAATTGCCGAGGCGTCGGGTTTTCAAGCAGCTGCCGAGGCATAAGGCGCAATTCGGCCTTACGCAGGCGGGCAATCAATTGCAGGCTGAGGATCGAGTCGCCACCTGCGGCAAAGAAGTCGGCATCCGCCCCAAGCCCCGGTTGTTCAAGCAACTCGCGAAAGGCATCAAGAACCGTGGACAAGGCCGGCTGCTGGCGGCAATCGATGCATAGGGCCATGCCCGCCAGCGTGGAATGCTGCAGGACGTCCCGAGGTTTCAACTTGAGCCCGGCGCGGGAAGCGAAGCCGATCAGTTGCAGACTGAGAATCGAATCGCCACCGAGGGCGAAAAAGTCATCTTCTCGCCCGACCTGCGCACAACCCAGCACCTGGCACCACAACTGCGCCAGATGCTGCTCCGTGGCTCCCATCGGTGGCTGAGCGACTGCGCTTGCTGCTTCAGTTCCAGCCGGCTCCGGCAAGGCGCGGCGATCCAGTTTGCCATTGGCGGTCAGCGGCAGTGTGTCCAGCACCAGCCAGTGGGCAGGCAGCATATGCTCCGGCAATTGATGCCTGGCCTCGGCTTGCACGTCAGCCAGTTCCTCAGCGCTCAGCGCGGGGCTGATATACGCCACCAGTTGTGTCCGGCCTTTGATTTCCTGTGCCAGCACCGCACCTTCGCGAACCTGTGGCCGGGCATTGAGCCAGGCGCTGACTTCGCCCGGTTCGACGCGGAAACCACGGATCTTGACCTGATCATCCTGACGACCGAGGAACACCAGACGCCCGTTACGATCCAGGCGAACCCGGTCGCCGCTGCGATAAAAGCGCTGGTGCTGGCTATGGCCATGACCCTGAGCCGTAGAACCGAATGCCTTTGCAGTCAGTTCAGGCTGGCCGAGATAACCCTGTGCAACCTGTGGGCCTGCAATCAACAGCTCACCGGCCACGCCCAGCGGAACCGGAATGTCATTGCCATCGACAATGCGCAGTTCACAGTCTGCCAATGGCTGACCCAAGGGCAGATACTGCCCCGACTCCAGTGAATCGATGGACGAAATTTCGCCACAGATCACGCCGACCGTGGTTTCCGAAGGCCCGTAGTGGTTGAAGATGCGCAGTTGCGGTGCCAGTTCGCGTACTTGCGTGAACAACGCCTGATCGAAGCCTTCGCCACCCAGAATCAGCACCTCTCTTGGCAACACCCGTCGGGCATCGTCCAGTGCCAGCAAACCGCGCAAATGCGAGGGTGCGATTTTCAGGCAGTCCACCGGCTGCTGGTCGAGGAAGTCGGCCCAGCCCGGTGGGTCGAAGGTCAGGGATGCGGGCGGCAGAACAAGAGGATCACCGGCATTCAGGGCTGCGAATACGCACGTCAGGCCCAGATCCGCAGCCACGGTGGCCAGGGTCGCCCAACGGCTGCCAGACTTTGCCTGCAAACGTTGGCCAACAGCCGTCGCGTAATGCGCCACATTGGCATGGGTGACCAGCACGCCTTTGGGCTGACCGGTCGAACCCGAGGTATAGATGAGGTAAGCAGGCAGTTGCGGCTGGCTCAGGCTTTGGCCCGAACCCACAGGCGCGTCAGCCGACCAGTCGCCAGCACTCAGCTCAAGGCGCGCAATGTCGACACCGGTTTCAGGCGCTTCGGCCAGGGTCAGCCACAGGCTTGCGCCACTGTCCTGCAACAGTTGCGCAAGTCGCTGCGGCGGCTGGGCCGGATCGAGAAACAGGCAGACCGCACCGCGCTGCCAGCAAGCCAGAGTCGCCAGCAACTGCTCGGCGCAACGAGGCATGCACAGTGCAACCACATGACCCGGCCCGACGCCCTGCCCGGCCAGCTTTGCAGCCAACGACCGGCTGGCGGAACCCAGCGTTGCATAGTCAATGTTCTGCCCAGCGCTGCACAAGGCCGGCGCGGTCGGTGTATGGGTCGCCCAGTGCTGGACTTGCCGGTCCAGCGGCAAGGGCGTCGAGCCCAATGCCGGACCGCTCAGTTCGCTCGCTGGCGAAACCAGTTGCAGTTCGGACAGACGACGCTGGGGATGGCTGGCAGCCTGCCCAAGAATTGCCAGCAGGTCGTCCAGCATCTGCTCGACCGTGGCGGCATCGAACAATTCGTCGCTGTATTCCAGCTCGCAGCGCAGCCGCGAGTCGGCGGTGCGGACCATGCGCAGCGTCAGGTCGAAACGGGCATGGCGCTGCGGCGGGTCAAGCACTTCGACCGCAACACCGGGCAGTTCCAGAGTACGGCTTGCGGGCAAGTCGACCTGTACGAACATGACCTGGAACAGCGGGCTTGAACGTGGGCGCTCAAGGCTTTCCAGCACATTCTCGAACGGCAGCAATTGATGATCGAAGGCGGCTGCGACGGTGTCACGGGTGCGCAGCAGTGCGCTGGTGAAGTCAGGGTTGTCCTGCAACTGCTGGCGGATCACCAACGTGTTGAGCAACGGGCCGATCAAGGGCACCAGTTCCGGCCGGTCACGCTGGGCGGCGGAAGTACCCAGACACAAATCGTTTTCGCCGCTGTAGCGGGACAGCAGACAACTGAAAGCGGTCAGGCCATAGATGTACAGCGTCACTCCCTGCTTGCGAATGGCTGCTTCGACTGCTGTCGTCAGTTCTTGCGAAAGCTCACGGGCAAGCACGGCACCGCTATGCCGGCGTTGGCTGGCTGCCGGGCGTGCTCGGTCCAGAGGCAAGGCCAGCGGCGCCGGAGCATCTGCCAGTTGAGCGCGCCAGAACTCGATGTGCTGCTGGCAACTGTCGCTGTCCAGCCACTCCTGTTCCCAGGCCGCGTAATCGGCGTACTGAATGCTCAACTCGGGTTGCCGGGCAGGTTCATTCCGTGCGAGCGCCCGATAAGCCTCGGCCAGTTCCAGAGTGAGCTGCTGAGCCGACCAGGCATCGTAGGCCACGTGATGGATGGTGAAAAACAGCCAGGTCGACTGGCCCTGCACATCGCTGAAGGCCTGCCAGCGCCAGGGTGCAGACTGGGCAAGATCGAAGGGTTCGGCGAGCTGGCGTGCGTATTCGTCGGCACACCATTGCTCGTAGTCGGCAGCCTCCAGTGTCAAGCGTTCGACCTTTGGCAGAGACACCTGCAAAGGTTCGCAATGGGGCTGCAACTGACCTTGCGCATCGGTCGTGTAGCGTGTGCGCAGGATCTGATGACGGTCGCTCAACTGCTGCATGGCCTGTTGCAGACGCTGGCCATCCAGGTCGCGGTCGAAACGCAGCACCGAGCACAGGTTGTAGAGCGCACGACTGCTCAGGGCTTCAGCCGACAGAAAGCGCCGTTGCGCCTGAGCCAGAGGCAGGTTTTGGCCTTCGCCGAGTACGGCAGGCACTATCGGCAGACGCCAGCTATCGATGCCCTTCTCGGCCAGACGCTGGCGGAACAGCTTTTTCTTGTCCGCAGGCAAGGAAGCCAGTCGCTGTGCAATCTCCAGGAACGCTTGTTGCGTCATCCCACTCATTCTTATTCTTCCATCTCTGATAGCAGACGCTGCATTTCGCCCAGGGCTTCATCCGTGGAAGGCCCTTGGGGTTTTTCGATCTGCTCGGCAAGCGCGGCAATCGTCGGGTTGTGGAACAGGCTGCGCAGTTCGATCTTGATGCCGAATCGGTTCTCGACCCGGGTCATCAAGCGCATCGCCAGCAATGAATGGCCGCCCAGTTCAAAGAAGCTGGTGAACACTCCGACTTGCGGCACTTCGAGCAGCTCCTGCCAGATTTCGACCAGTTGCTGTTCCAGTTCGTTGTGCGGCGCCACTCCCTGAGTAGCGACCGGTTGCGGCGCAGGCAGGCTCTTGCGGTCGATCTTGCCGTTGGCGTTCAGGGCAAAACGCGGCTGCTCGATGAAACCGGCGGGGATCATGTAGCCCGGCAATACGCCCTCCAGATGGCGACGCAATGCCGCCTGATCCACCGGGCTCGGCGTTTGCAGCCAGGCGAACAGGCTCTGACTGCGCGCATCGATCATCACCACGGCTTCTTCCACGCCAGGGTAGCGGCGCAGCAGCGATTCGATCTCGCCCGGCTCGATGCGGAAACCCCGCACCTTGACCTGGAAGTCACTGCGCCCCACGTAGGCCAGCCGACCGTCATTGCGGCGGCGCACCAGATCGCCGGTGCGATACATGCGGCTGCCAGGCTCGCGGGCATAAGGATCGGGCAGATAGGCCGCAGCCGTGATCGCAGCAGCATGCTGATAGCCACGGGTCACACCGGAACCTGCGATATACAGCTCACCGGTGGTGCCCAGTGGCACCGGGCGCAGCATTTCGTCGAGGACATAGCAGCGGGTGTTGAGCAACGGCGAGCCAATATCGGCAACGCCGCTCGGCACTTCCTGCAACGCCTGAGTCGTCGACCAGACGGTGGTTTCCGTCGGGCCATAGGCGTTGATCAGCGTCACGCCACGGCTGCGCAGCTCGGTCACCAGTTCCCCCGGCACCGCTTCGCCACCGATCAGGCCGCGTACAGGAGGCCAGTCGGCCTGCCCGGTTTCCAGCAGAATCTGCCAGCCTGCCGGTGTTGCCTGGAACACTGTGGCGCGACGCAGCAAGGCAAACAGTTGGTGCCCATCGACAACCTGCTCACGACGCGCAAGCAGTATGGCTGCGCCATTGACCAGCGGCAGGAACAGCTCCGGCTTGCACATATCGAAGGCGTAGGTGGTGCTGGCGAGCCAGACATCATCAGCGCCGAGTGGCAACTGCCGGTCTAGGCCTGCCAGCAGGTTGCTCAGGTTGTCGCGTGTGACCTGCACGCCTTTCGGTGTACCGGTCGAACCCGAGGTGTAGATGACATAGGCCCGTTGCTGCGGGTTGACCGCCAGTTTCAGGTTGTCGGCACTGTAGTCATCCAGCGCCAGTTGATCGAGCAGAGCCTTATCGACGCCGCTCAATGCCTCGGCACTCAGGCTTTCGCCAAGCACCAGTGCCGGACGCGCATGTTCGATGATGAAACGCAGGCGGTCTGCCGGATGTTGCGGGTCCAGTGGCAGGTACGCCGCCCCGGCCTTGTGAATGGCCAGCAGGGTTGGCAACAGCCATGGGCCGCGTGTCAGGCAGACGGCAATCAGGTCATCGGTGCCGACACCTTGAGCGCGCAGCCAATGGGCCAGGCGGTTGCTACGGGCATTGAGTTGCCCATAAGTCCATTGCTGGTCCTGGCAATCAACAGCCAGCGCATCAGGTGTCAGTTCCACTTGCCGCTCGAAACGGGCAATCAGGTCCACTTCGCGCTGCAGGGCCTGGGCTGGCAGGTTCCATGGGCGCTCGTCCAGCGCGTGATCGGCATTGGCCAGATCGATATCCCACAGGCGTGCTTCAGGTTGTTTCAGCATGCCTTCGAGCAGATTGCGATATTCGTCGGCATAGCGTTGTGCAGTGCGTGGCAGGAACAGGTCGGTGTTGTACTCCAGCACGCACTGCCAGTCCTCACCGTGCTGCTCGATATGCAGACCGATATCCACCAGTGCGCTGTCGCTTTCGACATTCAGGCGCTGCACCGGCACGCCGGCAAAATTGTGTTCCACCGATACGGCAACATCGCGCTGGATCAGGTTGAACAGTGCCTGGAACAGCGGCGTATGGCTCAGGTCGCGGCGCACTTGCAGGGCTTCAACCAAACGCTCGAACGGCACGTCGCCATGCTGTTGCGCCGCCAGATGTGTGGCTTGCAGTTGCTGCCAGAACTGCTCGACCGATTGCAGCGGATCAATGCTGCTGCGCAAGACCTGAGTGGTGGCGAAATAGCCGATCAGGTTATCGGTATGGGCTTGATGGCGATGAGCGACAGGCAGACCGATCCAGATTTCACGCTGGCCGGAGTGTCTGGCCAACAGGGTTTTCCAGGCCGCCAGCAAGGGTGCGAATGCCGTCAGGCCGTGGCTTTGTGCCGTTTCCCGCAACTGACCGACCAGCGTGGCGGGCAGGCTGAAGCGCAGGCGCTGGCCGTTGTAGCCTTGCTCCGCAGGGCGAGGCAAGTCGGTCGGCAGGTTCAGCACCGGCGGCTCGCCTGCCAGGGTCTTTCGCCAGTATTCAAGCTGTGACTCGATCAGCGCCTGCCCGGCCGGGCCTTGCCAACTGGCCGCAATGTCGGAGAACTGCAACGGCAGTTGCGGCAGGCAAGCGTTGCGGCCTTCCAGAATGGCCTGATAGATCAGTTGCAGTTCATTGAAGAAGATCTCCAGCGAACGGGCGTCAGCGATGATGTGATGCAGCGTGACCTGCAACACGCTTCGGCCTTGACCTTGATACACGTGCACTCTGAACAGCGGCGATGCCGTGAGATCGAAAGTGCGCTGTGCTTCCTGGCTCAGTTTTTGTGCGAAAGCCGGGGAATGTTCGTCGACTTCCAGCGGCTCGATGCTTACCTGCACCGCTGCCTGATCCTCGACACGCTGGCGTGCGCCTTCGGCGGTGTCGCTGAATACCGTGCGCAGGCTGTGCTGACGGCTGATCAGTTGGGTCAGGGCCTGCTCCAGCACTGCCGGTTGCAGAACCGCATCCAGACGCAAGGCCAGAGACAGATGATAAGCCTGGGTATCGCCTTGCAGACGATCCAGGAACCACAGACGCTGCTGGGTGAAATGCAGCGGTGCCAGAGGCTCCTTGAAAGGACGCAGGATGCCTTCGGACTCAACACTGATCGCCGCCAGTTGCGCAGCCAGATCCCGCAGGACCGGGTGCTCGAACAGCGTGCGCAATGGCAGGCGTCGACCATGCTGTTCGGCAATACGCGCCACCAGACGCGCAGCCAGCAGCGAATGTCCGCCCAAGGCGAAGAAATTATCCTCGGCACCAATGTCGTTGCTGCCCAACAGCTCTTCCCAGAGCCGCGCCAGTTCCTGCTCCCACTCGCCGGAAAGCACACCGCGCTGGCCGTCGCGCTGGAGCGGTTCCGGCAACGCCTTGCGATCAACCTTGCCGCTCGGGCTCAACGGCAAGGTGTCCAGATGCACAAACTGACTTGGCAGCATGTAGTCCGGCAGTTGTGCGCCAAGGGTTTCGCGCAGCAGCGTTTCATCCTGCACATCGCCAGCGTAATAACCCACCAGCCGCGCCGCTTCACCGTTGCCCAGCAGCACGACAGCCGCCTCGCGAACGCCGGGGATACGCGCCAGTAATGCTTCGATTTCCCCCAGTTCGATACGGAAACCGCGCAGTTTGACCTGGAAGTCCAGACGACCCAGGTAATCCAGACTGCCATTGCTGTTGCGGCGTACCCGGTCACCGGTGCGGTACATGCGGGCGCCGGCCACGAATGGGTCGGGCAGGAATGCCGCTGCGGTCAGTCTTGGCGCGGCGAAGTAGCCACGGCCCAGGTTGGCACCGGCCAGATACAGTTCACCGGGAACGCCTGCGGCCACAGGTTGCAGGTCGGCATCCAGAACATAGGCAGCGGTATTGGCCACAGGCTGCCCGATGGGCACTTCCACGCCAGTCTCACTGCCATTGCGGATCTCGAAGGTGCTGTAGACCGTTGCTTCTGTCGGCCCGTAACCGTTGATGACCCTGGCTCCCCTGCCCTCGATGGCTTCGGCCAGCGCACAGGGCAAGGCTTCGCCACCGGAAATGGCCCGCACACCTTGCCAACTGCGCGAGGTATGAGCAACCAGCATCCGCCAGGTCGCTGGCGTGGCCTGCATGACCGTCGGTTGTGAAGCCAGCAGCAGTTGATCGATGGCTTGCGGGTCCCGCGCCTGTTCACGATCAGCCAGCAGGATGCTTGCGCCATGGGCCAGCGGTAGCAGCAGTTCGACAATGGCAATGTCGAAGGTCGCGGTAGTCAAGGCCAGCACCCGGTCCTGACTGGTCAGCGGCAGAACTTGCCCGACAGCCAGCATCAGGTTCATCAGGTTGCCACGGCTGATCGCCACACCTTTGGGCTTGCCGGTGGAGCCTGAGGTGTACAGCACGTAGGCGAGTTGATCCGCTGTCCATGCCGGTGTCCGGAGTGCTTCGGTCGAGTTCAGAGTGTCGATATCCAGCAACGGCACGCCGCTGTTCCACTCGGCCAACGCTTCCAGGCTCGCGGCAGTGCCCAGGCATATCCGGGGTTGCGCAGCTTCCAGAATGTAACGACCACGTTCCGGTGGCGTGTCTTCGGCCAGCGGCACATAGGCTGCGCCAGCCTTGAGGATGGCCAGCATGGTCGTAGGCAGACGGGCATCGCGGGGCAAGCTGAAGGCCACACGATCTTCGATACCGACACCATGGGCCTGCAACACTGCTGCCAGTCGTTCGGCTGCCTGATTCAGTTCGGCATAGGTAAGGCGCTGATTGCCTGACAGGACGGCAATGGCGTCGGGCTGACGGGCAACCTGAAGGTCAAAGGCCTGGAGAATGTCCTGATGGCCATCGACTTCAGGGCCGTCGAGACGTGCCAAGGCACGTTCGGCAGGTTGCCAGGCCAGTTCACCCAGGGCTTTTTCCGGTTGGTCGAGCAAGGCATCCAGCAGTGCCAGATATTGACCGGCCATGATTTGCACGGTCTGCTCGCGGAACAGATCGCTGCTGTATTGCAGGCTCAGGCTGATGCCATGCTCGCTGTCACGCACATCCAGGTGCAGGTCGCACAAGGCGCTGTCCGGACGGTTGTCCAGTGGCTCGGCGATGACATCGGTCAGCTCGAAACGCTCCAGCGCATTGCCCGGGAAGTAGTTGAACATGACCTGGAACAGCGGGTTGTAACTGACTTGCCGCGCCACTCCGAGTTGTTCGATCAGGTAATCGAACGGCAAATCCTGATGGGACTGCACCGACACGGAAAGTGCCTGCAACTCGCTCATCAATTGCAACAGGCTGCGCTCGCCGGACAGCTTCTTGCGGTACACCAGCGTATTGACGAAGCAGCCGACCAGAGGCTGCAACGCTGCATGATGCCGGTTGGCAGCCGGCACCCCGACAATGATGTCGTCTTCACCGCTGCGGCTGCGCAACAGCAACTGGAATGCAGCCAGCATCGGGACAAAATTGCTCCAGCCGTGACGGGCGCTGAAGGCCCGCAAGCGTGCGGTCAACGCTTCAGGCAGGCGCTGCTCGACGCGCCCGCCGTTCTGGCTGGCCTGGACGGGACGCGGAAAATCTGCCGCCAGTTCCAGTACCGGCAATTCACCTGCCAGTTGCCCGCGCCAGAAGCTCAGTTCCTGTTCGCAGGCCTTGCTGCTCATCCATTGATGCTGCCACAGGGCGTAATCGGCGTATTGCATCGATACTGCCGGGGCATCTGCGGCCAGGCCTTGACGAAGATTGCGGTACTGCTTGCACAAACCATCGATGATCAGTTGCAGGGACCAGCCATCGGCAACGATGTGATGGCAGTTCAGCGACAGGACAAACGCTTCGGGCGCCAGACGATAAAGCCTGGCACGCAGCAACGGTGCGGCTTCCAGATCGAACGGCGTCATTGCATCCTGGCGCAGCAGGTCGTGCAGTGCTTCTTCGCTGCGTACGTCGATCAGTGGCAGCTCAAGCTCGCTACGGGGCAGAATCACCTGGCTCGGCCCCTCGGCCCCGCTGATGAAGCCGGTGCGCAACACTTCATGACGGTCGAGCAAGGTCTGCAAGGCTGCCTGCAGGTCGGCGATACTCAGATCACCGGTCAGGCGCACCGCGCCGGCCAGGTTATAGGCCGGGCTTTGCGGGTCTAGCTGTTGCAGGAACCACAGCCGTTGCTGGGCAAAGGACAGCGGCAGTTTTTCAGGACGCGGCAAGAGCGTCGGCGATGACTTGGCGGTATCGGTACGGTTTTCCAGCCACTCGGCCATGGCGGCGATGGTTGGGCGCTCGAATACCACGCGCAGTGGCAGATCTTTACCGCTGAGCTTGCCGATCAGACCGATCAGTTGCGTGGCCAGCAGTGAATGGCCGCCCAGCTCGAAGAAGTTGTCTTCGACACCGACCTGATCAAGGCCCAGCACGCTTTGCCAGGCTTCGACCATCTGGCCTTTCAGTTCGCTGCTTGGCGCCACATAGCGAGCCTGGCTTTGCGCGGCAAAATCCGGCGCGGGCAAGGATTTGCGGTCAATCTTGCCGTTGCCATTGAGCGGGAAACGCTCCAGGAACATGAACGCGCTCGGAATCATGTACGGCGGCAGGTTGCCCAGCACATGCTCGCGCAGGGCTTCAATGCCCGGCTGGGTATCGGCTACCACATAGGCCACCAGCACTTTGGAGCGCTGCTGATCATCGCGGGCCACCACCACCGCTTCCCGGACACCTGGGTAACGGGTCAGGCAGGCTTCGATTTCGTCCAGTTCGATACGATGTCCACGGATCTTGACCTGATGGTCGGTACGACCGACGTATTCCAGATCGCCATTGGGCAGGAAGCGCGCCAGGTCGCCCGTGCGGTAGATACGGCTGCCATCGTTGGCAATCGGGTCCGGTAAAAACACCGCCGCCGTGCGTGCCGGGTCGGCCATGTAACCGCGACCGACACCCACACCGGCAACGAAGATTTCCCCCACTGCACCGGCAGGAATGGGTTGCAGGTCGGCATTGAGCAGGTAAAGACGGTTGTTGAGTGTGGCGCGGCCAATGGGCACGTTGATGCGTTGCTCGGGCAAACGCTCAAGCAACGGATGGAACGCTACGTCATCGGAGCATTCGGCCGGGCCATAGGCGTTCATCAACGGGATCGCGGGATAACGCTCGAACCAGCGCCGCGCCAGGGCTGGTGGCAGCGCTTCGCCGGTGGCCAGTACCCAGCGCAGACGCGAACGGTCCAGGCCAGCATCGAACAGGCTCTGCATCAGCGACGGCACCGCTTCAAGAATGCTGATGCCATGCCGCTCGATGGCTGACGCCAGATCGTCGGGGTTCTGCACCACGCAATCGCCAAGAATCACGGTCCGCGCACCCAGCACCATACCGGCCAGGGTTTGCCAGACGGAGATGTCGAAACATTGCGGCGCTGTCTGGGCAATCACGTCATTGGCATCGAGCCCAAGCCCCGGCAGTTTACCGAGAATATTGTTGAGCATGCCCGCGTGGGCCACCATCGCGCCCTTGGGCGTGCCGGTGGAGCCGGACGTAAAGATGCAATAGGCCAGCGAGTTGTCATGAACCGGAATGTTCAGGTCGTCATCGCTGTAACTGCTCAATACCGACGTGTCGTAGAGCAACGACTTGAGTGGCTGCTCCAGGAGTTCCACGGCCTCCATCGCCAGCTCGCCCTGCCCTGCGCTGTGGATCAGCAAGGGCGTGCGGCTCTGGCGCAGCACCTGGGCCAGACGTTGTGGCGGGTTGCGCGGATCGAGTGGCAGCCAGCCTGCACCGGCCTTGAGGGTCGCGACGATCATCACCACCAGATCCAGACCACGCTCGTCGAACACTGCGATCAAGTCGTCGGATTTGACACCCACGGCCCGCAGATGCCGGGCCAGACGGTTGGCCGCACGGTTCAACTGGTCGAAAGTCAGGCTCTGTTCGCCATGCACAATGGCCACGCGATCAGGCGTCTGGCGAACCTGTTGCTGCAAGCGCTCGATGTACAAGGGTTGCAGCAGTTGCTCATCGGCGGCCAGACCACCACCGGCCCAGACCTGATGCTGAAGGGCAATTTCACGCTCATCGAGCATGGCCAGATGATGCAAGGGCGTGTCGGGCTTCGCGCTCAGCGCTTCGCCCATATTCAGCAGCAAGGTCCGGAAATGGCGCAGCATCTGCTCGATTTCTTCGCGCAGGAACCAGTCGGTCTGATAGGTCAGTTGCAAATGCAGACGTTCGCCCGGAACGATCACCACCGTCACGGGGTAGTTCGTGTGGGTTCGGTTGGCCATGTCGCTGATCAGATAATCCAGCTGGCTCTGACGCAGGTCGGAAGCAATCGGCGCGTTCTCGAACACGAACAGGCTCTGGAACAGATCCTGACGCTGCACTTCACTCCAGCGCTGGATTTCGGCCAGGGAAACGCTTTCGTGCTCCCGCAGGCTCAGGTTCTCGGTCTGCAAGGCTTTGAGCCATGGGCCCAGCGCATCGTCCGGCTGCCAGCTCCAGCGTAGCGGCAGGCTATTGATAAACAGGCCGACAATGCTTTCCATACCCTGCAAGTGAACCGGACGCCCGGCCACAGTGATACCGAACACCAGATCGCGATCACCGCTGTAGCGCGCGAGCAACAAAGCCCAGGCGCCCTGCACCAGAGTGTTCAGGGTAATGCCGTGGCGGGCAGCGGTGTTTTGCAGGCTTTGGGTCTGTTCGAGAGTCAGATGCTCGACGCAGTCTTCAACGGGCTCGGCGGCATCCTGGATACGCCCCACATGACCAAAGCCAAACTCGTTGGGCGTATCGAAACCGGCCAGGCGTTGCTGCCAGAAGTCCTGATGATCTTCCGGTTTCTGGGTTTCCAGCCAGCGAATGAAATCGCGGTACGGACGCGGTGCCGGCAGGTTCAGGCGGCGGCCCTCCTGAGCAGCGCGGTAGCCGTTGAGGAAGTCCATCATGATGATCGAGAAGCACCAGGCATCCATCAGGATGTGGTGATAACTGCGCACGAACTGATAGGTGTCGGGTGCAATCTTGTACAGCCTGACCCGCATCAAGGGTGCCTTGGTAAAGTCCAGCCCCTGGGCGCGTTCTTCGCTCAGCAACTGCTCAAGACGGTCCTGTTGCTCGCTGTCACTCAGGTGCGACCAGTCTTCATAGGTGATCGGCAGTTCGACCTGCTTGTGTACCACCTGCATCGGACGCTTTTGCTGCTTCCAGACAAAAGAAGTGCGTAGCAACTCGTGACGCTCCACCACCTGCGCCCAGGCCTGGCGGAAAGCGTCCAGATCGAGGTCGGGCATGACCATGACATGGCGATATTGCAGCAGGTACATCCCCTTGCCGGGGTGCAGCAGGCTGTGGAACAGCAATCCTTGCTGCATGGGAGCCAACGGGTAAATCGCTTCGATATTGCGCGAAAGTGCTTTGACCTTGTCGTTCATGCTGACGGTATCCGAACCTTTAATGTAGGGGACGCAGGGGTGTCACTGCTCAAGCTGTTCGAGCAGGCCCAGGAATTCATCGTCGGACAGGCCTGAGTCAGCGAAGTCCGAAGCCGTGGCGCGGCCAGCCGTTGGAGACAGACAGTGCTCCAGCAAGGCGCCGATCTGCTGCACAAACTGTTGCGCCAATCCATTTACCAGCGCGTGGTCATGCACGTGCGGGGCATAGCGCCATTCGATATGCAGTCGTCCTTCGTTCTCCAGCACCGTTACATCCAGCCAGTGGGTGCGGCGGGTATTGTCCGCACGCATGCCAGGACAGATCGACCGGGACAGGCGCCAGAGACGCGACGCTCCAAGCCATTGATCGACACGGCCCAGATAGTTGAAGGTCAGCAGCGAGGCCGCTTTCAGCTCATTGGCCGGGTCGAGGCGCAACAGGCCGTAGCCGATGCCTTGCTCGGGGACCCGGCGCAGAGCTTCCTTGGCCGCAATGATCGAGGACTCAAGGTCCCAGGAAGTCTTGACTGCCAGAGGGTAGCGACTGGTGTGCCAGCCCACAGAGCGGGACAAGTCAGGGCCTTGTTCCCAGCCGCTGCGACCATGGCTTTCCAGCTCAAGGGTGACTCGCTCGCGCCCTTGCCATTGACCGATGACGCCAGCCAGTGCCGCCACCAGCAGGTCCTGGACCTGAGTGCCGTAGGCTGAGTGGCAATCGCCTTGCAACAATTGCGTCTGCTCAACCGAAAGTTGCGTATCCAGAGTGCGGCTTTCGCCGTATTCATTGGTCTGCTCCAGGGTTACGCCTTCAGCAACCAGTTGCTCATGCCAGTAATCCACCTGAGCCAGTACTTCGGGTTCGCTGCGATGGCGCTGCAAGGCTTCGCTCCACACATGGAAACCCGCCGAGACGGCTGGCAGAGCCAGGTTCGGTTGCAGGTACAGGCTTTCCAGTTCTTCCAGCAGTACTTGCCATGACACCGCATCCACCAGCAGGTGATGGGCCGTACACAACAGCTCCCGGCTGTGGGAGAAATACACCCATCGGATCAAGGGTGCCTGATCGAGGCTGAAACCCTGCTGCCAGCGTTGCAGCAAGGCCTCGGTCAGAGGCTCCTGCTCCACGTGCAACAGCGCCTCGACCTGCCTTTCGGAAAAGGCCTGATAACGTTGTTGCCAACCGTTTTCCGAGGCCTCGAAGGTCAGGCGCAGGCTGGCATGGCGCTTGAGCAACGCACCAACGGCCTGGGTAAAGCGTTCCTGATCCAGCGGCTCGTCCAGTGCCAGCAACAGCGACTGGTTCCAGTAGCCGGGCCGGGTTTGCTGCTGAGCGAAGAACCATTCCTGAATCGGTGTCAGGGCAAAGGCTGTGGTGGGTTCCTGGGACTTTGGTGATGCACCTGCGTTTGCCGCGCCAAGGTCAACCACCTGCTCTGCCCAACCGCGCACGGTGGGGAACTCGAAGATTTGCTTGGGCTTGAGTTGCAGGCGTTGCTGCTTGGCCTTGGCGATGATCTGCAAACTCAGAATCGAGTCACCACCCGCCGTGAAGAAGTTGTCGTCGGCACTCAAGTCAGGCTTGTCGAGAATCTCACGGGCGATTTCCAGCAGGCGTTTTTCGAGTTTGCTCTGCGGTGTCTGCGCCACTCGCGCCAAGGCCCGCACGCTTTGCTCGGCAAACAATTGCTTGGGCGTCATCAGGATTTGTTGCTGACGCGCCACAGCAATGATTTGCAGGCCGAGAATGGAGTCACCGCCATGGGCGAAGAAGTTATCGTCCGGCCCGAGTTCGGGCTTGCCAAGCAGTGTCCGCCAGATATCCAGCAAGGTGCTTTCAACGGCATTCAGGGGTTGATTGCCTGTCGGCTCTGCCGAAGACGACTGAACCGGCGCCTGCTCGCTCAGATGTTTCAATGCCTGACGATCGACCTTGCCATTAGCCAGTAAGGCAAAGCGCTCAAGGCAATGCCACTGGGCTGGCTGCATATAGTCCGGCAGTTGCGTTTGCAGAACGCTCTGGATGTCGGCCAGAGCCTGCGGCGGCGCAATCAGGAAGGCCACCAGACGGTTGCCGGTCAACGGCGTCGGGATGTTCAGCACCCGGACATCACTGACCTGCGCCATGGCGCGCAATTGGGCCGCGACTTCTGCCGGTTCTACCCTGTAGCCGCGGATCTTGACCTGTTCATCGAGCCGGCCAAGAAATTCCACCTGGCCCTGATGATTGAGTCGTACCCGGTCGCCGGTGCGATAGCCGTACTCACCAAAACGGGCGTGATCCGCATCTGGAGCGCTGAGATAGCCCGGTGCGACTGTTGCGCCCTGAATGTACAGCTCGCCGCTGACGCCAATCGGCAACAATGCGCCATCGGGAGAACGCACGCTGACCTGAACATTGGCCAGTGGTCGCCCTAACGGTGCAGCACCGCTGTCATCGACTTCATGGGTCAGGACGCCGACCGTGGTTTCGCTGGGGCCGTAGTGGTTGACGATGCGCAGATCCGTTTTCAAGGTGCGCAAGCGGCTGACCAGATCATGGCCCAGCGCTTCGCCGCCTGTGACCAGACACTGGCGCGGCAGTAAGCGCTGCGGATCTCTGGCGACCAGCAAGGCGTTGAGATGTGACGGCACGATCTTCAGCAGATCGACGGGCTCACGCTCCAGCACGGCGGCCAGTTCCTCGGCGTCGAAGGCCAGTTCCTCGCCCAGCAGGCGCAGACGGCGGCCACTGAGCAAGGCCCCGAACAAGGCCGTATGCCCAAGGTCGGTCGCGCAACTGGCGAGGCTGGCCAGGCTGGCATCAGCGCTCAGGTTCAGGCGTTCAAGACAACCGGTCACGTAATGAATCAGGTTGCCCTGGCTGACCTTCACCCCTTTTGGCTTGCCACTGGAGCCCGAGGTGTACACCACGTAAGCTGTCAGGTCTGCCGCCAGCGCGGCGCGCAACGGCGAATCACTGAATAGCGGCGCAGAAGGTATTGGCAGCCAGCGCACCTGTTCCGACAACCATTCGGGGCGCGCCCCTTCGCCAACCAGCACCTCAGGCGTGGCATCCAGGCAAATGTCCTGCAAGCGCGACTGCGGCCATTGCGGGTCGAGGGCCAGATAAGTCGCGCCACACTGCCAGGCCGCGAGCATATGCATCACCAGTTCGCGACTGCGCGGCAGGCACAAGGCAATCCGCTTGCCCGCCAGACTCAAACCGTCCTGCAAACGCTCGCCACGGGCGACCACCGCACGGCCGAGTTCGGCATAACCGAGAACGCCCTCTTCATCCTGCAACGCAATCGCTTGAGGTTGCAGGGCGCACTGTTGAGTGAAAGCCTGCCAGGCATTGTCGATGGCCAGCGGCACGTCCTCGCCCTTCAGGAAGGATTGCTGCTGCGCAGCCAGCCAGTCCAGTTCGGCAAAAGGCACTTCGGGTTGTTCGAGCACTGCATGTACCAGGGCCACGAACTGGTCCCGATAACGTTCGATGGTTTGATGGATGTACAACGCCTTGCTGTAGCGCCACCGGCACAGGAAGCCTTCTTCCTCGTCGATGACCACCATGTTCAGTTCGTGTGCGGCACCGCGCTGTTCCGAGATCAAGCGGTCGACATATTGCTCGAAAGGCGCGATACGCTCCTTGTTGAGGGTGAACATATGCTGGAACAGCGGCGCCCTGCCCATCTGCCTTGGCAAATCGAGCTGTTTGACCAGACGCGAGAACGGGTAGTGACGGTGTTGCAGGGCCTGTTTGACGGTGGCGTCCACCTGTTTGGCCCACTCGCCACTGGAAAAGTCGCGGCGCAGACGGCAACGGATCGGCAGCGGGTTGACCAGATAGCCCGGCAGATTGAGGTGTTCACGCCGCAAGCGCCAGCCGCTGGGCGTCCCGAGCACGAAGTCGTCCTGCCCCGACAGCACGCCGAGAAACTGCTGGAACAGCGAGAACCAGAGCACATAAGGCGTTACGCCCAGACCACGGGCGACGGCACGGATTCTGGCCGTAGCAGCCGGATCGAAGCGAACAGACAACTCGCCGCCCTTGAATGCCTGATTGCTGCCATACGGAAAGTCAGTCGGCAATTCCAGGGCCGGGGCTTCGGCCAGTTGTGCCTGCCACCATGCCAGCTCCGCAGACTCGGTCGCTTCGCTGCGAATGTGCAGATCACTGCAATAGTCGCGATACGCATCGGGATTTACAGGAGGCAGCGTCTGGTCATTGACCAATGCGAACAACTCATTGAGCACAATGTAGAACGTGGCCAGATCCGCAGCGATGTGATGAATCACCAGCAATACGCTGTACTCGGTCTCGCTACCCTGTGAATTACTCAAAAGAACGACGCGACTGACTTCACCGGCTTCCAGATTGAACGGCGCATCGGCCAGCTCGGTAATACGCTGTTGCAGGGTTTCGGCGTTTGCTGCCTGCAATGCAACACGCTGCAACGGCTGGACCTTCTCGCGATGACTCCATTGCAGCAACTCGCCATTGCGTTCGGCATAAGCCGTACACAGCATCGGGTAGCGCTGCTGCACCTTGGCCCAGGCATCTTGCAGGCGCTGGGGGAAATCCTCGGTAAAGAACTGCGCCTTGAGACGACCGGCATAAGCAATGTTGTAGGCGCAGCTTTCAGGCTCCAGACGCTGGAGAAACCAGAGCGCCTGCTCGTTATCCGTCAATGGTCGGGCATCGAAATAATCGGGGTGCTGTTGCAGCCATTGCAGCACTTCGGGGCCCTGGGCCTGCAACTCGGCTACCAGCTCAGCGTTCAAGTCGCCCTGCGATCCATGGGCAATGGCCAACTGGCCTTCAGCTATAGACAGGCGAATTCCGCGCAGCCAGCAGCGATGCATCAGGCGATCCATTTGATGTCCTTTTTCTACTTGTTCAAAGTAAGCCGCCCATTGCGACGGCTTTCTGAAAGAGAGTGCTCAGCTTGCCGAAGCAGGCTCCGCCATGGCGACCACGACCTTGCGTGCGCCCTGGAATGTCGAGCGGCCGTGGGCCACCAGCATGTTGTCGAGCATCAGCACGTCACCGGCCTGCCAGGGGAAACTCACCTGGCAACGCTGGAGAACAGCGCGCACATGCTCAAGAGCTTCCAGCTCGATAGGTGAACCGTCGCCGTAAAACACGTTACGTGGCACACCCTCTTCGCCAACGATGGAAATCAGCGTTTCGCGTACCGCTGGTGCAAGGTTGGAGATATGAAACAGGTGCGCCTGATTGAACCATACCCATTCGCCGGTAACCGGATGCTGGGCAACGGCCTGACAGACCTGGCGAGTGGAAAGCTCGCCATCGTCATTCCATTCGAATTCGATATTGCTGGCCCGGCAGAAGCGCTCGACCTGCTCACGGTCTTCAGTGCTGAAAGCCTGTTGCCAGGGCAGATCCAGACCGTTGCCGTAGTTGCGCACATACATCAGGCGCTTGTCGGCAAAACGCTGGCGGATGACCGGGTCCAGTTGCTGGTAGACCAGACGGCTGTCGGCAATCGGGGTTTCACCACCGACCTGGGCCGCCTGCACGCAATGAAACCAGATCTTCATTGGCCAGTTCAGCGAATAGGACTGTTCATTGTGCAAAGGGATGATCTGGTGAGCCGGGTATTCGGTGGAGGTATAGACCCGGTTGTTGAGCTTGGTACGTGGTGTGGAAGCGTAGTCGTAGGTCAGCAGCTCATGGCCGAAACTACAGGCAAACGCTTCGAAGTCGGCCTCACCCTTGAAGGCAAAACCACGAAACAGAACACCACCGGCACGCGGCAGTTCAGTCTCGACTACCTGCTGAATCTGCTCGCGATGGGCTTGCCAGGTATCACCGGCAGCCGGAGCCTGAAATATGAACGGCAGAGTCTGTTCGCTATCGGGGAAAACCTCCATGGATTGAACTTGCGTACGCGCCAAACCCGTTTCCATTTGAAACCCCTCGCCATTCGGATAAGCGTATTTTTGGAGAGCGCAAATTAATACAAACGAGTAACAACATCAATAGAGAATGATTGTCATTTATGACTTTTGTATCGAAATTGACACATTTCATTGAGCCTGCAGCACGCTCTCCCGCTCACCGATATGCGACATCAGCAAATAGGCAGATCCCAGCAGCCCTTGCATCGTATCGGCATAGCGGCTGCGGTTCAGATACAGGAACTGGCGGTTTTTGACCGCAAACAGATTCTGCCATTGCGGGGACTTGCGGAAGGCGGCTGTGCTGGTCTCCGAATCTAGCAGCTCCTCATATGTATCAATAATGAAATCACTGTTGAAGTCGCCAATTCGCTCCAGACTGTAGGGAACGTTCTGCCTTGCCGCGCTGTAAGCCGGCACACGCCCGAGGCCAAAATCGGCGATGACATCATCCATTCCTCCACGGCCGATCAACTGAAAACCATCGGTGTAGACCTCAAGCGTCGTGACAGTGATTCGCGAAGGGTCCTTGACCCGTTTCTTGAACTCCTTGACGACCCATTGGTACTCGCCCAGCATTTCGGCGTAGCGCTGCTGCTTGCCGACCAGTTCGGCGAGTTCCCTGGCGTAGGTCTTGATATCACTTTCACGTGCAGGCAACAGCACCACCGGCGCAATCTTGCTGAGCTTCTCCTTGATATCCGCGTGATATGACAATCCGACGATCAGATCGGGCTTCAAGGCGGCAATCGCTTCCAGATCGGGTGCCTGATGCGAGCCGATATATTGAATGCCCGTCACATCGAAGCGTTCCTGGGTGCCGCGAAACAGCACATCGGAAAACAGCTTTTTACGGCCTGTGGAGCCGCAGGGTTTGACGCCCAGTTCCAGCAATTGCGTGGTCAGGCTGAAGTCATGCAGCGACACGATGCAATGCGGTGCCACAGGCACTTCGACCCGCCCAAAGCTATTCTCGAACACCTTGGTTTCAGCGGCGCCGGCCTCTACAGCCAGCAATGCCAGAGGCACACACAACATGCCCACCACACCTCGGAAAAATCCTTTCACCCGCGCTTACCCCCAAAGTATTTGTTTTTAGCGATTGCGCTGACGCGCCAATAGAACAATCAGATAAGGCGCACCGATGATTGCGACCACCAGCCCTGCCGGCAACTGCAAGGGCGGGAAAACGCCCCTTCCCAGCGTGTCGCCGGCCAGCACCAGCAGCGCTCCGAACAGCGCCGACAAAGGCATCAATGCCCCATGGCGATCACCTGCCAGTTGCCGCGCCAGATGCGGAGCCACCAGACCGACAAACGTCATGGTGCCGACATTCGCCACTGCCGCCGCCGTCAGCATGACGCTGCACAGTAGCAAGGCAATCATGACGCCCGTGACATTCAAGCCTCTGCTGAGCGCAACCTTTTCGCCCAGTTGCAGCAGGTTCAACTGCCGATGGCAGAACAACAACGGCACACCCGCCAGCAATAACCAGAGCCCAAGGCTGTTGACCTGCGCCCAACCGGCCCGATGCAGACTGCCGCCCAGCCACATCAGGGCCGACTCCACCTGATCGATATTGCCGTAAGTGATCAGCAGATCGGCGACGGCACTGAGCATGGCAGTAAGCCCCACGCCGACCAGAATCAGACGCAACGGCGAGATGCCCTGGCGCCAGGACAGCAGCGCAACAAAGAACGCCACGGCCAGACCGCCTGCCAGTGCTGCCAATGGATACAGCTCCAGCGGCAGAAGCCCGGGCCAGAGCACAATGATCAGCAGCATGGTGACGCTGGCACCCGACTCCACACCCACCAGACCGGGTGCCGCCAGCGGGTTGCGGGTCAGCGATTGCATCAACAGACCGGCCAGTGACATGGCCGCACCGGCCAGGATCGCCAGTACCACACGGGGCAATCGCAGCTCCCAGAGCAGATTGCGTACTGTCGGGCTGGCCTCCTCGGGTGCCAGCAATGCTTGCCAGGCCTGGGCGACACTCAGGGAAAAACTGCCCACGGTCAGTGCGTACAGCGCCAGCCCAATGACGGCACATGTCAGCACCAGCACAGAAATCAGGTCGATGGGCCGGGCAATCCAGGGCAGCAACGGCAAGGATCTGGGCAGGGTCAGTCCGGCGCGCCTCATTTGACCTTCCTCAACACCAGGATGACAAAAACGGGGCCGCCGATCAGCGCGGTCACGATGCCGGTATTGAGCTCGAACGGGCTGACCACGGTGCGAGCTGCGATGTCCGCCAGAATCAGCAGCAGCGCACCAAGCAAAGGCGCTGCCAGTAGCAGCCGACGATAGTCATCGCCAAACAGCAGGCGTGCCGCATGCGGCACTACCAACCCGACAAACCCGATAGGCCCTGCCAGCGCCACGGCACACCCGGACAACAAGACCACCGAGGCCAGCCCGAACACGCGCATCTTCAATAGATTGACGCCCATGCCCGCAGCAGCCTGCGGCCCCAGGCGATGAGCATTCAAGGCTCGCACGTTGATCAGACACAGGAACATGCCCAGCAAGACATAGGGCCAGACCCAGGCCTGCATCGTGCCGCCAGTCACGCCGATTGAACCGGTAAGCCAGCGGCGCAGACTGTCGAGGCCCTGCTGATCGAGCAGTAACAGAATTGAAGTGACTGCACTGAACAGCGCCGCAATCATGGCCCCCGACAGCGTCAGTCGAATCGGGTTGTGGCCCCTGCCCGCCAATAGCAGAACGCCGATGGCAGCCGTCAGCGCACCGGCAAAGGCAAATAACGGGATCATCGACAAATCGTTGCCCGGCATCACCAGCAGCCCGAACACCACGAACAGCGCAGCACCGCTATTGATACCGAGAATCCCGGGGTCGGCCAACGGGTTATCGCCGACCGCCTGCATGATGGTGCCGGCAAGCCCAAGACTGGCGCCCACCAACAGCGCGACCAGCAAACGCGGCAGACGGCTGCCACGAATGACGCTGTGGTCCGGGTTGCCCGGCGCATAGGCAACCAGTGCCTGCCAGGTCTCGTGCCAGGGAATGCTTTTTGCGCCGACCGCCAGATGAAGCAGCGCTGCAAGGGCAATTGCCATCAACAAACCCAGCCAGACAGGCAATCGCAAGCCGTGACTCACATCGCCTCCCGCACAGTCAGCGGCTTGCTTCGACTCGATTGCGGAACGCACAACAGGTCACCGGAATAAGGGTCGGTGATGATATGTGCATCCAGATCGAAGACCGCCTTGAGGTTTTCCCGGGTGAACACCTCGGCAGGCGCGCCCTGGGCCAGCAAGTGACCTTCACGCATCATCACCAGATGATCGGCGTAACGCGCAGCCTGGTTCAGGTCATGCAGCACGGCCACGATGGTCTTGCCTTGCTCGCGAAGGTCCACCAGCAGCTCAAGCAGCGTGATCTGGTGCGCGATATCGAGGAAGGTGGTCGGCTCGTCCAGCAGAATCACCGGAGTGTCCTGGGCCAGGGTCATGGCAATCCAGCAACGCTGCAACTGTCCGCCCGACAGGGTTGCGAGCGAGCGATCAAGCAAAGGCTTGATACCAGTCAGTTCAATGGCGCGGTCAATGGCCTGCTGATCCTGCTCGGACCATTGGCGCCACCAGCTCTGCCAGGGGAAACGGCCTTGCATGACCAGCTCACGCACACTCATGCCCGCGGGTGATGTTGCACGCTGGGGCAGCAATGCCATCTGTTGTGCCAGCGCCCGACGCGAATACTGGCGCAGCGGTTTGCCGGACACCTGAACCTCGCCAGCGCTCGGGCGCAGCATATGCGCCAGTACATTGAGCAAGGTGGTCTTGCCACATCCATTGGCACCGATCAGCGCCGTGAAACGGCCTTCGGGGATGTCCAGGCTGACGCCGTTGAGAATCTGCTGCTCGCCATAGCTCAACCGCACTCCGGTGGCTTTCAGCATGGCCTTCTCTCCACTCGGGAGAGGGCTAATCGAATCACTCATCGAGCAATGCCCTGCATCGTTTTTTTGTCCCGTCAGGCTATGAGGGGCATAAGTGGGCCACAGAATGTATCGAAAATGAAATAAATCTGTGTCTTTGTAACAATCTTAATGCAAAACCTTATCATTTACAGATAAAGTACGGCCAGTTGACACCAGCCCGGTTGAGCGCCTGACAACACAGGATCCAGGGCATATATAGCTATTCCACAAGCCACACTGCAAATCCAAGGACTCTCTCGATGCTCGAAAGAAAAACAACAGCTAGCACCGAAAAACATTACACACGACGCCCTCCTGTGTTTCACCTGACTACCCTGGCATTGGCTTTGAGCAGCGTCATCTCGGCGCAGGCAATCGCGGCGGATGAAACCTCCGACAGCAACGCAGTTCAGCTCACCAATATCAACATCAACGCCGACACCCAGGAGAACCCGACGGCTCCGCTGGCCGGCAAGGTTGCCCTGCGCAATACCAGCGCCACCAAGACCAATGCGGCCATAACCGAAACACCGCAGTCGTTGTCCGTAGTGACTGCCGATGAAATCCGCGACCGCAAGTCCGACACCCTGGCCGATGTGCTGAGCTACACGCCGGGGTTCACCAGCCAGCCTTCGAGCTTCAACCGCACGTCCGACCGCTTCCGTATTCGCGGTTTCGACGTAGAGTCTGCTACTGGCGGTTCGCTGCGTGACGGCATGCGCCTGCAGAACAACTCCTACGACGGCGTCCAGGAACCCTACGGCCTTGAGCGTGTGGAAGTGATCCGTGGCGCGGCCTCGGTCCTGTACGGCCAGTTGTCACCAGGCGGATTCGTCAACGGTGTCAGCAAGCGCCCGACCGATACCCCGCTTCATGAATTGGGCCTGCAATATGGCAACAACGACCGCAAGCAACTGACAGCCGACTTCAGCGGCCCGCTTGGCGACAGCGATACCCTCAGCTATCGCCTGACCCTGTTGCAACGCGACAGTGGCACTCAGCAGGACCATATCAATGATGACAAGCTCTACATTGCTCCGGCCCTGACCTGGCGTCCCAATGAAGACACGTCGCTGACCTTGCTGGCTTTCCACCAGAAAAGCGACACGCGCTTCTCCGCGCCGCTGCCTTACCAGCTCGTCAAAGGCCTCGGCAACGGCCCCTTTACCATTGGCCGTCACGACTTCATCGGCGAGCCCGGCTACGACGACATGAATGGCGAAATGTCCGCCATCGGTTATGAGTTCGAGCATAACTTCAACGACAACATCCGCATCAGCAACAAGCTGCGTTATTACGAAGCGGAGATGAAGTGGAAGTACTTGCAGGTCCCGAACAATAACGCCGCAGCAATAGCGGCGGTCAATTCTGCTGCCAGAAATGGCTTGCTGACTCGCCAGTACAGCGACCGTCACGAGCGCTCCAGAGCCTTGGCCAGCGATACCAACGTCGAAGCACGCTGGAACATCGGCGGTGTGGAAAACACCTTTCTGATTGGTGCCGACACCTATGATGCATCTTATGACTCGCATAACTTCAGGGGCAACGCGCCCTCTTTGAATCTTGCCACCTACAACTATGGGCAGCCGGTGGTAGTGAACAAGGCGCTGGCCCTTGAACGTGGCTCACAGATCGATACCCTGCAGACCGGAGTCTATCTGCAAGACCAGATCAAGTTTGACGATCACTGGCTGCTGCTACTCGGTGGTCGCCACGACTGGGCCAACCAGGACCAGAAAGCTTTTGCCAACGGCCAGAAACGGCACCAGTCAGACGAATCAACCACATGGCGCGCCGGCCTGGTGTACCAGGCAGATAACGGCCTGGCTCCATACATCAGCTACAGCGAGTCGTTCTTCCCGGTAGCGGTGGCGGATGCTCCTACCCAGAGCTTCGAGCCGACCGAAGGCAAGCAGTATGAGATCGGTATTCGCTATCAGCCCCCTGGCAGCAATATCCTGTTGAGTGCCGCTGTCTATGAGCTGACCCAGAAAAACGTGCTGAAGACTGTCAATAACGTTTCTTCGCAGACGGGCGAACAGCGTTCCCGCGGACTGGAGCTGGAAGCCAAGGCCGATGTGACGCCGCAACTAAGCGTCATTGCCACCTATGCCTACACCGATGCACGCATTACCGAAAGCTCGGTCCCGGGGGAAGTTGGCCAGCGCAGCGAAGATACGCCGTACCACCAGGCTGCATTGTGGACCGACTATAACTTCGCCCTGCTCGGCCTGCCGCAATTGAAGATTGGTGGCGGTGCCCGCTACAAGGGCACAACCCAGGCTTCGGGTATCGAATCGCAGATGCCGGCTTACTTCCTGTTCGACGCCATGGCCAGCTACCAGATCGACAAGAACTGGGACGTTTCCCTCAGTGCAAACAACGTGACCAATAAAAAGTACACCTACTGCGAGTTTGCGATTTGCCGCTACGGCGATGAGCGCGAACTGGTGACTTCCGTCAATTTCAGGTGGTAAAAAACCCATAAATCACTTTGTGGGAGGCAGCTTGCTGGCGACTTCAGCGTACAGACGCAGAATATCTGCCGGTTTCAGGCCTTTTCGCCAGCAAGCTGCCTCCTACGAATTGTGTGCACCTTAACCCGGCAAGCTCCTACCCCTTCGGCTTCGCGGCCTCCAGCACACCTCGGATAACCTGCGATTGCCACGCAAAGTACGGGTTGTAAGTCAGCCGTGCATGCACCTTGCCCGGCTCACGATAGCCCCACTCGGAATACCACACCTCTTCTCCTGCCTCACAGCGCGCAACATCCCTGGTATTCAGGCTGTTCCAGCAGAAACGCAGTTTTCCTGATCGGCCGTAAAGCGCGTTTTGCGGCGAGAACAGGATGCCCATGTGTGAAAACTGGCTGATACGTTCATCTGCAAGTCGGTCCGTGCGGGTCAGGATGCGTGATGAGTCCGGTGCGCCTGCCTTTTCCTGGCCATACCAGATCAACCGGCTGGCGGGGTTTGTAAAGCGGCTGCTGAATAGCTCTCGCACATACTGCACGTCGACCACTGAATCCTTTTCACTCAGGACAATGGCCACGGGCCGGTCGAAGTTTTCATGCTCTATAAAGCTGCGAACCGCCACGCTGCTGCGGTAGAACTGAGCGAAGCCGTTGGTGGGCACGTTGTAATAGCGTACCGGTGATTGCTGCGGGCGCGTCCCGTCAGGCGCGACGAGCCAGGTCCTGACATGGGCCAGCCATGGCGTCACCCAATCGAAGGTGGCACTGGAGCGTATAGCCGGTGAGAACAGCACCAGACCACTGATGCCAGGATCCTTCATGGCATAGGCGAGCGCCAGATTGGCACCGGTCGAGAACCCTCCCAGGTAGACTTCCGGGAACTCCTGTCGCAGCAATGCGACCTGTTCCTGCACCAGTTGCTGCCATTCTTCCAGATGAATATCGATCAGGTCTTCAGGCCGGGTGCCATGCCCGGGCAGCAACGCAACCCGCACGACATATCCCTGATCGGCGAAATCCTGGGCAACATCCACGAATGACCAGGGTGAATCACCCAATCCGTGCAGCAGAAGCAACGCCTTGCCGGACGGAGTAGCTGGGCGAATCTCGAAAGGCGCGTTCCATACCAGTTCATTGTCACGGCTTTCGGTCTGGAAGAGACGCCGCTCGCTAATCTCCTGCCGGGTGTCTTGCAGATACGCCTGAAAACTCGCGTGGTGCGTCATGGCCGTTTCAGCCTCTGGCTGACGGGTGCATCCTGTAGCCAGAGCCAGAAACGCCATGCTTGCCACGATCCTGACCATGATTGACTGCCGCACCACTGCCCTACCCCCGATCCGTACTGAAAACATCAACGATCATTCCTTCGCATCACTTCTCAACTGATCGATAGACTCGACAGTCAGCCCTCCTCACAAGCGAGGGCTGCCATCGCACCCTTCCATTCAATCGGGTAGTTTATTCTGCCGGTGATTTGATATGGGAGAGCATTTTCAGCACGTCATCGAAAGAGCCGTTCGCTTCGGCAAGGCGCAGAGGCATGGCGCGCTCGACAATGATTTCCGGGGGAGTCGGGGTTCTGCCAAGCAAATCGAATGCCTCGTTCAGGAACTCATCCAGCGGCATGGCGCGCTCATCGTTTTCCTGCCCAAGCAATGTGGTCCGTACACCTGGCGGTGCCAGCTCGAGTACTTCGACTGCCGTATCTGCCAGTTGCACCCGCAGACTTTGGGTGAATGAGTGAATGGCAGCTTTTGTCGCACTATAAGTAGGTGTTGCAGGCAGTGGCACAAACGCCAGGGCTGAACTGACATTAACGATAGTCGCCTCAGGTCGCTGGGTCAGTTGCGCAAGCAGTGCGTACACCATCCTGATGGTGCCCAGCAAATTGGTGACGACAATATTTTCAGCGATGCTCAGGTCTTGCGGGTTGGTAATGTCTTCCCAGTACATGACCCCTGCGTTGTTGATAAGAACATTAAGATCAGGATGGCTGGTCGCCAGAGCTTCGGCTGCGCTTAAAATGGAGTCCGGGTCGGTAACATCCAGCACAATGGCCTCGATCCCCGGGTTTTGCAGTACGACCTCGTCCAGCAACTCCTTGCGCCGCCCGGCAATGATCACTTTGTTACCTGCATTGTGAAGCCCGAGAGCCAGGCCAAGGCCTATGCCAGAGGTACCGCCCGTGATCAGAATCGTGTTACCCGTACTATTCATAGTAAGCTCCAGAGTCATTACGCAATCGGACAATTGTCCGCTTAATGCAAGCTACCGGACAGTTGTCCGCTTTGCAACAACATGAAGGATTAATCAGTGGCCCCTGAAGCCGAACTGCCCAAGCGTGCCGACGCGAAGCAAAACAGAGAACGCATACTGAAGATTGCCGTTGTAGAGCTGACGCTCTCCCCAACTGTTCCGCTTACCGCCATCGCTAAAAAGGCCGGAGTTGGGCAAGCCACTTTTTATCGCCACTTTCCCACCAGAGAAGACCTGGTATTTGAGGTGTATCAGCACGAAATGCAGCAAGTAGCTTCTCTGGCTGAGCAGCTACTTGCCGAAAAACCTCCGGCACAGGCTCTCAGAGAGTGGATGGATTGCCTGGCCGAATATGCGATGACCAAGGCCGGGCTGGCGACAGCATTGCAGCAAGCCTCCGCAGCTTTGGCATGTCAGGGAAAATCGGGGTATGCCACGGTAGAAGCCGCAGCGGACCTGCTGCTGCGCGCCAATACAGAGGCCGGTACGATCCGGGCAGGCGTGACTACCGATGACTTCTTTTTAGCAATCGCTGGCATATGGCAAATCGATTCCCGTGGCGAATGGCGTGTACGCTTGGCAAGATTGATGGACCTGGTGATGGATGGCCTTCGTGCCGGACGCGCAAACGAGCAGGACATCTGAGGCATAAAGGTCCTGCCGGGGACATGGCTTGCCCTGTCCTGGATCCTTTTCATGGGCGCCATAGGCATTGGCCAGATCCCCGCCATCTGACCAGGGAATCGCTGTAAATCTGAAGCTGGTCACCCAATTGGCAATCGGCGCCCAACCCTTTGTGCGCCGTTTTTATCCGGCCTGCATATCCTCACGTATACCCTGCAAAAGTCGAGAATATGTAACAGGATGCGTACAAAATAGAACCTAAAGCCTGCTCGTAAAAATCTCTATACGCTCTTAGATAAATCCTTCAAGGCATTGATTTAAAAGGAATAGAGTTCATCGATTTAAGCCATTTCATTACATCTGGTGTAACAGAAAAAAATGACATGGCACTACCTGAAAATGTATATACAGGCAATCGCGCATGTACATATTCGTGACCAAGGTCTCTTTATTGGCGTCGAAAACGGGTCCCTGCTACATCATCATGGATGACAAAATGCCCCATACACTATTTCCGAAAATTGGCAGAGTCATGGCCTGCATTGGCACGCGCAACTTCTCAAGCGCGTTCCATGAACTGATCAATACCCAGCTCACCGTCGATGCCATGCACCTCCACGCGCTGCCACAACCTTGGCAATCCCAGCCTTCTCCAACCCGGGCCGTTTTTAACGACACGGTAGCCGCACCGCGAAACCTCGCACTTTTCACCGATTCGGTTCATCTTTACCCAACGCAGGAGTCGGATGGCTACTGCTGCAGAATCACCGTCTTTCGCGCGCCTCCCTCTCCTTGCTTCTCGGCTGCCGAGCGCCGTCGACTGAAAGACATTTCGCCATTTCTGTTCTCGATTCTGGACAAGCATGTGGATGCCTTGCAGACCGCTATCTCCAGGGCAGAATCGAACAAGACTGAAAGCCTCGAAGACCGTTTCCACGAACGCCTGCGCGAAACCGGCCTGAAGCTGTCCGAGCGTGAAACACAGGTCTGTCTTGGGCTGCTGGCCGGGCATACCGCTCTGGAACAGGCCGAGCGTTTGACACTCAAGGTCAATACCGTGGGCAGCTATCAACGCCGCGCTGCCGTCAAGCTGGGGATCAGCGGACGCAATTCACTGATGCGCTGGATGTATGCGTCATCCGAAGGTGTTTCCATGGCCAACTGAGGCCCTGGAAACACCCCGGGGCGCGGGTATCAATCCCGCGCCAACGCCTCGATAGGATCAAGCCTTGCCGCATTGCGTGCCGGTACAAAGCCGAACAGCACGCCAATCAGTGTCGAACAGGCAAAGGCGGTGACGATCGAGGCCGGTGAGAACACCATTTCCCATTGTTTGACGAACAGCGTGAACAGGTAGCCGATCCCGTACGACAACGCGATACCGATTACCCCGCCAATCAGGCACACCATCACAGCCTCCACCAGAAACTGCTGGCGGATATCCGACTGGCGAGCGCCGACGGCCATGCGGATACCGATCTCACGGGTCCGCTCGGTCACCGACACCAGCATGATGTTCATCACCCCGATACCACCGACCACCAGGGAAATCACCGCAATCAGCGACAGCAGCAAGGTCAGCGAGCGGCTGGTCTTCTGAACCGTCTGCATGACGCTGTCGAGGTTGTTGGTGAAGAAGTCCTTGGTGCCGTGACGCTGTAGCATCAGGGCCTTGATCTCTTCTTCCACCTGCTTGCTCGGCATGCCGTCCTTGACCCGCACACTGATGCTGTCCAGATGGCGCTGGCCCAGCACACGGCCGGCTGCCGTCTCGTAAGGCATCCAGATATTGAGGGTATTACCGGCGATGAACAGGTTCTTGTGATCGCTGGTCACGCCAATCACCGTACATGGCAGGTTGCCGATCAGGATCACCTTCCCCAACGGATTCACACCCGGCCCGAACAGCCGCTGCGCAGTGTTGTGATCGAGCACCACCACCTGGGCCTGACGCCTTGCATCCTGCTCGTTGAAGGTGATGCCTGCCGCCAACTGGATATTGCGTACCTGGAAGTACCGGTTGCTGACGCCGTTGAGCTGGGCATCGACGTCAATGTTGCGATAGCGCACCAGCATGCTGCGACCGACCACCGGCGTAGCGCTGTCGATGTAATACATCCGGTTGAGCGCCGCGACGTCGGACGGCAACAGGGTTTCGATGGACTTGGCCCGGCTGTCACCGAAGTTGCTGCCGGCATAGATATCGATGGTGTTGCTGCCGATGGCCTGGATGTCCTTGAGCACGTAGCGCTTGGCCCCTTCGCCAATGGCCGAGATGGACACGACCGAAGTGATGCCGATGATGATCCCGAGCATGGTCAGCAAGGTACGCATGCGGTGCGAGATCAGAGCGATCCAGGCCATGTTGAAGGCTTCGCGAAACAGACCGAGGCTGACACCCAGGCGCCGGGGCGCGGCACCGTGCTGCAATTGCGGCTCGGGTTCAGGCGCCGCCTGTGCTTTCTGCGCCGTGCGCTGGTCGCTGATGATCTCGCCGTCACTGACTTCGATGATCCGCTCGGCGTTGGCGGCGACCTTGGGGTCGTGGGTGACCAGAATCACCGTATGGCCCAGGGCATGCAACTCCAGAAGGATGTTCATCACCTCCTTGCCACTGGCAGTATCCAGAGCACCGGTCGGTTCGTCGGCCAGAATCACCTGGCCACCGTTCATCAGTGCCCGGGCAATACTCACCCGCTGCTGCTGACCACCGGACATCTGGCTCGGCCTGTGCGACAGGTGCCCGCCGAGCCCAAGGCGCGTCAGCAACTCTTCGGCGCGCTGGTGCCGTTGAATCTGGGATTTACCGGCATACACAGCCGGAATCTCGACGTTGCGCACGGCATCCAGGTGCGGCAGCAAGTGATAACGCTGGAAAATGAAGCCGAAATGGTCACGGCGCAGCGCGGCCAGTTCTTCGTCGTCGAGGTCACAGGTTTCCTGACCGTTGACCTTGTAGCTGCCGCCACTGGCATGGTCCAGACAGCCGAGGATATTCATCAGGGTCGACTTGCCCGAACCCGATGCACCGATGATCGCCACCAGTTCGCCAGCGTGAATCGCCAGGTCGATGTGCTTGAGCGCCAGAAACTCGCGGTCTCCGGCCATGAAACTGCGGCTCACACCTTGCAGGTGCAGGATCGGGCTGCCCGTATCGATCGTCGTCTCGTGAAGAGCTGCAACCTCTACCTTCTGGTTCATGCTCAAGACCCCGCCACGGTCGCTGACGGATCGGCGATGACAACCTGATCACCTTCGGCGAGCCCGTTCTTGATCTCCACCTGAACGTTATTGTTGATCCCGGTCTGAACCTTGCGCTCCTGGGCGAAGCCGCTCTTGTCCAGAACGCGCACGGTATAGGCACCCTCGGCATCGCGATTGCCCAGCGCGGCCACCGGCATGCTCAGGGCATTCTTGGCGGTGTCGAGGACGATACGCACCTGGGCGGTCATGGAGATGCGCAGGCGATGATCGAGGTTCGGCACTTCAAACAGCGCGTTATAGAACACCGCAGAGTTCTGCTTGGATGACGAACCACTGCCTTCGGTTTCCAGGTAGTCCTGCGGCGCAGGCTCGGTGCCGCGTAGCGTGGCGTAGTAGCGTTTCTCTTCACCCAGAATCGTGAAGTAGACCTCCTGACCCGTGCTGATATGAATCACGTCAGCCTCGGACACCTGGGCCTTGATGGTCATGGTGTCCAGGTCCGCCAGCTTGAGCAGTACCGGCGCAAGTTGCTGGGCGATAACGGTCTGGCCTTCCTGGGTCACGATACCTACCACGTCGCCATCAATCGGCGCGACGATGCGGGTATAGCCCAGATTGACCTTGGCCGTGTCGATCTGCACCTGGGCGCTTTTGATCTGTGCATCCAGCGCACTGACGTTGGCCTGTTGAACTTCATAGTCGGACTCGGCATTCTCGAAGTCCTGACGGGAAATAGACTGATCGGTCTGTAATTCCTTGTAGCGATCATAAAGGCGCTTGGCCTGTTTCATCTGAGCCCTTGCCGAGAGCCGGTCGGCCTGTAGCTTTTCCTCGTCCACTTCGGCCTGACGCAAGGTGTTGCGCAGTACCAACGGGTCGATTTCAGCCAGCCACTGGCCCTTCTTGACCTTATCGCCCAGCTTGACCTTGAGCGACTTCAACTGCCCCGAAACCTGAGCACCAACGTCCACCTGCTTGATGCCCTCCAGCACACCTGTGGCCAGCACGGCGTTTTCGATGTCGCTTCGCTCGACCCTGGCGGTGATATAGGTCGGCGGCTTGGCCGGGGCTTCAATTGCATACAACACGGCACCCAAGACCAATACCAGGGCAGTACCCAATCCAACCTTACGCAATTTCGACTTGTTCATAGATGCCCACTGATACTTGAAGATCGCGCCCACCAAACGGGGCGGTAACTGACTTTTCGGTGTTCTGTGCAGCGCAGCTTCCCGCGCTCATCGGCGGGAAGCTCCTTTCTTCATGGCCTCATGACAGCGTTTCCTCGACTCCGACTGTCAGCCTGTCGTACCACCAGGCCGCAAGGCTGTAGACGTCTGGGGCCTTGAGGATGCTGAAGTGGTTACCCGGCCCGTCCCATATCGCCAGTTGTGGCAACAGATGCTGCCAGCCGACCGCCATGGCGGCCTGTTCGACCAGGTTGGCTTCGGCGTCCAGGCGCGTGTCCGTCACCCGCACCAGACTGGCCGGGCCGGTGTAGCCCTGGCCTGGTCGGTACACGGTGCGCAAGGCACTGGAGAAGGTGCGGAAGATCCCGTGCAGCGCCTGCGGTGCCAGACGTGGCGGCAGCAGACCGACACGGACCATGGCTTCCTGCAACAGGCGCAACTGGGTGGCGTCATCACCATCGGTGAAGCTTTGCAGGTCCAGATCAAGACGCTTGCCACTGGAAATCTGCAGCGCCTCGATCAGTTCCTTCAACGCCGCCGTGGTGGTGTAAGGCTTGCTGAGCACGCCTTCACCGCCAGGCGCTTCGCTGTCGATCAGCGTCAGGGAAGCCACTTCGCGGCCGCGCTCCTGAAGCTTTATCGCCATGGCATGAGCCGCCCAGCCGCCAAAGGAATGGCCGACCAGATGCAACGGCCCCTGAGGATAGAAGTCCTCGATCTCCTGCATGTAACGCTCTGCCGCCGCCTCGACCCGGCTATGGGGAACGCTGCGTCCGTCCAGCCCTCGCGGTTGCAGGCCATAGATCGGCCAGTCCGGGCCAAACGCCTCGACCAGGCCGATAAAGCTGGTGACGCTGTCACCGGCGCCCGGCACACAGAACAGCGGAGCCTTGCCGTTCTTGCCGCTCTGGATGGCCAGCAAGGCCTGATAGGCAGGCGCTGCCGGAGCCTTGGCCGGTTCCGCCGCCAGCACCTGAGCGATGGCCTGACCGAGCACCTGCACATGAGGTGCCTGCATCATGCTCTGGTGATCACCCGGCACGTCGATGCTGTGCAACTGCTCCGGCTGCAAGGCTTCGGCCCAACCCAGGGTCGCACTGGTTCCGGCCGGCGCCATCGGACGCTCCTCGGCGCGGAACTGGTGTACCGGCAGGCTGATGGGTTCCAGTCGGTAATGGGCCAGGGCGTGACCATGGGCCACTTCCCGCTCAAGGAAGTGCTGCAGTTGCTGATCGCTGGCCTGAGCCAGTTCCGGATGCAGCAGGTGCTCTTCGCGGCACAGCAACAGCAGGTCCTCGAAGCCCGGCATGGCCGGCTGCTCCAGAATCGAAGCCAGACGCGCCAGTGGTGCAACACCCGCTTCGCCCTGGGCCTTCCAGTGCGCGGTGCAGTGAGACAGCAGTTGCCGCTCCAGCAGGTTCGGCCCTTGCCAGCGCGCCTTGCCCTGATCGGTCAGACGCGGCACGTAGGTGTCGATCAGGCCGAGGAAACCGACCTTCTCGTCCATGCCCAGCAGTTGCGTGGCAACTTCATAGGCGAGCACCCCGCCGAACGACCAGCCAGCCAGACGGTACGGGCCATGGGGCTGCACTTCGCGAATCAGATCGACCAGACGTGCCGCCAGACATTCCATGGTACGCAGCTGTGGTTGCCCCAGGCCGATGCCCGGTAATCCGTAGATCGGGAAGTCGCCTTCCAGATGACGGCCCAGCACCGGGAAGTAGGCATCCAGGCCGGTGAAGTCATGGACCAGGAACAACGGCGGCTGTTTGCCGTCCGCACGCACGGTAATAACCTCTTCAGCTTCTGTCGGCCCGGCTGGACGCTGGTCAAGCAGACCGGCCAGCGCAGCGATACTGGAATGCTGGAACAGCTCGGCCAGAGTCAGCGGCACACCGGACTTCTGGATCAGGCTGACCAGACGGATCGCCGACAGGGAATGACCGCCCAGCTCGAAGAAGCTGTCGTGTCGCCCTACTCGCTCGACTTCCAGCACTTCGGCCCACAGCTCGGCCAGACGCTCTTCCAGCGGCGTGGCAGGTGCCTGATAGGTGGCAGTCGCCATGGCATCCAGGCTCGGTACCGGCAGCGCACGGCGATCAACCTTGCCGTTCTGGGTCAGTGGCAGTGCATCGAGGCCGACATAAGCGGCTGGCACCATGTATTCCGGCAAGCGGCCCAACAGATGGGTGCGCAAGGTGCTGCCGTCGAGTTCAGGGTCCAGACGGGTGAAGTACGCCACCAGACGCAACGCCCCCTGTTCCAGACGCTGGGTGGTGACCACGACTTCGCCGATGCCTGGGCACAGAGCCAGTTGCTGCTCGATCTCGCCCAGTTCGATACGCACACCACGGATCTTCACCTGATCGTCGTTACGGCCCAGGTATTCCAGGGTTCCGTCGACCAGCCAGCGCACCAGGTCGCCAGTACGGTACATACGTGCGCCCGGCTGCCCGGTGAATGGATCGTCGAGGAAACGCTCGGCCGTCAGGTCCGGACGGTTCAGGTAGCCACGGGCAACACCGGCACCGCCGATGTACAACTCGCCCGGCACACCCAGCGGCACAGGCTGCTGACGTTCGTTCAGGACATAGAGACGGGCATTGGTCACCGGCTTGCCGATATGCAGCACGCCGCCCACTTCCATGGTGCCGGAACTGGCCACGACCGTGGCTTCGGTCGGACCGTAGTTGTTGACCACGGCAAAGCCCGGATCGCGGTTGAAGTTACGCAGACGGTCGCCACCGATCAGCAAGGTGCGCAGGGTCGGATGACGAAGCTCGCGGCTGAAAGCGTACTCGGCCACCGGAGTCGGCAGGAAGGACACTTGCAGCGGCTGAGCCAGCCACCAGTCAAGCAGCGTATCGAGCTGTTCGTTTTCCACCTCGGCCGGCGGAATGTGCAGCACGGCACCGGCGCACAGGGCTGGCCAGATTTCCCAGGCCGTGGCGTCGAAGCCAAAGCCGGCCACGCTGGCGGTGTGACTGCCAGCTTGCAGGTCGAAGGCCTGGCAATGCCAGTCCACCAGATTGTTCAGGGTGTGGTGTTCGACCATCACGCCCTTTGGCAGGCCGGTAGAGCCCGAGGTGTAGATCACATAGGCCAGATTGCCCGAGGTCAACTCCGCAACCACTGGGTTTTCCGGGTTGGCCGCCCAGTCCGGGCGATCCAGAGCGATCACCGGCACAGGCAGTTCCGGCAGACGCGCCAACAGATCGAGCTGGGTCAGCACCACCACCGGCTCGCTGTTTTCCAGCAGATAGCTGATGCGGTCGTCCGGATGCCCCGGATCTACCGGCACATAACCTGCGCCAGCCTTGAGCACAGCCAGCAAACCGACCAGCGTTTCCAGGCCGCGACGGGCAACCACCGCCACCCGATCATCCGCACGCACGCCTTGGCCGATCAAATGATGGGCCAACGCATTGGCACGGCGATTCAACTCGCTGTAGCTCAAGTGATGGCCACCCACTTGCGCAGCAACGGCGTCGGGTTGCAGGACAGCCTGCTGCTCGATGCGCTGATGAACTGTCAGTGCGGTTTCATGTTCGGCCAGGTGGTCGTTGAAGCCTTCCAGCAATTCGACACGCTCGGCAACCGGCAGGATGCCCAACGCCTCGACCGGCGTCTGCGGCGCCTGCTCCAGAGCGACCATCAAACCTTCCACGGCGTTGATCAGGTACGCGCAGATACGGCGTGCATCGATCCCCGCCGAAGTCAGCGCGCTCAGCTCGAAGTTTTCGCCAAGATCGTCGACGCTCAGGGTCAACGGATAGTTGCTGCGCTCATCGGCCTGCAACAACTCGATGCCCTGCCAGGCGGTGCTGGCTGCTTCATCGGCGGCTTGCGGTGCTGCGCTGTGACGATAGTTGAACAGCGCGCTGAACAACGGCGCACCCGCTGGCAAGGCGCTGCAACGCTGGGCCAGTGCCAGTGGTGCATGCTCGTGGGCAAACAGCCCGGTCAGACGGCGATGGGTCTGCAGAACCACGTCGCGCACGGGCTGATTGCCCAGGTCGATACGCAGCGGCAAGGTGTTGATGAACACACCCAGGGTACGCTCAACCCCTTCGCCGCCCTGCAAACGTCCAAGCAGAACGGTGCCGAACACCACCTTGTCACGGCCAGACAAGTGCCCCAGCACCTGAGCCCAGGCCAGGTGCATCAGGCTTGCGGCGCTGACACCCAACTGACGGGACTGATCGCGGATCCGACGGGACAATGCAGCATCCAGACGCTGACGGGCTTCGCCTGGCACATCCGCGCCCGGCAAAGTTGCCTGACCATACGGCAAGGTCGGTTCGTCGAGGTCACCCAGTTGCTCGCGGAAGAAGGCTTCATGCGCCTCATCACCCGGCCCCAGCAGAGCCTGGGCGATGTAGTTGCGATACGGCACAGGCTCAGGCAGTTGCGCCTCAAGACCGAGCAGCACGGCCTGCAACTCGTGACTCAACAGCTCCAGCGCCATGTGGTCCATGATCAGGTGATGGAACAGCAGCACGGCGACGATGCGCTGGTTGTCCGGGTCATCGGCATGCACCAGACGCAACAGCGGTGCCGCGTCCAGATTCAGCGGCTCGGCGTCGCTCAAGGCGGCCAGCGGCCCTTCGACCACCGGCAGTTGGGCATTGCGCCAGACCACCTGAACCGGCGTTTCCAGACCTTCCCAGCTCAGCGAGGTGCGCAGCACATCGTTACGGGCAATGACACGCTGCAAGGCCGAGCAGAAAGCGTCCAGACGTTCGCGATTGGCAAAGGCAAAACGTGCCTGCAAGCGGTAAGGATCGTCCTCAACCGAAGTCAGGTAATGGTAGAAAATACCGGCCTGCAACGGCCCCAGCGGGTAAATGTCCTGCACGTTCGCAGCACCGCCAGGAATGCTGGCGACAATTCGGTCGATGGCTGGCTGATCCAGGGTTACCAGCGGCAGCAGATCCGGCGTGATGCGTGAGCAATCCGCCGTTATCAGGTTGGCCGGCACTTGCACGCCATGGCTGCTGCCGATGCCGCTGGCCAGGGCGGCCAGGGTTGGCTGGGCGAACAACACGCGGATATCGGCTTCCAGCCCGAGGCGACGAATGCGCGCCACCAGCGTAACCGCCAGCAACGAATGCCCGCCCAGTTCAAAGAAGTTGTCGTGACGCCCTACCCGGTCAACCTGCAGCAACTCGCTCCAGATTTCGGCCAGATCGGTTTCCAGCTGACCTTGCGGTGCCTCGTAGTCACGACCCGGCAGCGCTTCGCGGTCCGGCGCAGGCAAGGCGCGACGGTCGACCTTGCCGTTGGCCGTCAGCGGCCAGGCGTCCAGACGCACAAAGGCGCTGGGCACCATATAGCCCGGCAAGACAGTCAACAGTTCGGCACGCAATTCGGTGACAGAAGTCGGCGTTGTATTGGCCTGCTGGATGAAATAGGCCACCAGTCGCGTCTGGCCCGGTTCGTCTTCGCGAGCCAGCACCAACGCTTCTTCGATGCCCGGCAACTGACCCAGCTGGCTTTCGATTTCGCCCAGCTCGATACGTACGCCACGGATCTTCACCTGATCGTCGTTACGACCCAGATATTCCAGCGTGCCATCAGCATTCCAGCGCGCAAGGTCACCGGTGCGGTACATCCGCGCGCCCGGCTGCTCGCTGAATGGATCGTCGAGGAAACGCTCGGCGGTCATTTCAGGACGGTTGAGGTAGCCACGGGCTACGCCGTCGCCTGCCACATACAGTTCACCGGCTACGCCAAACGGCACCAGTTGCTGATGTTCGTCCAGCAGGTAAACACGGGTGTTGGCAATCGGTTTGCCGATATCCAGGCTGCCATCGGGCAATAGCTGCCCCGAAGTCGCAACAACAGTGGCCTCGGTCGGGCCGTAGTTATTGATCACCGCAAAGCCCGGATCACGATGGAACTGACGCAGGCGGTCGCCACCGATCAGCAAGGTGCGCAAGGTCGGGTGACGCAGGTCACGGCTGAAAGCGTACTCGGCCACTGGCGTGGACAGGAAAGACACCTGCAGCGGCTGAGCCAGCCACCAGTCGAGCAACGAATCAAGCTGTTCGTTGCTTACATCCGCAGGCGGTACATGCAAGGTCGCACCGGCACACAACGCCGGCCAGACTTCCCAGGCCATGGCGTCGAAACCAAAACCGGCGACGCTAGCGGTGTGGCTGCCGGCGTGCAGGTCGAAAGCTTCGCAATGCCAGTGAACCAGATTGCTCAGGGTGCGGTGTTCGACCATCACGCCTTTCGGCTGGCCGGTGGAACCTGAGGTGTAGATCACGTAAGCCAGATTGGCGTCCGTCAGGCCTGGCACCAGCGGATTGCTTTGCTGGTCGGCCCAGTCTGGACGATCAAGGGCAATGACCGGCACAGACAATGGCGGCAAGCCTGCAATCAGCGCGTGCAGGGTCAATACGGCCACTGGCGCGCTGTCGCCCAGCAGATAAGCGATACGCTCGTCCGGGTGCGCCGGGTCCACCGGCACATAACCCGCGCCCGCCTTGAGCACGGCCAGCAGACCGACCAGTGTTTCCAGACCACGACGAGCGACCACGGCCACACGATCATCCGGGCGTACGCCCAGGCTGATCAGGTGATGGGCCAGGGCATTGGCCTTGCTGTTCAGCTCGCTGTAGCTCAGGTGCTGATCGCCCACTTGCGAAGCGATGGCATCTGGTTGCTGAACGGCCCGGGCTTCGATCAAGCCATGGATAGTCTGACCTTGCGGGATTTCCAGACCTGTAGCGTTGAGTGCTTCCAGCAAGTATTGACGCTCTTGCTCGCCCACCAGCGCGACCTGATCCAGCACCGCCTGTTCGTTGGCTACCAGCGCTTGCAGCAGTTGCTCGAAGTAATGAACGTAACGACCCACGGTGGCTTCGTCGAACAGCGCCAGCGCGTAGTCCAGCGTACCGACCAGTGTTTCGCCCTGCTCGCCCAGGTTCAGCGACAGGTCGAACTTGGACACCTGGCTGGCCTGCTCGACCGGCGAGACGATCAGCCCGTCCATTGGCGGAACCGAACCTTCGCCCGCCAGCCAGTTCAGGGTGGTCTGGAACAGTGGCGCGTGAGCCAGGCTGCGCTCCGGACGCACGATTTCCACTACCTGCTCGAATGGCAGGTCCTGATGATCCTGGGCTTCCAGAACACGTTTCTTGACCTGTGCCAGCAAGGCTTTGCCGGTTGGAGCGCCCGAGGTGTCGATACGCACGGCCAGGGTGTTGACGAACAGGCCGACCAGCCCTTCCAGCTCGGTGCGACCACGGCCTGCCATCGGGCTGCCGATCACCACATCGTTCTGTCCGGACAGGCGTGCCAGCAGCGTCGCCCAGGCTGTCATCAGCGTCATGTACAACGTCACGCCCTGACGCTGAGCCAGATTCCGCAGGCCGCGGCTCAGGTTTGCGTCCAGATGCACCGCAAGGCTACCGCCCGCGAAGTCCTGCTGCGCCGGACGTGGACGGTCGGTTGGCAACATCAGCAGCGTCGGGGCGCCGCCCAGTGCTTCACGCCAGTAAGCCGACTGCTGTTGCAGACGCTCGCCGGTCAGCCATTGACGCTGCCAGACGGCATAGTCGGCGTACTGGATTGCCAGCGTCGGCAAAGGATCAGCTCCACCCACACGCAGGGCCGGATACAGAGCCAGCAGTTCACGGGTCAGCACGCCCATGGACCAACCGTCCGCAACGATATGATGCACGGTCAACAGCAACACGTGATTATCGTCGGCCACTTGCAGCAGGCGGCCACGGATCACCGGCCCGTGGGTCAGGTCGAAAGGTGCCGCAGCTTCTGTGCGAACACGCTCGGCCAGGGCTTCAGGGTTATGGCGCAGGTCTTCCACCGGCAGCACGACTTCATCGGACACCGGCGCGAACAGCACTTCTGCACCGTCTTCAAGGGCGACAAAGCGGCTGCGCAGGGTTTCGTGACGCTCGATGATACGAGCCAGGGCACGGGACAGCGCAGGCACATCAAGAGCGCCTTGCAGGCTCAGGGCCATCGGGATGTTGTACGCCTCGTTGCCACCTTCCATCTGCGCCAGGAACCACAGGCGCTGCTGGGCGAATGACAAAGGCAGCGACTGGTCGCGAGAGGCCGGCAGAATCTGCGCCTGTTCGGTACGTTCGATACCGGAAACGGCAGCAGCCACAGCGGCCAGTTCGCCCAGAGCAAAGAGTTCACCCAATGGCAACTCCACGCCCAATTGCTGACGAACCTGGGAAACCATGCGCATGGCCAGCAGGGAATGCCCGCCCAGATCGAAGAAGTGATCGTGACGACCCACTTGTTCTACCTGCAACACCTCGGCCCAGATCTGTGCCAGAGCGATTTCAATCTCGCCTTCCGGCGCTTCGTAGGTGAGGCCGAACAGCGCCGAACGATCCGGCTTGGGCAGCGCACGGCTATCGAGCTTGCCATTGGCGGTCAGAGGCAGGGTTTCCAGCTCGACGAACGCGGCAGGGACCATGTACTCCGGCAGGTTGGCCTGCAAGGCCGCACGCATCTGTTCTGGCGTGAGGGCTTCGACTTCCTGATGCTGGGTGAAGTAGGCAACCAGACGCACACGCCCCGGCTCGTCTTCACGGGCCAGCACTACGGCGTCGCGGACACTCGGCAGCTCGTGGAGACGGCTGACGATCTCGCCCAGTTCGATACGGAAACCGCGGATCTTGACCTGATCGTCGTTACGCCCCAGGCATTCCAGTTGGCCGTCTTCCAGCCAGCGTCCCAGGTCACCGGTGCGGTACATCGTGGCACCCGGCTCATCGCTGAACGGGTCGGTGAGGAATTTCTCGGCGGTCAGGTCAGGACGATTCAGGTAGCCCTGAGCCACGCCGTCGCCGCCAATGTACAGTTCACCGATAACACCCTGCGGCACCAGGCGCTGATGGGCATCCAGCACATAAATGCTGGTATTGCCGATAGGTCGGCCAATCGATACCGACTCGGCACCTTCGGCCACTTCACGCACTTCGTTGGTAGTCGCAAAGGTGGTGGTTTCGGTCGGGCCATAGCCGTTCACCAGACGCAAGCCCGGCGCATGTTCCAACATGGCGCGGAAGCTGGCCGGATCGGCACGCTCGCCGCCGGACATCAGGTAGCGCAGGCCCTTGAGTGCTTCGGGGATCAGTTGCACATACTGGTTGAACAGCGCGGTGGTGAGGAACAGCACGCTGACATTGCGCAAGGCATCGCTGAGGCGCGCCGGGTCGATCAGGGTCTGGTGGTCGATGACCAGCAATTGCCCGCCATTGAGCAAGGCGCCCCAGACTTCCATGGTGCTGGCATCGAACGCAGGGTTGGAGGCGAAGGCCACACGGTCCTGTTCGTTGAAGTCGGCGAAGCCATTGTTCAACACCAGACGGGCAATACCGCGGTGCAGCACGCACACGCCTTTCGGTGCGCCGGTGGAACCGGAGGTGTACATGACGTACGCCACGCTGTTGGAGTTCTGCACCAGAGCCGGATCATGGGCTGGCTGATCGTCCAGAACCAGCTTATCCAGATCGATGCGCGGAGTAGCAGAGTCAATCGAAGCCGCACTCTGAGCCAGCACGAATACAGCCTTGCAGTCCTCGATCATGTAGACCTGACGCTCGGCGGGTGCATTGATGTCCAGCGGCACATAGGTCGCAGCACATTTGCCGATGGCCAATTGGCCGACCAGCAACTCAATGGAACGTGGCAGCAGGATCGCCACATGATCATTCGGCTTGACGCCCTGCCCGATCAGGTAATGAGCCAGGCGGTTGGCGCGTTCGTTCAGTTCTCCATAGCTCAGCGAGAGGCTGCCATGTACGGCGGCCACGGCTTGCGGATGAGCGGCCGCACGCTGCTCGAACAGACGATGCACCGGCAACTCGCGTGGGTAATCGCGACGGGTGATATTGAAGCCGACCAGCAGGCGCTGACGCTCTGCCGCTGGCAGCACCGACAACTGCTGCATGCCGTTTTCAGGCTGCTGCTCCAGCGCCTCGACCAGATTGGCCACGGCTTCCTGTAGGTAACCGCAGACTCGCTGGGCATCGATGCCCTGTGCCGCCTGGGCGGTCAGGCTGAAGGTTTCGCCCAGATCGTCGATGCTCAGGGTCAACGGATAGTTGCTGCGCTCTTCGGCATTCAGCACGTCGATGCCTTGCCAGGCAGTGCTGGCCGCTTCGTCTCTGACCTGAGGTGCCGCACTGTGGCGGTAATTGAGCAGCGTGCTGAACAATGGCGCGCCAGCCGGCAAGGCACTGCAACGCTGGGCAAGGGCCAGTTGTGCATGCTCGTGGGCAAGCAGGCCGGTCAAGCGGCGATGGGTATCCAGTACCGCATCGCGTACAGGCTGGCTGCCCAGATCGATACGCAGTGGCAAGGTGTTGATGAAGACGCCAAGAGCACGCTCCACGCCCTCACCGCCTTGCAGACGCCCGAGCAATACCGTGCCGAACACTACGCTGTCGCGACCGGACAACTGGCCCAGCACCTGAGCCCAGGCCAGGTGCATCAGGCTTGCGGCACTGACACCCAGTTGTCGGGCCTGATCGCGGACCTTGCCGCACAAGACGACGTCCAGTGGCAGTCGCGCTTCGCTGAGTTCGCCCTCGCCGGCCGCTACAGGCAGACCATAAGGCAAGGTCGGCTCATCGATATCGCCCAGTTGTTCGCGGAAGAAGGTTTCATGGGCGTCATCGCCAGGACCTTGCAGGACCTGAGCGACGTAGTTGCGATACGGCACAGGGGCCGCAAGCTGTGCTTCTTCATCAAGGAGCATGGCCTGCAATTCGTGGCCCAGCACTTCAAGGGCCACGTGATCCATGACCACGTGATGGAAGCGCAATACAGCAGAGATTCGCTGGGTGGCCGGATCAAAGGCATGCACCAGATGCAGCAGCGGTGCCTGGGTCAGGTCCATGCGTGGCGCATTCGCCAGGTCTTGCAGTGCAATCTCTTCGACCTTCAGACGAGCCTGGCGCCAGACGACTTGCACCGGTGCCTGCAAGCCTTCCCAGAGCAGTGCCGTGCGCAGGATGTCGTTACGCTCGATGACTCGCTGCAATGCGTTGCTGAACGCTTCGAGGCGTGATTCGTCAGCAAAGGCGAACTGCGGTTGCAGCAGATACGGATCGTTGTCGCCTGCTGCCAGGTGATGGTAAAGAATCCCCGCCTGCAACGGCCCCAGCGGGTAGATGTCCTGCACGTTGGCTGCGCCGCCGGGAACGCTGGCGACGATACGGTCGATGGCGTCCTGCTCCAGCGCTACCAGAGGCAGCAGGTCCGGGGTGATGTGCTGGCAATCTGCGCCAATCCGGTTGGCTGGCACTTGCAGTTCGCTGCCGATGCTGTTGTCGGCGGAGTTGGCCAGCGCAGCCAGGGTCGGCTGGGCGAACAACACGCGGATATCGGCGGTCATGCCCAGACGGCGCATGCGGGCGATCAGGGTCACGGCAAGCAACGAATGCCCGCCCAGTTCAAAGAAGTTGTCCTGACGACCGACTGTTTCCACGTGCAGCAGCTCGGCCCAGAGTGCGGCCAGCTGTGTTTCTGTCTCGCCCTGCGGTGTTTCGTAGTTGCGGCTCAACACCGCCTGCGCGCCCGGCTCCGGCAAGGCTGCGCGGTCGAGCTTGCCGTTGGGGCTCAGGGGCAAGGTTGGCAGCGCGACATAGGCCGAAGGCACCATGTAGTCCGGCAACCCGGCCAGCACGTATTCACGCAGGACTTCGATGCTCGGCGCTTCCTGGCCTTCATGGCAACTGAACCAGGCCACCAGACGTTCGTTATGCAGCAGGACTGCCGCTTCGCGAATGGCCGGATGGGTGGCCAGTCGTGCTTCGATTTCGCCCAGTTCGATACGCAGGCCATGCAGTTTGACCTGGAAGTCATTACGACCCAGGAACTCCAGAGTGCCGTCGGCACGCTGACGCACCAGGTCGCCACTGCGGTACAGGCGGTCACCTGCAACGAACGGGCTGTCGATGAAACGCTCGGCCTGCATGTGCGGCAGGTTCAGGTAGCCACGAGCGACACCGGCACCGCCGATATGCAACTCGCCCACCACGCCTTGCGGTACGGGCTGATCGTAGGCATCCAGTACATACAGGCGGGTGTTGCTGACAGGACGGCCGATAGGCAATGCGCTGTCTGGCACTGCATCCTGAGGTTCCAGGGTCCAGACGCTGCAATCCACCGTGGTTTCGGTCGGACCATAAACGTTGTGCAGGCGTGCGCCTGGCAGACGCTGGCGTACCTGACGGGCCAGCGCCTCGGTCAGCTCACCACCGCCACAGACGATATCGGTCAGGGAGCCGCACTGGCTGCTTTCTTCCAGTTCCAGGAATTGCTGGAGCAAAGCCGGTACGAACTGCACCACGCTGACCTGTCGCTCGATGATCAACTGCGCCAGATAGGCAGGGTCGCGATGCCCGTCCGGACGCGCCAGTACCAGGCGAAGGCCGGCACACAGCGGCCAGAACAGTTCCCATACCGAAGCGTCGAAACTGACTGGCGTCTTGTGCAACAGAGCGCCTTGGGAAGTCGGCACAAACAACTGCGAACTCCATTGCACCAGGTTGCACAAGCCGCGGTGTTCGACCATCACGCCTTTTGGCGTGCCGGTGGAGCCGGAGGTGTAGATCACGTAGGCCAGATTGTCTGCGTTCAGGCCAGGCACCACCGGGTTTTCAGCGGATTGTGCCGCCCAGGTGCAGACGTCCAGATTCAACAGTTGCAGCGTGCTATCGGCGAAGCGGTCCTGAGTCCTGGCATCCACCAGCAGGGTCAGCGCTGCGCTGTCCCCCAGCATGTAGGCCAGACGCTCGGTCGGGTAACCTGGGTCCAGCGGCACGTAGGCACCACCCGCCTTGAGTACAGCCAGCAAACCGACAAGCAGGTTCGGGCCGCGTTCCAGGCACACCGCCACACGATCGTCGGCCTGCACGCCTTGATCGATAAGGTGATGGGCCAGACGGTTGGCGGCCTCGTTGAGCTGGCGATAACTCAGTTGAACACCTTCGCTTTCCAGAGCAATGGCATCCGGAGTGCGCAGTACCTGAGCCTCGAACAACGCCTGCACAGGCTGGTCGAGGACAAAGCTCTGCTCGCTGGCGTTGAAATCCACCAGCAAACGGCGGCGCTCCTGCGCGCCCAGCAGTTCTACCTGCGCCGGAACAGACTGGTCGCTGCCGACCATGCTCCACAGCAAGGGCTCAAGATAGGACACATAACGCTCGGCAGTGGCTGCATCGAACAGCGCCGTTGCGTAATCCAGAGCACCGGCAAAGCCTTCCTCGGTCTCGCCCATGCTCAAGGTCAGGTCGAACTTGGCGAAGGTCGGTTGATCGCCCAGCGGCTCCAGGCGCAAATCACCCAGATGCAGCTCCAGCCCCTGACTGCCGTCCCAGGCCAGCGAAGTCTGGAACAACGGGCTATGGGCCAGGCTGCGTGGCGGCCGCAAGCGCTCTACAACCTGCTCGAATGGCAGGTCTTGATGCTCCTGGGCTTCCAGCACACGAGTCTTGATGCGCGCCAGCAGTTCAGTGACATCCGGCTCACCCGAGGTGTCGACACGCACGGCCAGAGTGTTGACGAACAGGCCGATCAAACCCTCGACTTCGGCGCGGCGGCGGTTGGCAACCGGCGTACCGATCACCACCTCGTCCTGACCGGACAGGCGCGCCAGCAGCACGGACCAGGCTCCCATGAACAGCATGAACGGCGTTACACCATGGCGCTGGCAGAAGGCTTTGATCTCGGTGCTCAGACGCGAGTTGAAGCGCACAGGAAGACTGACGCCCGTGTAGTCCTGACGTGCCGGACGAGGCCGGTCGGTCGGCAGTGTCAGCAAGACTGGCGCGCCTGAAAGCGCCTGATGCCAGTAATCGCCCTGGCTGCTCAGTCTTTCGCTGTCCAGCCAGTTGCGTTGCCAGATGGCGTAATCGGCGTATTGCAAGGCCAGTGGCGGCAACGGATCATCCAGCCCCTGATTGAACGCCTTGTAAAGTGCGGTGAGTTCGCGGGTCAGAACTCCCAGCGACCAGCCGTCAGCAACGATGTGATGCACGGTCAGCAGCAACACATGGCGATCTTCGGCCAGGCACAGCAGACGACCCCGGATCGGCAATTCGTGATTCAGGTCGAAAGCCTGTTCCGCTTCCTCCTTGACCACGTCCTGCAAGGCCTGATCATCCTGACCGCGCAGGTCCTGCCAGCTCAGCTCCGGAACCACGGTTGCAGGTGCAGCGTGTACCCGGGCTTCGCCTTCTTCCTGAGTGAAGCGACTGCGCAGGCTGTCGTGGCGCGCAACAATACGCTCCAGCGCACGTTTCAACGCACGGGTGTCCAGTTGCCCGGTCAGTTGCAGGCCCAACGGGATGTTATAGGCGCTGTTGGCGTCTTCCATCTGCGCCAGGAACCAGATCCGCTGCTGGGCGAAAGACAGTGGAACCGCCCCGCTGCGCGGCAGCACTTCGATAGGTGGCAGTTCGTTCTTGTCGGCATTGCCCAGGCATTGCGCCACAGCGGCCAGAGCGCTGTCGGCGAACAGGTCGCCCAGCGACAACTCCAGCGACAGGCGCTGACGCACCTGAGAAACCATACGCATCGCCAGCAGGGAGTGACCGCCCAGTTCAAAGAAACGGTCATGACGGCCGACACGCTCGACTTGCAGCAATTCGCTCCAGATCTGCGCCAGAGCGATTTCCAGCTCGCCTTCCGGCGCCTGATACTCGCCGGTGAACAGCGCATCGCGATCAGGGACAGGCAAGGCGCGGCGGTCGACCTTGCCGTTGGCCGTCAGCGGCCAGGCGTCCAGACGCACCAGCGCGCTGGGGACCATGTAGGCCGGTAACTGCTCCAGCAAGGCCGCACGCAGGTCATTCACAACCAGTGGCGTGCTGTCAACCCGTTCGGTGAAATAGCCCACCAGTCGTGGCTGACCCGGTTCGTCTTCGCGAGCCAGCACCAACGCTTCTTCGATGCCCGGCAACTGGCCCAGCTGGCTTTCGATTTCGCCCAGCTCGATACGTACGCCACGGATCTTCACCTGATCGTCGTTACGACCCATATATTCCAGCGTGCCATCAGCATTCCAGCGCGCAAGGTCACCCGTGCGGTACATACGCGCGCCCGGCTGCTCGCTGAATGGATCGTCGAGGAAGCGCTCGGCAGTCATTTCCGGGCGGTTCAGGTAACCACGGGCTACGCCGTCGCCTGCCACATACAACTCACCCGCCACGCCAAACGGTACCAGTTGTTGATGTTCGTCCAGCAGATAAACCTGGGTGTTGGCAATTGGCTTGCCGATATCCAGGCTGCCGTCGGGGAACAACTGACCCGAGGTGGCGACAACAGTGGCCTCGGTCGGGCCGTAGTTGTTGATCACCACAAAGCCCGGATCACGATGGAACTGACGCAAGCGGTCGCCACCGATCAGCAAGGTGCGCAAGGTCGGGTGACGCAGGTCACGGCTGAAAGCGTACTCGGCCACTGGCGTCGAGAGGAACGACACTTGCAGCGGCTGAGCCAGCCACCAGTCGAGCAACGAATCAAGCTGTTCGTTGCTTACATCGGCAGGCGGCACATGCAAGGTCGCACCGGCACACAGCGCCGGCCAGACTTCCCAGGCCATGGCGTCGAAACCAAAACCGGCAACGCTGGCAGTATGGCTGCCGGCTTGCAGATCAAAGGCTTCGCAATGCCAATGCACCAGATTGCTCAGGGTGCGGTGTTCAACCATCACGCCTTTTGGCTGACCCGTCGAACCTGAGGTGTAGATGACGTAAGCCAGATTGGCAGCAGTGAGGCCTTGCACCAGCGGATTGTCTTGCTGATCGGCCCAGTCTGGACGATCAAGAGCAATGACCGGCACAGACAATGGCGGCAAGCCTGCCAGCAAACCGTGCTGAGTCAGCACCGCTACTGGCGCGCTGTCGCTCAATAGATAAGCGATACGCTCATCCGGGTGCGCCGGGTCCACCGGCACATAACCCGCGCCGGCCTTGAGCACGGCCAGCAGGCCGACCAGTGTTTCCAGCCCGCGACGAGCGACCACGGCCACACGATCATCCGGGCGAACACCTTGGCTGATCAGGTGATGAGCCAAGGCATTGGCCTTGCTGTTCAGTTCGCTGTAGCTCAGGTGCTGATCGCCCACTTGCGAAGCGATGGCATCTGGTTGATCGAGGGCCTGACGCTCGATGCGCTGGTGGATCGTCAGCGCTGTTTCCTTGTCGAGATGATAGGCATTGAAACTTTCCAGCAGCCGCTTGCGCTCATCGGCAGGCAGAATTTCCACACGCTCGACCGGCGTCTGCGGCGCCTGTTCCAGAGCCTCCAGCAAATGCTCCATGGCACGTTCAAGATAAGCACAGGTGCGCTGCGGGTCGATGCCGGTCGTGGTTTGCGCGGTGAAGCTGAAGGCGTCGCCCAGATCGTCGACGCTCACCACCAGCGGATAGTTGCTGCGCTCCTCTGCATGCAGGACTTCGATGCCCTGCCAGGTTTCGCCTGTGGTCTGTGCCGAGCTGTGTCGATAATTGAGCAAGGCATTGAACAGTGGCGTCGGCGCGGCCACGCCGCTGCAACGCTGGGCCAGAGCCAGCGGCGCATGTTCGTGGCGCATCAGGGTGGTCAGGCGCTGATGGGTGGCCTTGACCGCTGTGCGAACGTCCTGCGCATCCAGATTGATACGGATCGGCAAGGTGTTGATGAAGATACCCAAAGCACGTTCGGTCGCCTCGGCGCCAAGAAGGCGGCCCATGAGTACGGTGCCGAATACCACGCGCTGGCGGCCGGTCAGGCCTGACAGCACCCGCGCCCAGCCCAGGTGAAACAGGCTGGCGACGCTGATGCCCAGAGTACGCGCCTGAGTGCGCAGGCGGCGGCAGAGTTCGAGGTCCAGAGACAGGGTGTATTCGGTGATGTCGCCACCGTCGCCGCTGAGGTCCTGCAGGTCATAGGCCAGAGTCGGCTCATCGAGGTCGCCCAGCATCTCGCGGAAGAACGTCTCGTGTTCTTTCTCGCTGACGCCCAACAGGGCCTGACCCACATAGTTGCGGAACGGAACCGGCGTACCCAGCAAACCAGCCTGGCCACTCAGGCAGGCCTGAATTTCATGGCGCACCACTTCCAGAGCGCTGTGGTCCATGGCGATGTGATGGAACTGCAAGGCTGCCTTCACGCCCTGGCCGTGCTCGGCCTCGTCGTAGACCAGACGAATCAGTGGCGCCTGGCCGAGATCCATGATGGTCTGGGCTTGCGCCGACAAGGCACCGACCGTGAGGTCCGCGTGACGCCAGACCACCTGAACCGGGGTTTCCAGCCCGTCCCAGTGGATCGAAGTGCGCAAGATGTCGTGCCGTTCGATCACTGTCTGCAAGGCCAGGGCAAAGGCATCCAGACGAGCACGGTCGGCAAAGGCGAACTCCACGTGCATGACATAGAGGTCGCCGTGGCTGGCGGTAACATGGTGATAAAGAATGCCCTGCTGCAAGGGCGCCAGCGGGTAGATGTCCTGCACATTCGCGGCGCCGCCAGGGACATGCGCGACCAGCCTGTCGATGCTGTCCTGATCCAGAGAGATCAGGGTCAGCATTTCGGGAGTGATATGGGTGCAGCCCGCAGGAATGCCGTTTTCCGGCAAGGTCGGAGCACCACGTTTGGTTGCCAGATACTCGCCCTGTTCGATCAGCTCGATCAATGCCGGCTTGTGCTCGCGCAGGTGTTCCACCAGGCCCTTGTCGGTCAGTGCACGGCGATTGCCCTGCACCACCAGTTGTCCATCCTTGACCGACAGATTGATGTCATTGGCCTTCAGTGTCGCCAGGAGTTCGTTGATGCTCACAGGATAATCTCCATGCTCTCTGTGATGGCTGCATAGCCGGCCAGCGTAGGTTGTTCGAACAACGCCCGGACATCGGCTTCAATGCCTTCCTGCCTCAGACGCGCGGTCAGACTGACCGCCAGGAGCGAGTGACCGCCCAGTTCAAAGAAGTTGTCGTGTCGCCCCACCCGCTCGACGCCGAGCAGTTCGGCCCAGAGCTCGGCCAGCAGGACTTCGGTTTCGCCCTCCGGCGCTTCGTAGGGGCGGGTCATTACTGCATCGGCACCCGGCGCAGGCAAGGCCTTCTGGTCCACTTTGCCGTTAGGGGTCAGAGGGAATGCATCCAGATGTACATAGAGCGCAGGCACCATGTAATCCGGCAATTGCGCACGCAGCACTTCGCGCAGGGTTTCCACCGGCAGCAGCGTGCCGGTGTAATAAGCCACCAGTCGCTGACCGCCCGGTTGCTCGTCGCGAGCCAGCACCACGGCCTGTTGAATGCCCGGATAACGGGTCAGGCACGCCTGGATTTCACCCAGTTCGATACGCAGGCCATACAGCTTGACCTGATCGTCGTTACGACCCAGGAAGTCGAGGTTGCCGTCCGCACGCTGGGACACCAGGTCGCCGGTGCGATACAGGCGGTCGCCGGCCACGAACGGGCTGTCGATGAAACGCTCGGCCTGGAACTGCGGCAGGTTCAGGTAACCACGGGTGACGCCTGAGCCACCGATGTGCAACTGACCGATCACGCCCTGTGGAACCAGTTGGTCGTATTCGTCCAATACATACATGCGGGTGTTGCTGATCGGTCGCCCGATCGGCAAGGCGCTGTCCGGTACAGGCTCGTGCGGCTCAAGGGTCCAGGCGCTGGAATCCACCGTGGTCTCGGTCGGGCCATAGACGTTGTGCAGACGCGCCCACGGCAGGCGTTGGCGTACACGCTCGGCCAGAGCGATGGTCAGTTCGCCACCGCCGCAGACGATGTCGGTCAGTGAAGTGCACTGGCTGATTTCTTCCAGTTCAAGGAACTGCTGAAGCAAGGCCGGTACGAATTGGACCACGCTGGCCTTCTGATCGCGGATCAAGCGCATCAGGTAAGCCGGATCGCGATGGCCATCAGGACGCGCCAGTACCAGCGGCAAGCCGGCGCACAGCGGCCAGAACAGTTCCCATACCGAAGCATCGAAGCTGATGGGCGTCTTGTGCAGCAGCGCCGTCTCGGGTTTCAACGGAATAACCTGCGAACTCCAGTGAACCAGGTTACCCACGCTGCGGTGCTCGACCATCACACCCTTCGGCGTACCGGTGGAACCGGAGGTGTAGATCACATAGGCCAGGTGGTCCGGGTTCATGCCGACAATTTGCGGATTGTCGATGCTCTGGGCACCCCAGATGTTGTTGTCGAGGTCGACACGCAACGTACGCTCTTCGTCCAGCAGCTTGCGGGTGGCAGTCTGGACCAGTACCACGGCCGGCGAGCTGTCTTCGAGCATGTAATGAATGCGCTCACGCGGATAGCTCGGGTCCAGCGGCACATAGGCGGCACCGGTCTTGAGGATGGCCAGCAGACCAACCACCATGGATACGCCACGTTCAAGACAGATGGCTACTCGATCATCGGTTTTCACACCCAGGCTGATCAGGTGGTGCGCCAGGCGGTTGGCTTGTTCGTTGAGCGCCTGATAGCTCAGTTGTACGCCTTCGCCACGCAGCGCAATGGCCTGTGGTTTGCGGACAACCTGGCTCTCGAACAGACCATGAAGGGTATGCTCCAGATCGTAGTCGACCTCAGTCTGGTTGAAGTCGACCACCAGACGCTGGCGCTCCTCGGCGTCCAGTACCGACAGGTGTTGCAATGGCAGATCAGGCTGAGACTCAAGGGCCTCGACCACACCGGTCAATGCCTGCTGCACGTAGCCGCAGATACGGCGGGCACCCACGTCAGGCGTGACAGTGACCGACAGACGCAGGCTGTCGCCCAGGTCGTCGACGTTGAGGCTCAACGGATAGTTGGTGTTTTTCTCGCTGGCCAGGATTTCCAGGCCGCGCCACGCTTCGCGCTGGGCATCCTGTTTAGCCTGACCGGCGCTGTGGCGGTAGTTGAGAATCGCGCTGAACAGCGGCAATGGCGCAGCAACACCGCTCCAGCGCTGAGCCTGAGCCAAGGAAGCGTGCTCATGCCCCAGCAATGCGGCAAGACGGGCGTGAGTGTCACGCGCCCCTTCACTCACGCCGATATCGGCCAGATCGATCCGCAACGGCAAGGTATTGATGAACATGCCCATGCCACGGTCGGCACCGGCACCGCCTTGCAGACGACCGAGCAGCACAGTGCCGAACACCACGCGGTCCTTGCCCGTAGCGGTGGCCAGCACCCGGCCCCAGGCCAGGTGGAACAGGCTGGCGACGCTGACGCCCATCTGCCGGGCCTGATTGCGCAGGCGCAGGGTCAGATCATCGGGCAGTGTCTGTTGAGCTTCTTCGATGGAGCTGCCATCACCTTGAACATCGTGCAGGCCGAACGGCAGGGTCGGCTCGTCGATATCGCCCAGTTGCCCGCGGAAATACGCTTCGTGCTCCGCTTCGCTGACACCCAGGCGCGCCTGGGCCACATAGTTGCGGTACGGCACCGAAGGCTCGGCGGGTTGTGGCTCGCCGCGCAGATGGGCAAGAATTTCCTCGCGCATCACTTGCAAGGCCGTGGCATCGACCACGATATGGTGGAACAACAGCGTGGCCTGCAAGCGCGAGCTGGCCGGATCATGGCTGTAGATCAGACGGATCAGCGGTGCCTGGCTGAGGTCGATCCGTGCCGATGTATCCTGGGTTTCGATCTGCGCCAGAGGCACTTCGTTGATCGGCAGGTCGGCATGACGCCAGACCACCTGCTGTGGAACCTCCAGCCCTTCCCAGACAATCGCGGTACGCAGGCTGTCGTGACGGGCAATGACTTTGCGCAGGCCATCGGCAACTGTGTGCAGACGCTCCAGGCTGTCAAAGCTGATGCGCAACTGCAGCAGGTACGGATCGCCCTGCCCGGCGGTCAGGTAGTGATAGAGAATGCCTTCCTGCAACGGTGCCAGCGGGTAGATTTCCTGCACGTTGGCAGCACCACCGGGAACGGTTTCGACAATGCGGTCGATGGTCGGCTGATCCAGACGCGACAGGCTCAGCATGTCCGGCGTGATTCGTGTGGCGCCTGCCGGTACCAGATTGGCCGGTACAGTGATTTCGCGGCCATTGCCAACCGAAGCTGCCAATGCGGCCACAGTTGGCTGGCCCAGCAAGACACGCACATCGGCACTCAGACCGGCGTTGCGCATGCGCTCCACCAGGCTGACCGCCAGCAATGAATGGCCGCCCAGTTCAAAGAAGTTATCGTGACGCCCTACCCGGTCGACACCCAGCACCTGGGCCCAGAGTTCGGCAATCGCGACTTCCACTTCGCCTTGCGGCGCTTCGTAGGCCTTTGCAGCCAGATCGGCATGGTCCGGGTCTGGCAGAGCACGGCGGTCGAGCTTGCCGTGGCTGGTCAGTGGCAAGGCTTCCAGCCGTATAAAGGCCAGCGGCACCATGTAGCCAGGCAGACTGGCCTGCAAGGCCTGACGCAGTGCGTCCGTCTCCACCAGTGAGGTTTCGGTGAACCACGCCAGCAGACGCTCACCGCGCACCAGGACCACAGAATCTTTCACGCCTGGCTGAGCAGCAAGAACCGCTTCGATCTCACCCAGCTCGATGCGCATGCCGCGAATCTTCACCTGATCGTCGTTGCGGCCCAGGTAGTCCAGAGTGCCGTTGGCATTCCAGCGCACCAGGTCACCACTGCGATACATGCGGGCATGGGCCGCGTCGCTGAACGGGTCGGCGATAAAGCGCTCTTCGGTCAGGTCAGGCCGGTTCAGGTAGCCACGGGCAACGCCCGAACCACCGATGTAAAGCTCGCCGCTCACGCCCACCGGCACTGGCTGAAGCTGTTCATCCAGCACATAAATGCTGGTATTGGAGATCGGGCCGCCGATGTGCAGCGACTCGCCCACCCGTACCTGACCCGAAGTGGCAACCACGGTGGTTTCGGTCGGGCCGTAGTTGTTGATCACGGCGAAACCCGGATCGCGGTCGAACTGACGCAGGCGGTCGCCACCAATCAGCAAGGTGCGCAGGGTCTGGTGCTGACGGGGACGGCGGAAAGCCTGCTCGGCCACAGGAGTCGGCAGGAAGCCCACTTGCAGCGGTTGCTCCAGCCACCAGTCGAGCAGTTCATCCACATGCTCGTTGCCGACATGAGCCGGTGGCAGGTGCAGCACGGCACCGACACAGAGCGCAGGCCAGATTTCCCAGACCATGGCGTCGAAGCCGAAACCGGCAACGCTGGCGGTATGGCTGCCTGCATTCAGGTTGAAGGCCTGGCAATGCCAGTGAACCAGGTTGTTCAAGGTGCGGTGCTCGACCATCACGCCTTTGGGCTGCCCGGTTGAGCCAGAGGTATAGATCACGTAGGCCAGGTTTGCATCGCTCAGCCCCACCACTTGCGGGTTGTTGCGGAACTCCTGATCCCAGGCGCCCTGGCCCAGATCCACTTGCGCGACCTCACCCACCAGATCACGTGTCGAAGCATCGACCAGTACCACTCGTGGCGCGCTGTCTTCCAGCAGGTAGCTGATGCGCTCGGCAGGGTAAGCCGGGTCAACCGGCACATAGGCGGCACCGGCCTTGAGAATGGCCAGCAGACCGACCAAACGATCGGGGCTGCGGCGCAGGCACAGGGCGACACGCTCGTCCGGCTTCACGCCAAGCCCGATCAGATGATGGGCCAGGCTGTTGGCGCGACGGTTGAGTTCGGCGTAGCTCAAGACTTCATCACCCTGAACCACGGCAGGCGCGTCCGGCCTGTTGAAGGCCTGAGCTTCAACCAGTGCATGCACGGTCAGGCCTTGCGGGAAGTCTTGCGCGCTGGCATTGAAGTCGACCAGCAGTTTGCGACGCTCCTCGCTCTCAAGGATCGATAGCGCATCCAGCGGCACTGGCGATGCCTGCTCCAGAGCCTGAACCAGTTGCTCCACCGTGTTATGCATCCAGCCGACCACGCGCTCGGCACCAATGCCTTCCAGCGCCAGCACATGCAGGTCGAAACTGTCGCCCATGTCGTCGACGCTCAAGGTCAGCGGGTAGTTGCTGCGTACGTCACCGCCGAGCACGCGCACGCCCTGCCATGCACCTTCGCCGTCGAGGGGCTTCACGTTGGCGCTGTGACGGTAGTTGAGCAAGGCGCTGAACAGCGGAGAGCCCGCCGCAACGCCACTGCAACGCTGGGCAAGAACCAGCGAGGCATGTTCGTGGGCGAGCAAGGCAGACAGGCGCGAATGCACGCTCTTCAAGGCTTCGCCCGCACCCGTGGCTGTATCGACACGCAACGGCAAGGTGTTGATGAATACGCCGAGCGCCCGATCGGCGCCCTCACCGCTCTGCATGCGGCCCAGCAATACAGTGCCGAAAACCACATCGCGACGGTTGGCGAGCACACTCAGGACTCGCGCCCAGGCCAGGTGCATCAGGCTGGCGGCGCTGACGCCCTGTTGGCGAGCCTGCTCGCGCAGACGCAGGGAAAGAGCATTGTCGAGTACCAGGCGGGACTCTTCGATGCCGCTGCCGTCGGTGCGCACGTCCTGCAAGCCGAAAGGCAGAGTCGGCTCTTCGATATCACCGAGCATTTCGCTGAAAAATGCCTCGTGCCGGGTGTCGTCACTGCCGATGCGCACCTGAGCCACATAGTTGCGGTAAGGCACTGGCGGTGCCATATCCGCCGACTGGCCGGATAGCAGTGCCTGCATCTCGTTGCTGACCACTTCCATCGCAGCGTTGTCCAGCACCAGATGGTGGAACAACAGGATCGCCACGACCTGGTTATTGACCGGATCATGGGCATGGACCAGACGCATCAGCGGTGCCTGGGACAGTTCCAGGCGATGGTGACGGGCGTCGAATTGCTGCTGCAGACGTTCAATGATGCTGACGTCTGTGGCCGGGGTATCGAAGCTGACCGGCTGCACTGTCAGTTCAGCCTTGCGCCAGACCACTTGCTGCGGGCTTTCCAGTCCTTCCCAGACCACGGATGTGCGCAGGATATCGTGGCGATCAATCACTTGCTGCAAAGCGCCGGCCCAGGCTTGCAAGCGATCCAGGCTGTCGAAAGCCAGACGCCATTGCAACAGATACGGGTCGCCCTGTTCGGCAGTGATGTGGTGATAAAGAATGCCTTCCTGCAAAGGCGCGAGCGGGTAGATTTCCTGCACGTTGGCGGCGCCACCTGGCACGGTGGCGACAATCCGGCCGATAGCCGACTGGTCAAGATCGGTCAGGCTCAACAGCTCTGGCGTGATCTGCGTGCAACCTTCCGGAACAAGGTTGTCCGGCACCGTAATCGCTTGTTGTTGATTGCTGTCGGCTGCCGCCAGGGCCGCAATGGTCGGCTGGGCCAGCAAGACATGCACATCAGCCTTGAGCCCGGCCTTGCGCAGGCGATCCACCAGAGTGATGGCCAGCAGCGAATGGCCGCCCAGCTCGAAGAAGTTATCATGACGCCCTACTCGCTCCACCTCCAGAACCTGCGCCCAGATGTCGGCCATGGCGACTTCGACTGCACCTACCGGCGCCTCGTAGGCCTGACCGAGCAAGGCCGCAGGATCGGGGTCCGGCAAGGCGCGGCGGTCGAGCTTGCCGTTGCTGGTCAGTGGCAAGGCTGCCAGATAAGTGAAGGCGCGAGGCACCATGTAACCCGGCAAGCGGGCACGCAAGGCCTGACGCAATGCTTCGGGGTCCACTGGCGACGCTTCGGTGAACCAGGCCAGCAGTTGCTGATCGCGTACCAGCACCACGGCGTCTTTTATACCAGGCTGACTGGCCAGAACCGCTTCGATTTCGCCCAGTTCGATACGCATGCCGCGAATCTTCACCTGATCGTCGTTGCGGCCCTGATAGTCCAGAGTGCCGTCGCTGTTCCAGCGCACCAGGTCGCCGCTGCGGTACATGCGCGCATGGGCAACGTCGCTGAACGGGTCGGCGATAAAGCGTTCCTCGGTCATTTCAGGACGGTTCAGGTAACCCCGGGCAACACCTGCGCCGCCGATGTACAGCTCACCGGTCACGCCTATTGGTACCTGCTGCAAGCGCTCATCCAGCACATAAGTACGGGTATTGGCGATTGGGCCGCCGATGTGCAGTGTTTCACCGACCAGTACCCGGCCGGAAGTGGCAACCACGGTGGTTTCAGTCGGGCCATAGTTGTTGATCACGGCGAAACCCGGATCGCGATTGAATTGACGCAGGCGGTCGCCGCCGATCAACAGGGTGCGCAGAGTCGGATGATCTTCGTTCTGGCTGAAGGCGTATTCGGCAATGGGTGTAGGCAGGAAGCTGACGTCCAGCGGCTGGGCGCGCCACCATTGCAGCAAGGCGTCGATGTCTTCGCCTCCATCCTGATTGGGAGCCACGTGCAAGGTCGCACCGGAGCACAGCGTCGGCCAGATTTCCCAGGCCATGGCATCGAAACCGAAACCGGCCAGACTGGAAGCGTGTCCGCCCTCACCCAGCGAGAAAGCCTCGCAGTGCCAGTCCACCAGATGAGAGAGCGTACGATGCTCCACCATGACCCCTTTCGGCTGGCCGGTGGAACCCGAGGTGTAGATCACATAGACCAGATTGTCGCTGCTCAGGTTGGCGATCCGCGGGTTGGCGTGGGCGCCATGGCCCCAGTCGCTACCATCCAGCTCGATCAGCGGCAGGCTCAGTACTGGCAGGCGGTCGAGCAGATTCGATTGGGTCAGCACCACCACCGGCTGGCTGTCGCTCAACAGGTAGGACAGGCGCTCGCGTGGATGCGCCGGGTCGACGGGGACATAGGCGGCACCGGCCTTGAGAATCGCCAGCATGCCCACCAACGTTTCCAGACCGCGACGGGCAACCACCGCGACACGATCATCCGGGCGCACGCCCAGTTCGATCAGGCGGTGGGCCAGGCCATTGGCCTTGCGGTTGAGCTGAGCGTAAGTCAGGTGTTGTCCCTGATGGACCGCTGCCACTGCATCCGGACGAGTCCGGGCCTGATTTTCAATGCGCTTGTGGATCAGTTTCTCGCTGCTGGACACCGCATCGGTAGCATTCCAGCGCTGTAATTTCTGGTGTTCGCCAGGCGTCAGCAGGTCAAAATCCTCGACCCGCAACTCAGGGTTCTCCAGGGCCTGCTCCAGCACCTGCAACAGACGACCGGCGATAGCCTCGGCCTCTTCTGCGTCAAACCAGGCACGGTGATAGACCAGGTGCAGCCAGGCGTTGTCATTGAAGCGGTTGGTGCGCAGATGTATGGCCAGTGGCGTCGTTTCGTAGCCATTCGAGACTTTTACCGTCTGTGCCTGAGCCTCGCCATAGCGATATTCATGATCTTCCTGCTCGTAGGATACCGAGACCTCGAACAACTGACCCCGCTCCTCGCGAGCGACACCCAGGTTGCGATTCAGCTCGCTCAGAGGGAAACGCTGGTGGCGGAAGTCGCGCTTGAGCGTGTCACGCACCTCGTTGACCAGCCCGCCGAAGCTCAACTGTTCGTCAAAGGTCATGCACACTGCGCTGACCTGAGCGAAGTGGCCCATGGTCGCCTTGAAACGTGCCCCGATGCGGTTGAGCAATGGCAGGCCGACAACCCAGTCCTTGCGCTGTGCGGTACGGGTGAAATAGACATGCAAGGCCGCCAGCAGCACATGGAACGCCGAAGATCCGTTGCTTTCGGCGAACTGCTTCATGCGTGTGTGCAGCGTCTCTGGAAAGTTCTGCACCCAGGTATGGGACGGTGCAGGGTCGGTTGCCCGGCGGTTGTGGTAGCGCGATACCAGCAGCGGTTCCGGCAGGTTGCTGTACTTTTCCAGCCAGTAGGCCTTGTCTCGCTCGTAGCGTGGCGAGTCGTGGTAACGCGCGTCTTCCTGAATGAAATCGCGGTAGTCCGGGCCGTTGAAATCAAGGCTGCTGCCTTCAGCCAGTGCGGTGTAATGCTCGCCCAGGGACTTGATCATCTGCCCGAAGCCCCAGCCATCGATAATCAGGTGATGAACTATGCTGATCATCCAGTGGTGGTCTTCCCCCAGGCGCACAAGGCAGAACCTGAACAGTGGACTGCCATCCAGCGTGCAGGGGCGCTGCATATACTCAAGGGTCAGCGCGTGTGCCGCGCTTACAGGGTCTGGCTGGTCGCTCAAATCATGCAAGGGCATCGGCACAGGCATCGATTCGGCATAGGTCTGCAACGGCAGGCCATCTGCCGAGGCTCCCGGCAGCAACACGGTGCGCATTCCCTCGTGGGATGCAACCAGATGTTCAAGAGCGCGCTGATACGTCACCGGATCCAGGGGACCGGTAAGGTTCAGGTATCCGCCGATGTTGTAGAGGGGGGAATCACCGCGGCTGATCTGGTCAAGCCAGACGTCACGTTGGGCGGCGGTCAGGGGGAAAACATCGGCGGCAGACATGGTCCAGGTCCTTCCAGGCAGTTAAGCCGCGGATTCAAGCACCGCCCTGCCGACCCTGTATGTCCCCAAAAACCCCTACAATGGCCTAGAGCCACCATACAAAAAAACCTTGACAGCCGTTTCAGCCCTATAAAGTAGTAGCCTCGACCGCTCGTCACAAAATGCAATGACCGCCCTTGTAAAATAAAGTTCACAGCTATTAATTGGCTTGTCCCGGTTTTCCACTACAGACACAAAACAGCGCCTTGGGTTGAATACCGGCATTACCAGCGTCATTATTCAGGCGTCAACATAAGGTGTCGGCCACTGGAACACCATTAGTACAGTCAGAATCAGGGAAGATAGAAGTATGAAACTGACAACCAGTCATGAGCACAACCATGACCCGCGTTTTTATCAGCAACTGGGTCAACTGATTTCCAGCACCGGCAACAGTGCCTTTGCCAGGCAGATGCTACAGCTTGTCGATGCCTTGGTGCCCATTCACGGACTCGATCTCTGCGAATGGACCCTGAACGCGCCGCAGCAAAGCATCAGCCAGATCAACCGTCTCGGCAATGCAGGCCTGCAACATGATTTTCCTGTAACCGATAGCCGACACCACCCACTCCTGCAAAGCATCCTGAAGATGGAGGCACCCTTGCTTATCCAGCTCAAGGTGCCCTCGAACAAACAGAACCCACAGAACATCACCCACCAGTGCAACCTGGTCTCAAGCAATGGCGATCAGCGCTGGGTGATCTGCTTCTATCGCCTGCCAACCTTGCGACCGTTTTCCCTGTCCGAGCTTTCGCTGCTCAAGAGCCTTTCGGAAACCCTGTTGCCACTGGTCGAGCATCATAGCCAACTCCTCGCCCAGCCAGTCGTCCGTGGAGCAAGCACGGCACGCATCGAACCCGAGCAAGAAGCAGAAGCCGCATCCATGCACCAGGCCTTCAGCGGCCGACTTGCACAGGATGCGATCAACCTGTCAGCACGCGAGCAGGAAGTCTGCCTGGGCCTGCTGACCGGCGGCACCGTGCCGGAAATGGCACAGCGACTGCGAGTCAAGGCCAGCTCGGTGGAAACCTATCTCAAACGCGCCACCGTGAAGCTGGGCATCAGTGGGCGACATGGCCTGGCAAGGTGGATGGCGGGTGCCTGAAGAGGCTGTGTGAAAACGACTGCGTTCGCTATCCAGACACGTTCCTGCGCCACTGGCCATTTGGACATAAAAGCGCTCAAATAGCTTGCTTGCCAAGCTATTTGACGGAAAACCCGGGATAGAAGAATGCGATTGCCGTATCCACTGCTCCTCGCACTATGTTTCGGACTCACCCTTGCAGGCTGCAGCCTGTTCAAACCCAAACCTGATACCCCCTACAACCGGGGCTTCAATGCAGGCTGCGAGATCAAGCGTAAAAACGGAAGTTTCAGTGACCGAGACAATGACGCCCTGGTGGGGCTCCAAAACGCTTACTCCGAAGGCTGGAATGCAGGATATCGGTCATGCAACAAGCCCGACACCGTAATCTCCACACCCTATGATAAAGAGCAGGAGCAGAAGAAGAACTGCAATGCAAAGCACAGACTGTGTTACTGATGAGATGCCCCGGCTCTGCTTCAGAAACCCCGTGCCTCAAGTGCTGGATGCAGCCCGATACCTTGACGCTGCAGTCTCTGCTCACCTGGCGAAAAATACTGAGCTTGCCGAATATCTGATCCGCGCTGCCAACATGGATGAGGTCCGGGAATGGACAGAGTCATTATGGGGAAAAGCCAGCCAGTATGTTAAAGCGCGAACGGTTCCGGGAGCGCCACCAAAGCTGCTCAAGAACAACCGAATCCCGGTCAGGATGCCGAGTGTGGCCGAGAAGAAAATGGTTCATCTGCGCGACGGTTTTCACTGCAGGTTCTGTGGTGTACCTGTAATACGAGCGGAAATACGTAGTGTGCTGGCAAAAAACTACCCAGACGCCTTGCCTTGGGGGAAAACCAACGCTGGCCAGCATGCGGCCTTTCAAGCCCTTTGGGCTCAATACGATCACGTTCTGGCCCATGCTCGCGGTGGTGACAATAGCCTCGAGAATACCGTGCTGACCTGTGCGCCTTGCAACTTCGGCAAAATGAACCATACCGTCGAAGAGCTCAACCTTATTGACCCCAGGAAACGAGATCCCGTGAAAAGCATGTGGGATGGACTGGAGCGACTTCTGAATAGCCCTCTTTCGTGAGCTTGCCGCAATGTTGCCTGTAAGCAAGTCGTCGCGGCCAAGGCCCCTCCCACATTAGACGTGTACGTCTTAACTGATCGGCATACTCCGTCGGCAAGAGCGCTCGCGGCGAACCTCAATTCAACTGAACGTTACTCAAAGCTCCCCAAGACCCTGCGCCCAACGCCCCGAGCATCTTCGGTGCATGCCTGCCATCCACCCTCACAAAGAAAGCTTGCGTGTAAGCGCTATCGCGTTGCCCCCCACGAACGCCCATCTTGCGCTCGAAGTGATCGATGCAGCCGCTGTGGGTGATCAGCACCAGATTCTCGCCTGGTTTCTTGTGCGCCAGCACCGCATCCTTGAAACCACTGTCGCAATCCTCAACCCAGCGTTGAGTCGGCGCTGTCACCGAGATCAGATCAGCCGTTTGCCTTGTTCGAGTCAACGGGCTGGTAATGATGCTTGTCTTTTCCAGCCCCAACTGCTGCAAACCGGCTCCAACTTTCATGGCCGCCTGGCTGCCAATAACGGTGATGCCATCAGCATCGCCCATGCAGGCATTATGAGAACGATCACAACGTTCGGCATGCCTGATCATTACGACAACATCGCCTTTTGCCCACAGGCCATGAAGCCCCGACCTGCTCATATTATCGCCCACGCCCAAATCAACAATACGAGTCGCTGTCCATAACCAGACAAAAACTGCCAAGAGCGCGGATAGTGCAAGAAATAGTGCGACATTCTTTATGCCGAACTTGTTGGCATGTTGTTTATGAAGAAGTTGCTTTTCGGACGCCACACTATAAAGCTGAGTAAAAGCCACGCCATGATTCCTTGACCAGAGTTTTTTCGGTTTTTACAGGTGATGCATTCGCATCCCCGACCTCATGCCCGCAGGCTATTCAAGGCGCTGTCACCGAGAGGTCAATGAGTTGTCAAGTTTTCGTAGGAAAAAACGCTGCTCAGGGCACAGCAAAGAAAGTCTGTCTGATGAGGGGAAATGCAAAGAGACTTTTGACAACGATTTCACTTTAAATTGACTTTTACCTGAGTACCGTTGCCTCCAACTGCTACAGGCCCTACGCCAGAAAGTTAAAGAGCTGCGTAATGCGCATACTTGTTATTGAAGATCACAAAGATATTCTCGCCAACATCACCGAGTACTTCACCCTGAAAGGATTTGAAGTGACTGGGGCACTGGACGGACTGACCGGGCTACATCATGCCGTCACCGGCAATTACGACGCCATTATTCTGGACCTCATGCTACCAGGCATGGACGGTATTCTCCTGTGTAAAACCTTGCGGGAAAACACCGTGCAGCATGTTCCCATCTTGATGCTGACGGCTCGTGACGCCTTGGATGATCGTATATCAGGGTTCAATGTGGGTGCAGACGACTACATCGTCAAACCCTTTGCACTGTCCGAGTTACTTGCCCGGGTTGAATCCGTCGCACGACGCTTTAGCGGCATGAAAAAACGCATATTGCAGATACATGACTTGACGTACGACCTGGACACCCTGGAAGTCAGACGTGCAGGATGCTTGCTCAAGCTGAACCCTACCAGCATGGTACTTCTTGAACTGCTCATGCGTAAAAGCCCGGCCATAGTGAAGCGGAAGGATTTTGAGCAAGCGCTCTGGGGCAGCAATACACCCGACTCGGATAGCTTGCGGACCAGTATTTACACACTGCGCAAAGTCATTGATAAGCCTTTTGATATCCTTCTGCTGCACACCGCTCATGGCATGGGTTACAGGCTGCAAGGCCCAAGATAGGACAGGCCACTTCTTCCCGTGCCTGCCCACCCTCATACACCCCCACCACTGTTGCCCCACCAACACCTGAGCAACAGAGCACGCCCTCAAGCAACACCACCACCCCGCCAAAAACCATAAACCCGATTGAAATCAGCCTGTTAAGTTCTGGCACAGGACTTGCGACCTGAGCGACGCAGCTCTGATCACGGAGCTTCATCACAAAGGAATCGAACATGAGCGGACTCTTGAAGGTCATCGCTGTTTCAGGCGGGACCTGTTGCCCTTTTATCCTGACTGCCAATACGGTGCTGCCAGACAACTGGCTTGAGCCGATCTGCATGAGGGGATGCCTGTGACATCACCTGTGCCCGCCTCCTTTACTTCTCCGCTGCTACTGGCCCGCAACCTGGCGGCAGAGTTCGCCATCAATGCCGCCGAGCGCGACAAGAACGGTGGAACGCCACTGGCCGAACGCGACGCCCTGCGTCGCAGCGGGCTGTTGGCCCTGAGTATCCCGACCCGCTTTGGTGGCCTGGGTGCCAACTGGCAGGAAACGTTCGACGTAGTGCGTGAGTTCGCCAGGGTCGACAGTTCCATTGCACATGTATTCGGCTTCCACCACCTGATGCTGGCCACGGTTCGACTGTTCGCCAGTCCCGAGCAATGGCACCCGTGGTTCGAGCAGACGGCACGACAGAACTGGTTCTGGGGTAACGCGCTGAACCCCCTCGACACCCGCACCGTAATGAAAACCTTTGATGGCTGGCGTGAGTTTTCCGGACGCAAGAGCTTCTGTTCAGGGGCCAGCGATTCGGAAATGCTCATTGCCTCGGCGGTGGATGAAAATGCTGGCGGCAAGCTGGTAATTGCCGCTATCCCCAGTGGTCGCACCGGCATCACTCTGCACGACGACTGGGACAATATGGGCCAGCGTCAGACCGACAGCGGCAGCGCCACTTTCGAGCGGGTACGTATTGAAGAATCGGAACTGCTGCTTGATCCAGGCCCGTTGAGTACACCGTTTGCCTGCCTGCGCCCGCTGATTGCCCAATTGCACTTCACCAACCTGTTTCTGGGCATCAGTGAAGGTGCCTTTGAGGAAGCCCGGCAATACACCCTCAAGGAAAGTCGCCCGTGGTTCACTTCCCAGGCGCGGGATATCAGTGAAGACCCTTATGTGTTGCGTCATTACGGCGAATTCTGGGCAGCGCTCGAAGGGACACGCGCCCTGGTCGAACGCGCTTGTGTGCAGCTCGACGAAGCCTGGAACAAAGGCCCGGAACTGAGCAGCGAAGAACGTGCGCGCCTTGCGCTGTCCATCAGCAGCGCCAAGGTTGCGGCCACTCGCACGGGGCTTGATCTGTGCAGCCGCCTGTTTGAAGTGACCGGGGCCAGAGCCACCCATGCCGCCCTGCGTCTGGACCGCTTCTGGCGCAACCTGCGTACACAGACCCTGCACGATCCGCTGGATTACAAGCTACACGAGCTGGGCGACTGGGCCTTGAACGGCAAGCGTCCGACACCGACCTTCTATTCCTGAGCGAGAGCCCTTATGCAATTGCTGACACTTCCGCCCTCTCCATCCCTCGCGACCTCCATTCGCGCCACGGCCCAGGTGTTCGAGGACCCGAAATCCAAGACCCTGCTGGCCCATCTGCAACAGATCGCCCCAAGCGAAGCCAGCGTGCTGATCATCGGCGAAACCGGAACCGGCAAGGAGCTGGTTGCGCGACACCTGCATAATCTCAGCGGTCGCTGCAACGGTCCGTTCGTGGCGGTCAACTGCGGCGCCTTCTCCGAATCACTGGTGGAAGCCGAGCTGTTCGGCCATGAGAAAGGCGCCTTTACCGGCGCCCTGAGCGCCAAGGCAGGCTGGTTCGAGGAGGCCAACGGCGGCACGCTGTTCCTCGATGAAATCGGTGATTTGCCAATGGCCATTCAGGTCAAGCTGCTGCGCGTCTTGCAGGAACGCGAGGTGGTGAGGCTGGGGTCGCGCAAGAGCATCCCGATCAATGTGCGGGTCCTGGCGGCCACCAATGTGCAACTGGAAAAAGCCATCAATGCCGGGCATTTTCGTGAGGATCTGTATTACCGGCTGAACGTGGTGACCTTGTCGCTGCACGCCTTGCGCGAACGTCCCGGCGATATCCTGCCCCTGAGCCGCCACTTCATGCGCACTTACAGCGAACGCCTGGGTTACGGGCAGGTGGAACTCACCCCAGAGGCCCAGTCCAAGCTGGTCAGCTACAGCTGGCCCGGCAATATCCGTGAGCTGGAGAACGTGATTCACCATAGCCTGCTGACCTGCTGCGACGGCAAGGTTCAGGCTGAAGACCTGCGCCTGTCCAACCTGCGTCTGGAGCGTCAGGACGAACAGTTGCCGAGCCATGATGGCAATGCAGTGGACGATCTGCTGCAGAAAGCATTCAACAGGCTTTACGAGAAGCAGTCGGGCAATCTTCATGAGCACGTCGAGAATGCGCTGCTACGCTCTGCCTATCATCACTGCCACTACAATCAGGTTCATACCGCGCAATTGCTCGGTCTTTCACGCAACGTGACCCGTACCCGCCTGATCGCCATTGGCGAACTGGTGGTGAACAAACGCCGCAACCAGAACCACGCACTGGACAATCGCGTCGTACAGCTATCGATCTGAAGCCATGGCTTGGGCGCCCGGCACGGGCTACCCGAGCGGCTTGCCTCTGCTGCAACTGTCCACCCAGCAACAGTTGTTCAGCATTATGCCTTCGATTACACAGCCCCGTTTCGGCCTCGATTGCGCGCAACGCCCACTGGCCGTGGCCTGTAGCACATGGCATGACACCTGCAATCCCGTCATTACTTCCCAACCCTGACTGGATACCACGCGATGCGTCTGATTGATCTGGCCTTGCCCCGCCTCCCTCGTTCCCTGAAGCTTCTGGCCTGCTCCGGCCTGATGGCTCTGGCCCTGAACCCGTCTGCCCGCGCTGAAAATGCGCCTGAGGAAGTGCGTCTGGATTACGCCTACTACTCGCCTGTCAGCCTGGTGCTCAAGCACTTCGGCTGGGTCGAAAAGGCGTTGCCGAACTCGAAAGTCAGTTGGGTGTTCAGCCAGGGCAGCAACCGCTCGCTGGAGTACCTGAACAGCGGTGGCGCCGACTTCGGATCGTCGGCCAGCCTCTCGGCGGTGCTGGCACGGGCCAATGGCAGCCCGATCAAGTCGGTGTATGTCTACAGCCGTGCCGAATGGACTGCATTGGTGGTGCGCAAGGACTCGCCACTCAAGAGCGTGAACGATCTTAAAGGGAAGAAGATCGCCGCGACCAAGGGCACAGACCCGTATCTGTTCACCCTGCGCTCACTGGCCAAGGCGGGCCTGGAAAAGAATGACGTGGAACTCCTGCACCTCCAGCATCCGGACGGACGCACCGCGCTGGAGAAAGGCGATGTCGACGCCTGGGCCGGTCTTGACCCGCACATGGCCGCCAGCGAATTGCAGGCCGGTTCGCGTCTGCTGTACCGCAACAAGGACTTCAACAGCTATGGCGTGATCAGCGTGACCGAGGCTTTCGCCAAGGCCCATCCACAAACCATCACTACCGTGATCAAGGCCTATGAGCAGGCACGTCACTGGGCCATTGCCCATCCGGAAGAATTCGCCAAGCTGCTGGCTGATGAGTCCAAACTGCCGCTGGATGTTGCCAAGCTGCAACTGACCCGTACTGATTTGTCTGCGCCACAACTGACTGACAAGGATATCGTCGCCTCCAAGGCTGCCGCACCGATTCTGGTATCCGAGGAACTGGTCAAGCGCGGTGTCGATGTCAATCAGGTCATCGATCAACTGATCGATCCATCCTTTGGCAAGGCCAGTATCGAGTGATGAGCACTTCCAGCAAAGCCCTCGCCGGGGCAAGTCCGGCAGAGCAATCCGCCAGTCGTGCTCCTCAGTGGCGACGCCGGGCCAAAGGCCTGGCATTGCCTCTGGCGATCATCCTGCTGCTTGAAACCGTGGTGCGTCTGGGCTGGATAGCTTCCTACCAGATGCCAGCTCCCAGCGAGGTGGCACAGACCCTGTTCCAGCTCGCCGATGGCGCGTTGTGGAAACACATTGGAGCAAGCCTGTCACGGGTGCTGGCCGGTTTCTTCATCGGTTCGTTCCTGGGGCTGCTGTTTGCCGCCTGGGTAGGCCTCAGCCGCGAGGCCGAAGCCTGGCTGGAGCCGACCTTCGCCAGCCTGCGGGCCATCCCAAGCCTGGCATGGGTTCCACTCTTGCTGCTGTGGCTGGGAATTGGTGAAACCTCCAAGGTCACGCTGATTGCCATCGGTGCGTTCTTCCCCGTGTACCTCAACGGGGTCGCAGCGATTCGCAATATCGACCGCAAGCTGGTGGAAGTCGGGCGCATGTATGGTTTCAGCCGCACGCGCCTGGCCCGGCGGATTCTCTTGCCTGCCGCCTTTCCGGGCGTGTTCACCGGCCTGCGCAGCGCCCTGAGCCTGAGCTGGATGTTCCTGGTCGCCGCTGAACTGATCGCAGCCACTCGTGGCCTGGGCTATCTGCTCAGCGATGGCCGGGAAACGTCTCGGCCAGACCTGGTGCTGGCGGCAATCATTGTTCTGGCGCTGCTCGGTAAAATCAGCGACGGCCTGCTGGCTGGCCTGGAAAAACGCTGGCTGGCCTGGCGTGACACCTTCGACGGCGCAGACTCTGGAGCCCGACCATGACTCAGCTTCATCGTGCGACTACAGATCAGGCGCCTTTGCTGGACCTGCATGTCGAGCACAAGGCTTTCGGTGATACCGCCGTTCTCGGTCAGCTTGAGTTGCGCCTGCAACCGGGGGAAATCGTCAGCCTGCTCGGCCCCAGCGGCTGCGGCAAAAGCACTCTGCTGCGCCTGATTGCACAGCTGGATCAGGACTTTCGCGGCCAGTTGCGCAAACGCCCCGATGAGGTCGGTTTCGTGTTTCAGGAACCACGCTTGATGCCCTGGCTGACGGTTGCCGAGAATATCGGCTTCAGTCAGGACAAGAATTACGACCGCGCCCTGGTCACCCGCCTGATCGACGAAGTCGGCCTGACCGGCTTTGCCGACGCGCTGCCCAAGGCGTTGTCGGGCGGCATGGCCCAGCGCGTGGCCATTGCACGCGGGCTTTACGGCCAGCCGCAGCTTCTGTTGCTGGACGAACCCTTCAGCGCGGTCGATGCCTTCACTCGCTTCAAGCTTCAGGACCTGCTACTGGATCTGGCCCAACGTCACCATATCGGCCTGCTGGTCGTGACCCACGATGTCGATGAAGCGCTGTACCTGAGCCATCGGGTGCTGGTGATCGGCAACCGCCCCGGCACTGTCATCAGGGAGCTGACCGTACCTCTCACCTACCCCCGCGACCGCAGAGACGAAACCCTGGCAAAGCTGCGCAGCCAGGCGCTGGAGTCACTGCATGATGCGCGGGTGATTTGATATTTTGTCGCGGAGGGCCCCTCCCACTGCTTAGGTGGGAGGGGCCTTGGCCGCGACGGGGTATTGAAATTCAGAACAACCCTGAGGTCGGCGGCTCTGTGCCCTTGAGCTGCCAGGCCCCCACCACTGCTGCTTTCCAGTGACGCGGATTATGGTTGGCCACGGTGCGTGCATTGCGCCAATGGCGATCAAGATTATGGCTGCGGCCTGTCGTCGATGCTCCGCCCACATCAAACAAGGTTTCAGCAGCCTTGAGCGCAAGTTCAGCGACCAGATACTGCGCCTGTGCGACTTCCACAGCGGCCTGTTCAACTTCTGCATGAGCCTGTTGCGCGGCCCAGGCACGATCGATTGCCTCGGCGGCCTTGAGCACCAGCGCTTGGGCAGCATAGGCCCGAGCGGAAATATCGCCCACGGCCAATTCCACATAGGGATCGTCCACCGAACGACTGGCACTGCTGTGCTTGATTGGGCGTGCGTGTTCCCTGGCAAAACGTACCGCATCGTCCAGTGCATTACGGGCAATACCGGCCTGTACCGTGCCCAGAAACAGTTGCAGGAATGGCGTGACGATGGTGCGTTTGCCTTCTTCCACCGTGCGGGTACGAATATCACTGGCCTCGACCCGCACGTTCTGCAGATGAGTCGTGCCACTGGCCGTCAGACGCTGGCCCATGGCATCGAAGTCGTCGAGCAATACCAGACCTTCGCGATCACGAGGCAGAATGAATGAAACCGGCTGTTCATCTTCATCCAGCGCAACAGCGCTGACCCAGTCGGCAAACAATGCACCAGTGCTGTAGAACTTGCTGCCATTGACCCGGTAATGATCGCCTTCGCGCACCAGCCGTGCAGCAATCGCTCCATTGGCTCCACCCAGTTCCCAACCGGCATTGCCGATCACTGCGCCTTCAAGGTAGCGGGCAAACCAGCGCTGGCGCTCGGCCTCGGCATCTTCAGTCGTGGAAACCAACAGGCCTTCGACAAAGGCAAGACCGGGGCGCAGGGCCTGGGCGACGTTGGAGTCCACCGAAGCGATACGCAGCAGCAGCTCGATGACATCCCGTACGCTGCCGCCCGGTCCTCCATGGTTTTTCGGAATACGCACAGTATAAAGACCGGCAGCAGCAAGCTGGGCGATGGCCTCGAAAGGCAATTGCCGCTCGCGCTCACGCTGGGCCGCACCAGCAGCAATGCCTGGCAGCAGCGCGGTGATACGAGCTTGCAGTTCGCTGACAGTGGCGGCCGGCGCCTGCGGGGTCAAACGTTGAAAAGTGGTCATGAGCAGTCCTCAGGCCTAAATGGCAATTTTCCAGAGACGTGATTCATCGAAAACGTCAAAGGCTTCGTGTTCTGGGTCCAGCGGCGGCACCACCAGCTCCGCGCCGCTACCGGGCAGTCGCGGCACCGAACCGAGCAGGCGTTGGGTGTATTCGTGGGCGGGCCGGGTAAACAGTTGTTCCACCGGCGCCAGCTCGACGACCTGGCCGTGGCGCATCACCAGCACGTTGTCGCTGACGTGACGAATCACCCCCAGATCGTGGGAAATGAACAGATAGGCCAATCCCAGTTCCTGTTGCAGATCAGCCAGCAGGTCCAGCACTTGCGCCTGCACCGAAACATCCAGCGCCGAAACCGGTTCGTCGCAGATGATCAGCTTCGGTTCGCTGGCAATCGCTCGGGCAATGGCCACCCGCTGACGTTGACCACCGGACAACTGCAAGGGACGTCGCCGGGCCAGCTCGGGCGGCAATCGCACCTGCCCCAGCAAATGGGTAATCCGCGCCGGACGCTGGCTTGGCTCGACGCCCGCGACATGCAATGCATCATCGAGAATCTGCATCACGTTCCAGCGCGGGTCGAAGGAGCCGAGCGGGTCCTGATAGATCACGCTGATTTCCCGCCGCAGTGGCCGTCGCCGTTTTTCATCGATGGCATTGCCGGGCAGGTTCCAGGGTTGGCCGCGGTACAGCACTTGCCCGGCATCGGGTTGCAACAGGCCAAGGGCAATGCGGGCTACCGTGGTCTTTCCCGAACCGGACTCGCCGACAATGCCCAGTGTCTGCCCGGCGCGCAGCTCGAAACCGACGTCCTGCACCACCTGACGAAGCTGGCCATCAGGTCCCAGATAACGCTTGCCCAGACCTTGAGCCTGCAACAGCACCTGCCCCGCTTCGCCACTTTTGACAGGAGGTGTCGGGCGTATCACGCCTGCACGCTCAGGAGACAAACGGCTCCCTCGCGGATGTTCGGATGGCACAGCGGCCAGCAACTCACGGGTGTAGGAATGCTGCGGCTTGCTCAGGACTTGCTGCATCGGCCCTTGCTCTACCACCTCGCCGTGACGCAGCACCACCACGTCGTCTGCCAGTTGCGCGACCACCGCAAGGTCATGGCTGATGATCAGTAACGAGGCGCCACGGGCCTTGATCTGCTGGAAGACTGCAAGAATCTGCGCCTGCACCGTGGCGTCCAGGGCGGTGGTAGGCTCGTCGGCAATCACCAGCGCCGGATCCATGGCCAATGCACTGGCAATCAACGCCCGCTGGCGCAAGCCACCGGATAACTGGCCGGGCCGCTGGCGGGCGCGTAACGCCACATCCGGCACGCCAACCCGCTCCAATAGTTCCAGCACCCGGGCGCCACGCTGTTGCCGATTGCCGAAACCATGGGTTTGCAGCACTTCGAGGATTTCCTTGCCCACCGGGCGCAACGGGTCGAGGGACACCAGAGCATCCTGCAGGACAAAGCCGATGTCCTTGCCACGCACACCACGCCACTGCCGCTCGCTGAGAGAAAGCAGGTCGTGCTCACCAAAACTCAGCCGCCGAGCCGCCACTTCAGCGCGACTGCCCGCCAGGCCAACCAGGCTACGGGCGCTGACACTCTTGCCCGAGCCAGACTCACCCACCAGCGCCACGCAACGCCCTGGCGCCAGAGTAAAGGACAAATCCTGAACCACCTTTCGCCCTTCAAAGGCGATGCTCAGGCCTTCGACAATCAAGGTCTTGCCACTCATGGCAGGCGCCCCTCCAGACGTTGTTGGATATAGCGGCCGGTCACGGTGGTGGACAACGTGGTCAACACAATGAACAGGCCCGGAAAGAACGTGAGCCACCAGGCATTGGCGATAAAATCACGGCCCATGGACAGCATGGTTCCCCACTCGGGAGCGGGCGGTTGCGCGCCCATACCGAGAAAGCTCAGTGCCGAAGCCCAGACAATCGCCTGACCAACACCCATGGTCAGTGTCACCACCAATGGGCGCATGGCATTGGGCAGCAACTGACGCAGCACGATGCGCGAAACCGGATGCCCCAGCGCCCGCGCCGCTTCGATATAGCCGGCATTACGCACCGCCAGAACCTGACCGCGAACCATCCGGGCATAACCGGGCGCAGCCCCCAGCCCGGTGGCGACAATCAACGGACCAATGCCGCTGCCGAATACCGTCACAAACAACAAGGCAAGCACCAGGCTCGGAAAGGCAAACAGCACTTCCAGCAGCCAGCCCACCCAGCGATCAACCCGCGCACCACCCAGACCGCCCAGCAGCCCGAGGGTAATGGCAATGCTCATCGCCAGTGCCGTGGCGGCCACACCGATGAACAGACTCTCGCGGGTGCCATAGACAATCCGGGCAAAAATGTCGCGCCCTGACTGATCGGTTCCCAGCCAGTGCGCCCAGCCCGGCGCCTGAAACGCCTCGCGAGGCACGATGGCCAGCGGATCGATGCGAGTGAACAACTGCGGTGCCAGTGCCGCCAGTATCAGCGCAGCAAGAAACAGCAACGCCAGGCTTGCGCCCAAAGGCGGCAGGTGCAGGCGCCGTTGACGGCGCAACGGGCTGAAAGTCTGGTCAAGAGTCAGGTCGCTCATGAGTTCGGCTCCTGTTGCCGTGGGTCAATCCATTGATAAAGCAGGTCCACCAGAATATTGGCCAGTACATAGCCGGCAGCCACCACCAGGCTGATACCGATAACCAAAGGCAAGTCCTGGGCCTGTACTGCCTGATACAACTGGCGACCGACACCCTTACGGGAAAAGATCACCTCGCAGACCACCGCACCACTGATCAACGCACCGATAGCCCAGCCTGAAAGCGACACTCCCGGCAGCAGCGCATGACGCAAGGCGTGTCTGAAGCGCACCGCCAGATCACTCAAGCCTCGGGTGCGGGCTGTCAGCACGAAAGGTTGATCGAGTGTCATTTCAAGGGATTCACGGGTGACCTGAGCAATGAAACCCGCCAGCGGAATGGCCAGTGAGAACGCAGGCAACACCAGGCTTGCGAGGCTGTCGCTACCCGCCGGTGGAAACCAGCGCAGGCCAAAGGCAAATACGGCGAGCAGCACCACTCCAAGCCAGAAATGCGGCAAGGCGGCACTCAGGGTTTCAGCGAATGACGCAACGCCACCGATCAGTCGCCCGCGCCCGGAAGTGATGACCGTCAACAGCAGGACCAGCACCCAGGCCAGCGCCAGTGATGCCAGGGTCAGCTCCAGCGTCGCACCGCCCTGCTCGGCCAGTACGCGGGTCACCGGCTGATGCTGGGAATAGGAGTTGCCCAGATCTCCCTGCAGCAAGCGGCCCAGATAGACCGCATATTGAACCGGCAACGGCTTGTCGAGGCCGTATTCCTGGCGCGTGGCTTCGATGGTTTCGGCTGTCGGGTTGCCGCTCGGGCCACCAAGAATGGCCAGTACCGGATCGCCCGGCATCAGGCGCAGGGCAAAAAAAGTCAGGGTTGCCACGGCCCACAGCACCAGCACGCCGCCCGCCAGACGAATGGCAGCACGGCGCCCGAGAGCAGTCAGGCGTTGGCGGCGCGGATCAACCGCATCCAGAGGCGTTGCGCTTGCACTCATTTCGTCACCCATGAGTCATAGAGATAAGTTACCGCCAGCGACGGCTCCAGACGCACCCCATGGGCGGTCTTGTAGATACCCAGCCGGGTGCTTTGCGGATAGGTGGTCAGCTCCAGGTATTGCGCAGCGATCTGCTTCTGGGCTTCGTAATAAATCTTGCGGCGCTGCTCGGGGTCCTGAGTGGCCAGAGCGCTTTCGATCAGTGCGTCGAATCCGGGATCGGCATAACCGGCGGTGTTCTGGTGATAGCCACCAACCCCGGCAGGCTGGACAAACGCAGAACTGAAAATGATCCGCAGCACATCGGGGGTATTGGTGTTCCAGTAGCCGATGCGGATGTCGTAATCCCAGGCGGCCTGACGCGCCGTGGACTGCACGTCGCTCATCTGATCCATAACCAGATCGATGCCGACCTGACGGGTCGTCGCCTGGACCTGCTCCCACAAGGTCACTTCCGACGGTGGCGTACGTGAGCCGATCAGCACGACAGCCCGCAGACGCTTGCCGTCCCTGGTGCGATAACCCTCGGCGTCACGACCGGTCCAGCCTGCCTCGTCGAGCAATCGCGTGGCGCGGGCCGGGTCGTAGTCCTGAACACGCTCGAAGTCGGGGCTGTAGAACGGCGTCGCCACGCTCAGAGGGCCGCCAGCCCTTTGAAATTCGCCGAAATAGACACTCTTGAGCGCGCCCTCGACATCGGCGCTACGCACAAATGCCTCGCGCATCCGCAGATCGTCAAAGGGCGCGCGACGAATGTTGAAGGTGCCATTGGTAGGGTTGCCCGGACGCTGGGAGATGATCAGTTTCAAGTCAGGATTGCGCCGCGCCGCTTCATGGGACTCCGGCGGCAAAGCCTCTATCACGTCCACTTCACCGGCTTGCAGCGAGGCAAAGCGTACCGAAGGCTCCTGAATGAACTTCCAGACAATACCTTCCAGATACGCCGACCCCTGATGGCGAGCCGTGGGCGGCGCCCAGTTGTAGTCGGGATTACGGGCCAGCTGGACGTGGCTCTGCCGCTCCCACTTGACCACCTTGAACGGCCCGCTGCCCACCGGGCTTTCGCAGTTGGCATCGCGGCTGCGGGCCAGCGCCGTGGGCGACTGGATGCCAAGGAAACCCTGAGCCAGTACTTCCAGGAATGCGGCATAAGGCGTAGCCAGATGCACGATGGCGGTGTAGTCATCCACAACCTCGGTGCTGCGGTACTGGCGAATGTAGCCACCGGCGGTGCTGGACTGGCTCTTGGGATTGGTAATGTGTTCGAGGTTGGCTTTCAGGGCTGCCGCGTTGAATGGCGTGCCGTCAGTGAAATGCACGTCATTGCGCAAATGGAAGGTGTAGCGCAGGCCATCGACCGAGACTTCCCAGCTCTTGGCCAGCCATGGACCGATCCGGCCTTCGCTGTCCATGGACACCAGCGAATCAAGATACTGCTGGGCGACGAAAACCTGAGGCATGTCGCCCGCCACATGAGGATCGAGACAGGTGGGCTCGCGGTCAGTGGCGTACACCAGCGTACCGCCATGCACCGGCTGATCGCTCTGGGTCGCGACTTTCTCGGCACGCTCACAGCCAGTCAACGCCAGGGCCAATGTCGAGGCGGCAAATAAAGGGATAAAAGGACGGATATCGAATTTCAAGATCGCTCCCGGGGATGACAGGTCCGATGGCTTTGCATGGGCGGTTACCGGGGTATTGCAGGTCCCGTGCCGACTCTCAAACCATTGAATTCATTGACTTAAAGACAAAGGCCAGTGGTGGATGACCAACAAAGTGTCCATGGGCTGTTGCTGTTGCAACAGCCGCTGCTTGTTGGTTCATGACGGTTCTGCCGCCGCAAAGCGCAGCGGCTGCAAGGGCTGACTCAATGCTGCCGGGTCGCGGTAGCGCGCTGCCGGATGATTGTTTGGCAGGCGCGCCTGCCCTGCTCCGAACAGCCGCTCGCGCAAGGTTTCGCCGGGGGTGTAGCGCTCACGAAAACGACCACGACGGCGCAGTTCAGGCACTACCAGGTCGATGAAATCCCGGGCAGTCTCGAACGACAGGTACTGGCGCAGGTTGATGCCGTCGATGCCGTCCACATCCAGCCAGCGTTCGATCGCGTCGGCGACCACCGTCGGAGTTCCAGCGACAAAGTAGCGATCCTCTTGCAGCCCGGAAAAACTGCCGAGCATTTCACCCACCGTGGTATCCGGGTCAAAGCGATTGAGCGAACCCCAGCCGATATCGCCGCGCTTGATGATGCTGGACAGCCGCTCATGGGGTGGATACGCCTTCAGATCGATACCCATCTGGGCGTGTGCCATCCCGCCATCGGCACTGATCAGGCGGCGATAGCTATCGAGCTTGGCCGACACCTCGGCATCGGTGCGCCCGACGATCACGCCCGCCTGAACAATGAACTTGATACCTGCCGGATCACGGCCCTGCTCCTCGGTATTGCGGCGCATGGTGGTGATATTTCGCCGCACATCCGCGTGGGTGACACCGCCGGTAAATACCACCTCGGCATGCCGCCCTGCGAAAGCCGAACCTGCCGGCGAACCCGTGGCCTGGAACAGCACAGGCGTACGCTGACGCGACGGCTGGCACAGGTGCGGGCCGGCGACCTTGAAGTGTTCACCGACATGGTTGATATAACGCACCTTGGCCGGGTCGGTGTAGATGCGCTGCTCACGGTCCTGAATCACCGCATCGTCGTCCCAGGAGCCTTCCCACAGTTTGTAGAGCACGTCGAGGTATTCGTCGGCGATCTCGTAACGATGGTCGTGGGGCACTTCCTGGTCCAGCCCGAAATTGCGGGCTGCATTGGGCAGATAGGACGTGACGATATTCCAGCCGACCCGCCCCTTGGTCAGGTGATCGAGGGTGCTCATGCGTCGGGCAAAACTGAATGGCGGCTCGTAGGTGGTGGAAAAGGTCACGCCGAAACCCAGCTCACGGGTTACCGCTGCCATGGCCGGGACCAGCAGCATCGGATCGTTGCTCGGCACCTGCAAACCTTCGCGAAGGGCAGTTTCCGGGCCATTGCGAAAGCGATCGTAAACCCCCACCACGTCGGCCAGAAACACCCCGTCGAAAGTGCCGTATTCCAATAGTTGAGCCAGCTCGGTCCAGTAGTCCAGATCGTTGAAGCGATGGCGATTATTGTCCGGGTGAACCCACATGCCATGAGTGATATGGCTGACGCAGTTCATCTCGAACAGGTTGACGTGCAATTGTTTGGGCATAGCGCTCTCCTTGAGCTGTATATAGCATTCAGACCGCGCTGGCTTCGTCGACAGCGCCCTGCCCCTCAGCCTCGGCATGCAATGCTCGCCAGGCCGCTGTCGGGCTGACACCGTTGAGGTAGTAATTGCCCAGCGCCTGCTCGCGGTAGATCGCCGGGTTGTGGGAGGCCAGGGTGCGTGCGTTACGCCAGTGCCGGTCGAAATTGCGTCGGGTGCTGGTGGCCGAAGCCCCTCCGACTTCAAACAGCAAAGTGCTGGCTTCCAGCACCTGAGCCAGAACAATCTGCTGGGCCTGATAGGTCTGTACTTCCGCTTCGGTATAAAGCTGCTCGACAACCACACCTGCCTGTTCGGCCTCGTACACGGCTTGCAGGCTGTGGCCGATGGCCGTGACCTGTGCCTGAGCGGCAAAGGCCAGGCTCGACAGGCGACCGATCACCCGCTGCACCAACGGATCCTCGGCCGGACGGGTCTGGCCGGGAATCCCGAAGGCACGAGTGCGGCCCTGAACGAAATCCACGGCATCGGCCAATACCCCACGGGCGATACCAGCCAGGGTTGCCAGATGCACGGCCTGATAAAAAGCCGTCAGGTAGGACTCTGCGCGCAGTTCGCCTTTCTTGAAGCGGCGCAGAATGTGCTCTGCCGGCACCTCAACGGCAGTGAAGCCTGTCGTGCCGCTGCCGGTCAGGCGCTGGCCGAAACCGTCCCAGTCATCCAGCACCTCGACGCCCTGCGCCCTGGTCGGCACAGACAGGCTGACAAAGTCATCACCCTCATTGGCGATGGCTGCCACCCAGTCGGCATAGAGCGTGCCGGTGCAGTAATACTTTTGCCCGTCCAGGTGATAACCCGCGCTGGCATCTCCGGGAACCCGCTCTTTCAAGGCTACGGTGTTGCTGGAGCTGTCGCTGCGTTCAGCCATCGCCGCGCCCCACAACTCGCCTGCGGCGACCTTGGCGAACCAGTAGGCCTGGGAGCCGGGTTCACGAGATGACAGCCGTCCTTCGACGAACCCCAGGTGCGCCCGCAGGATTTGCGGCAGGTTCGAGTCGGCTTCGCCCAGGCGCACCAGCCAGTGCAACAGTTGAGGCAGGCTTGCGCCCAGCCCGCCATAACGGCGCGGAACCCGCAACGCGCCGAACCCGCCCTCACGCAGCCAGCCAACCGGCTCATGGACCAGTTGGCGTTGCTGCTCGCGTTCTACGGCGCCAGCGGCAATCCGCGCAATGACCGGCGCGAAGCGCGCTTCCAGTTCGGCATCGGTAACAGGCAGTTCAGACTCATGACTCATGGCAGTTCCTTGCATTCGTGGATAACGGCGTTCAGAACCGGAACGCCACCCCGGTAGTCACCGAGAAAGCGTCGCCCGGATAGAAATTCGCCGAGTCCTGACCGTTGGCGTTGTAGGCCGTATTGGCGGCAGTCGCGTAACGCTCGTCAGTGAGGTTGCGCAGGTCGGCGAAGACCTCCCACTTCTTGCTCGGTGCCTGGTAACCGACCTTGGCTCCCCAGAGCACGTAGGACGGCGCTTGCCAGCTGTTGGCGTAGTCGATGTAGTAACTCGACGCCGCACGCAGGTTGAGCGAGGCGTAAAAGCCGCTTTGCTGGCGATAGGCAAGCTCGGCCTGATAAACCTGGCGCGGCAAGCTGGGCAGTTCGTTATCGCCAAAGGTGTCGTCGTGGCGGTAATGGAAATCGTTGAGGGTGTAGGCCTGGCGCAGGTCCAGGGTGTCGCCGTTGGCTCCCGACCAGAGCAGCGCGCTCAAACCGGCCTCGATACCCTGGTGGATGGTCGGGCTGGCATTGGACGTGGCGGTGAGCTGATCCTGAGTCGCAGTGGCTTGCCGCACCACCACAGTCAGCAGCTCTTTCTGAACCCAGGAGCGATAGAGCGTCAGGCTGCCATCGAAAATGCCCTTGCTGCCGCGAATCCCCACCTCGAAAGTGGTCGCCTTTTGCGGCCTGGCATCGAACAGATAGGGATTGCCGGTGCTGCCCAGTTGCCAGGTCACCGGCGGATCGATGCTGCGGCTGACATTGCTGAACACCTGGAAATCCGGCGTCAGTTGATAGCGCAGGCCGATGCGTGGCGCGATATCGTTTTCGGTGTATTCGACACTGTCGGGAAATTCGCTGGTGTTGGTGCGGGTGCTGGACTCGATCTCGGCCTTGCGTTTGATGTTGGTGAACGAAAGCCCCGAAGACAGCCATAACCGATCCGTCAGTTGCAGCTCGTTGCCGAAACTCAGCACCGTGTCCCGGGAGCCGGTGTAGTTGGTTTCCTGCAACTTGGCGCCAGTGCTGGCGCTGTGGGATTTGACGTCGGCCAGATAGGCCCGGGTGTTGCTGAAGATGATGCTGCTGTCGCTGGGTAAGCCGAAAAAGCTGTCGCCGGTACGGAAATAGCGCAGGGTCAGGTTTATATCCTTGGAACGCCAGTCCTGTGGCTCAACGGCGTAGCGCCAACCATTGAGCAACGGGTAATTGTTGTAGGCCGCCCCCACTTCAAGCTTGCCACCATCGTCGAAAGTGTAAGTGGTCTTGTTGGCCAGAAACGTGGTGCCATCCTTGCGGCGTCCGGTGGGCACAAGGTTGCTGCGCGGGTCGTGCCTGAGTTGCTGACGAGTCAGGGTATTGCCGTTGATGAGATCCTCTTCGCGGTACTTGAGGAAAAAGCGCGTCTCCAGTTTCGGGCTGAACACATGCCCGAAGTTGGCCGCCAGACCACGCGCCTCGTTGGAAGCATGATCCTGATAACCGTCGCGCTCGTTGTGCTGGATATTGATGTAGTAATCGCTGTCACCGATCACGCCACCGGTGCTCAACTGCTGCTTGCGATAACCGTAGCTGCCGACCTCGAAGCGGGCGTAATTGCCTGGATCGGTACGGCCGGTCTTGCTGACGAAATTGATCGCACCGCCCAGCGACAGGGCTGCATATTCCGAAGCGTTGGCGCCATATAACACTTCGGTGTGATCCACGGCCTGCATGTCCAGGAAGTCTTCCTGGGTCCCACCGGGGCCAGTGATCGGCAGACCGTCGAAGAGGAGCTTGGTCCCCAGCACATAACCTTGATAGAAGGTGTTCAGGCCGGAACCACGGATGGAAATCTTGTTGGCACCACTGCCACTGGTGGCCTGGGCGAACACTCCCGGTTGCAGGGCAAGCACATCCTCGGCACTGCCTGCCTTGCCCTGCTCGACCTGACGGTTATCGACCACTGCGGTATTGCCGGCCACCTTCTGCAAGCGCTTGCGGTCCTTCTGCGCTTCGCTTGCGGCAGTGCCGGTAACCGTCACTTTGCCCAGCGTTGTGCTGCCGGGCTCATCGGCCGCATGGGCAAACGGACCGAGCAAGGCCAGCAGGATCGGCACGCTGGCGGCGCTGCTCAAATGGGGGAAGTAGCGTCCGGTTTGTTGCTTGATCGCCTGCACTGCAAGTACTCCCTAATTTACAGGTAGATATCCAAATAGCCATTACCTGGCCAAACTTGAACAACACCAAAAGTCATGAAAGTTCACTTTGCAGATGTCGTGCCAGCGCTTTCTTATTGGTTTTTCTCTATATCGACACCTTTAACAAGCTGGCCAACAGTACAAACTGACCGATTGATGTTGCGCTGCAAACAGTTGAGCAGCCTTAGAGCATCAAAAACCCTTCAAAGGCTCTGGATCAGCAAGATCAAAGGAGCAATCCACTGCAAACAAGTGCAATTCATGCACACTGCAAACAAGTAATATGGATATAACCGCTACTGTTCAGCCTGCAACATCCAGCCGACAAACTTTACGATTTTTAATCACCTGCTTATCAACACTTACAGCCAAACAGCCAACTTCACAGGCTTTTAACAGATGGCACAGAACCTGCTGAAGGCCCATGACTGGCCTGACTATGCCCATAGAACGCCGAGACCTTTTAACGACGAACTTGGGAGATATAAATTGCACGCCACACAACAGGACCGATTGCGCCTGGCCGTCCGCCACGCCTCTTTCACGATGGGGCTGGGATGCGCCTTGCTGATTCCGACCATGGCCTGCGCCGCTGACTCAACGCTGGGGACAGTCACCGTCCAGGGAACACGCCAGTCTGAAGCCGAAAACGCCAGAAGCCAGCTGGCCGAAGTGCCCGGTGGCACCAGCGTGGTCGACAGCGAAGAAGTAGCAAGAGGCCGCACAGCCAACCTGCAAGATACCCTCGGCTACCAGCCCGGTGTGTTTGTGCAGTCCACGGGCGGTAACGATGCGGCGAAAATCTCCATCCGGGGCTCCGGTGCCAATACCTCGCCCGGTTACTTTCGTGAAGGCATCAAGTTCCTGTTCGACGGCCTGCCGATCACAGGGCCTGGAGGCACACCCTATGAATTCCTCAATGCCTCGGGTGTGAACTACACCGAGATCCTGCGCGGGGCGAATGCCTTTCAGTACGGCGCATTGACTCTGGGTGGCGCGGTGAACTTCGTCAACCACAGCGGCTACACCGCACCGGGCCTGCGTCTGCGTGCTGAAGCCGGCAGCTACGGCTACCAGAAGCAGGCATTGAGTGTCGGTGGTGTGGAAGGCCCGCTGGACTATTACCTGAACGTCGACAATTACCGCAATGAAGGCTATCGCGACTACAGCCTGTCCAAGAGCTCCGGCGTGGTTGCCAACCTGGGTTATCGCTTCAGCCCGAAACTGGAAACCCGCCTGATGCTGCGCTACCGCGACGAGTTCCACGACGACCCCAGTGCCACCACCCTGGGTGCAATCAAAAACAATCCACGACGCGCCAGTGCCACGGCCGAGTCCAGTGGCGCTGGCAGCCGCAGGCCAGGCAGCCTGTGGCTGGGCAGCAAAACCCTCTACACCTTCGACGACGATGCACGCCTGACCCTGGGCTTCGCCTATCACGACTATGCCCACAACAATAATCCGAACAGCCCGAGTAACCCCAGTTACTGGGACTGGCATGACCTGAACCTGCTCGCGAGCTACGAGCGCATCGATAACTGGTTTGGCCATGAAAGCCGCAGTTCCATTGCCTTTACCTCCACCCAGCATCTGCGTGGAGAGGTCAATTCGACGACGGCATCGAAGGTTCCGCTCAAGCAGGTCAACTACAAGGACTCCTCCGACCGGGTCATTTCCCTGGGCAATGACTTCAACCTGATCGATCGCTTATGGCTCACCAGCGGCGTGTCATTCATCAATGTGAGGCGCAAGATCAATATCGATCAGGCGCTCAATCCCAACACCACAACCTTTCTCACCCATGAAGACTACGACAACTGGAGCATCGCCCCGCGGATCGGCCTGCGCTACGACCTCAACCCGCAACTGCAAGTGTTCGCCAACTTCAGCCGCTCAATCGATCCACCGGCTTCCTGGGAATACTCAGGTTCCGGCCCGACCACACCTTACATCCGCCCACTGGTAGAACAGAAAGCCAATACCTTCGAGGTAGGCATCAAGGGCAAGGCCGGGATCTTCGACGGCAGCCTGGCGCTGTATCGCTCATGGATTCATGACGAGCTGCTGAACGTCCAGTTCATCGCCGCAACCTCGACCTCCGCAGCCGTGACCGGTGCCTTCAATGCCTCGCCGACCATTCACCAGGGCGTGGAAGCCGGGCTGAATACCCGACTCTGGGAAAACCCTCAGGGTGACCAGTTGCGCTGGCGTCAGGTGTACACCTGGAACGACTTCCACTACCGCAACGACGAAACGTTCGGCGATAACCAGTTGCCCGGCATCCCGAGCCATGTCTACCAGGGCGAGTTGCAGTACCGGCATCACGGCGGCGTCTACACCGGCGTAAACGTGCAGTCCGCCTCGCGCACCGCCGTGGATTACGCCAACACCTTCTATGCGCCCTCATACACCATCTGGGGAGCAAACATCGGCTACGAAGCCCCCAAGGGCGACTGGAAAGTTTCACTGGATCTCAAGAACCTGGCGAACAAGGCCTATGTCTCGGCAGTCACGCCGCAGTACAACGTGGCCGGGGCCGATACGGCGTCGTTGTATCCGGGGGATGGAATCGGGGCCTATGTGGGGTTTGAGGTCAGGTATTAAGCTTTGACTGTTGCCGGGCGCTCTGGACTGAGAGTTATCAAACCTATAGGTTGAGAATGCCGACGAAGGCGCCCGTCCATAAAGCACCAGGGAAGGACATCTTGAACCTCATCAGCCTCGACGATTTGACGACTCAGAATATTCTGGACATATGGGCACTGGCCAAACAGCCGCCTGCGCATATTGAAGGGAACGTCGGCTGGTCATTTGAAGGAAATGGTATTCGTACCCGCACGACCTTTATCCAGGCGTTCAGGCAACTGGGCCTGGATTATATCGAGCTGCCGAATTTCCTGAAAACCAGAGAGCGGCCTTGCGATCTTGCAGGCTACCTCGACCCTTTCTATTCGCTGTATGTCATCCGCGAATCCAGCCACGAAAAACTGCAGGCGTTTGCGTCGGCCAGCAAAAGACCGGTCATAAACGCCATGTCCGCTGTGGGCCATCCCTGCGAAGTGTTATCAGACGGTTTTTACCTTCACTCCCGATTTGGCGATATCCGAAATATCAAAGTAGGCCTATGGGGCCCGACCACAAACGTCATGAACTCATGGCACGAACTGGCCCAATCGCTGGAAATGGTCGTACACCACTTTTGCAGCGAAGAGTTTCATCAGGAAAAACCCCATGTAATCTTCTCGGCCTGCGCCGATGCAAAGATAGACGTCCTGTTCACAGACTCCTGGCCTGCCGGCTATTCAGATACCAAGTGGTCGCTCACAGAAAAACACCTGACCAGCCTGGGCAACCCTGTCCTTCTACCGACACCACCCTTTTACGTGGGAGAAGAAATCAACTTCGATCCTGTTCACTACTCTGGCTTTGCGGGTTATGAGCAAAAGCGCTTTTTGTTGCAGGTTCAGCGGGCAGTTATTGCATATGTCATGGGCATCAAACACCACTGAACAGGATTACAGTGCCTGCGAGGCGACGCCTGTTACTCGCCTCCCCCACATCCGCCAGCAACCCTCATCATTCCGAGTTCTTGGCCAAACTCCGCTGATCAAAACTTTTACGTGCCTGCTCGATTGTCGCCTGATGTGTTCTGGCCCAGGAAGCAAGCAGTTCCAGTTGAGGCCTCAGTGAATGACCAAGGTCGGTCAGTTCGTAATCCACTCTTGGAGGCACGGTCGCGAAGGCGGTGCGCGTGACCAATCCATCTCGTTCAAGACCTCTTAGCGTCAGGGTCAGCATGCGGTGCGAGACACCGGCAACCGTGCGCTGCAAGGCGTTAAAACGCATTGGGCCGTCCGACAGGATGCCTACGACCATGACCGTCCACTTGTCGCCGATGCGGTCAAGAATATTACCCAGCGCTTTGCAGCTTTCGGCATCGTGCTGACCGTCTGCCGAGTCATTTCTGGCTAAGGACATAGATGGGTTTCCTGCTCCATTACGAACATTTTTGTTACTGACGCACGTGTCTGTGCGTTCTTGCAAAGCCGTTTGCATTCAAACAGATTGCACGAACATTTTGTACGTATAGAGTCTGGAGAGCACATGAAAATTGGTATCAGCGGCGCAAGTGGTCATCTGGGTCGGGCTGTTCTGCAGCACATTACCGACAAGAACCCGGGTGTGAAACAGGTGGGGATTTCCAGGACACCACATTCATTACCCAACGATGTGGAGGGGCGGCTGGGCGATTACGACCGTCCTGAAACCCTCATATCCGCGTATGTCGGTCTTGACCGGTTGCTGATTATCCCAAGCGTGGATTTGCGTCCGGGTGTCCGGGCTACCCAGCACGTCACAGCAATCGATGCGGCAGTTGCCGCAGGTGTGAAACATATCGTGCTGGTGTCGGCGCTGGGCACTCGCAAGCAGGAAGAACCTGCCAACGGTGCGTCCTACTGGACTGCCGAACAGCACCTGATCAAGACCGCGCCAGCCTGGACGATTGTTCGCATGAGTTACTACGCTGAAGCCTTCGCTCAGGAAGTCCGGATGCAGGCCGCCGCCGGGGTACTGACCGGCCTTGGTGAAAGCCGTGTGTCCTATGTCTCGCGAGACGATGTTGCAGCAGCACTCGCAGGCGTATTGACCAGTGACGGCCACATCGGAGCCATCTACTCAGCGACAGGCCCCAAAAGCATTACCAGCGCAGAACGTGTCGAGGCAGCGACGTCATTGACTGGAAAACCATTCGGTTTTGTCGTACTGCCCCAGGAGCAACTTAGTGCAGGCCTGAGCCAGGCGGGCTTACCGGAGGACGTGATCAACGTGGTCATCAGTATTCAGCAGGATTTTGTGCAAGGCGCATTTGATGTTGTGACGGGGCACGTGGAGCATTTGTCCGGTCGAGCCCCCAGGTCGCTGCAGCAGGTTCTGGGTGCGCTTGCAGATAATGCTTAGAGCACGGTCTGTGTAGGACCGGATTTATCCGGGAAGCCGCCTGTACATCCGCCGCATCTCCTGGATCAGGAAGAATGTCTTCCCGGATGAATCCGGCCCTACAGCCCTGCGTAAAGCACAGCCTTACAACCCGCCCGGTTCTATCCTTAGTGTCATAAAGTCTAATTTGCCTGATCGATCTGCCGGTACAGTCAATACCGGTACTAGACACATTCTAAGGACGATCATGAACGCCAGGATTCTTGCTTTAGGCTTTTCCACCCTTCTCGCTTCATCCTTCAGCCAGGCGGCTGCACCCGATACCTCGATCAGTGATGCGCAATACAAGAGCGTGCTGGAGGGTTCATGGAGAGCCAAGGAAAACAGCGTGCGCGACGGTTATCGTCATCCGCAGGAAACCTTGAAGTTCTTCGGTTTGCAGAGCAATCAGACAGTGATCGAGATCACGCCCGGTGGCGGTTGGTACAGCGAGATTCTTGCACCCTTGCTCAAGGATCACGGGCATTACATTGCAGCCCTGCAAGCGCCCTCCTCGGGTGACTATTACAAGAAAGCCGCCGACGGTCTGAAGCAGAAATTCAAGACCGATCCGGAGCGCTACGGCAAGGCTGAATTCATCGAGTTCGATCCAAAGACCCCTGTATTTGGCAAACCCGCCTCGGCCGACCGGGTCCTGACATTCCGCAACGTGCATAACTGGGTACTTGCCGATGATGCGCCGCAAACATTCGCGGCCTTCTTCAAGGTGCTGAAACCGGGCGGAGTGCTGGGTGTGGTCGACCACCGCGCCAAAGACGGCACCGACCTGGAAAGCATCAAGAAGAGCGGCTACCTGCCCACCGATTACGTGGTGAAACTGGCCACCGATGCAGGCTTCAAACTGGAAGCGCAAAGCGAGGTCAACGCCAACCCGAAGGACACCAAGGATTACCCGGCGGGCGTCTGGACACTGCCACCGGCGTTGAAACTGGGTGAACAGGACAAGGCCAGGTATGTGGCGATTGGCGAGTCGGACAGGTTTACGTTGCGGTTTGTGAAGCCGGCGAAGTAGTCAAATGGCAGGTAGCTTGCTGGCGACGTCGCGGGCAAGCCCCCTCCCACAGATACAGGCACAGCTAACCTACTCCTCCAGATAACGCTGATAAAGCCCATTCAACCGCTCAATAACCCCTCTCTCCCCCGAACCAATAACCCGCCCATCAACCGTTTTCACCGGCGTGATCCCGGCCAGTGTGCCGGTCACAAAAGCTTCGTCCGCGCTATAAACCTGCGCGAGGGTGAATTCGCCTTCATGCACCGTGATACCGTTTTCCCGAGCAAGGCGTACCAGCGTCTGTCGGGTGATGCCGTTGAAGCAGCAATGGGCGGATGAGGTCCACAGCTCGCCCTTGCGCACGATGAAGAAGTTGGTGGAGTTACAACTGGCGACGAAGCCACGGCTGTCGAGCATCAGGGCTTCGTCGGCTCCGGCATGCAGCGCCTGCAGCAAGGCCTGGATAAGGTTCAGGCGGCTATGGGAGTTGAGGCGCAGGTCGAACACGTCCGGCGTGCTGCAACGATAAGTCGAGGTGAACAACGTAATGCCGCGGGCCTTGGCCTGTACATCGACGACTTTGTATTCCGCCACGCAGACCACGGTTGCCTTGCCGATGATGAAGCGCGGGTCTTGATTGGGGGTGCTTTTGCGTCCACGGGTAACCATCAGGCGCAAATGGGCACCGTCGGTCATGCCGTTGATGGCCAGGGTGTCCCAGAGCACTTTTTCGACTTCGGCACGGCTGAGGCCGATATCCAGATCGATACTCAAGGCTCCCTCGAACAGCCGATCCAGATGCGCCTGCAATGCAACCAGACGGCCCTTGACCAGCCGCAGTCCTTCCCACACGCCATCGCCGCAGACAAAACCGGCATCGAATATCGACACCTTTGCAGCATCGCGATGCACGAACTCGCCGTTGAGGTAAACCTTGACGTCGGCATTGCGCGGATCGGGCGCATAGGCCTGGCTGCTGGTGGTTGAAAGCATGGATATCTACGTTAGAAAGAGCGCTCGGCAAAACGGGCAAGAAATTCCTGGGTACGAGGCTGCTGCGGTGCCTTGAGCACCTGGTCGGGCGTGCCCTGTTCGTGAATCACGCCGTTTTCGAGAAACAGCACACGCTCGGCAAAGTGATAGGCGAAACCCAGTTCATGGGTTACCAGCAACAACGTTCGGCCCTCATCAGCCAACTGGTGAATCACACGCAGCACTTCGCCCACCAGTTCAGGATCCAGGGATGAAGTAGGCTCGTCGAACAGCAACACCTCGGGCTCCATGGCCAGCGCACGGGCAATCGCCACGCGCTGTTGCTGGCCGCCGGAAAGGCGTCCTGGATAGACATCGCGTTTCTCGGCCAGACCGACCTTTTCCAACTGGAAGATGGCCTGTTCACGGGCTTGCGCCGTCGAAACCTTCTTCACCGAGATCGGCCCTTCCATGACGTTTTCCAGTACCGTCATATGCGGGAACAGATTGAATTGCTGAAACACCATGCCGACCCGCTCACGCACCGCACGCAACTGCGCCTCGGCATAAACCCGCTCTGCGCCTCGCTCTTCACCCAGCAATACGCCATCCAGTTCGATCTCGCCGCTGGTAGGTATTTCCATGAAGTTCAGGCAGCGCAACAAGGTGCTTTTACCCGAACCACTGCCGCCAATGATCGCGATACGTTCGCCACGGCGTACCTCCAGGTCGATGCCCTTGAGCACCGGCTGGTCGAAGCTTTTGTGCAATTGACGGATGCGGAACAACGGTTGTTCGGTCATGAGGGTTCTCGACAATCAACGAAGCGCCAGACGGCGCTCGATATGCGCGGCCAGGAAGCTGAACGGCCAGATCAGGCAGAAATACAGCAAGGCGACGACCGTCAGGATTTCCAGCGGTCGATAGTAGCTGGAGCTGAGCAAGCGCCCCTGATACATCACCTCGGTGACAGCCAGGGTCGACGCCAGTGACGTGACCTTGACCAGTTCGATCATGCGATTGGTCAGTGCCGGCAGCATGCGCTGGCAGGCTTGCGGCAGAATCACACGCCGCAGAGCCCTCGCCCGGGTCATGCCCAATGCCTTGGCCCCCTCCCACTGCCCGCGCACCACCGACTGTAGACCGGCGCGAAATATCTCGGCGCAATAAGCGGCGGTATACAGACTCAAGGCCAGCGCCGCAGCAAAAAACGGCGAGAAACGCACACCCAACAGCACCGGAAATGCGTAGTAGATCCAGATCAACTGAATCAGCACCGGTGTGTTGCGAAACACTTCGATAAAGGCAATCGCCGGCAAGGTGATGCGCTTGAGTGGTGACAGACGCGCCACGCCCAGCAGCAGACCGACCGGCACGCCGATCACCGCTGCCATGAGGAATAACTGGAAGGTCACCTTGAGCCCGCGCATCAGCACCGGCAAATTGTCGATGACGATCTGGAAGTCCCACTGATAATCCATTTCAGGCGCTCCTGGCCAAGTGACGCTCAAGACGCTGGCTGGCCAGGCTGGCAACAAACAGCACGCTGAAATACATCACGGCGATCACGCTGTAGACCTCCAGAGGTCGAAAGGTTTGAGTATTGATCTGCATGGCCTGGTACAGCAGCTCGGCATAGGCCAGCGAAGACGCCAGCGCGGTGGTCTTGACCAGCTCGAAGCTGCGCTCCAGAAACGGCGCGAGCATGCGCCGCAAGGCCTGGGGAAGAATGATGCGACGCAGAATGCGGGCCTGAGTCATGCCCAGTGCCCTGGCACCTTCCCACTGCCCGCGCTCCATGGACGCAATGCCGCCGCGCAGCACTTCGGCGTAGAACGCACTGGATTGAATCGACAGTGCCAGAACCGCGGCCATGAACGGCGACAGGCTGACCGGCGCCAGCACCGGCAAGGCATAGAAGAACCAGAAGAAATGCACGATCGCAGGTGTATTGCGATAGAAACCGATAAAGGCCATCGCCGGGTAGCGCAGTAACCGGCTGGACGACATGCGCAGCACGGCCATGAACGCGCCTGCAAGGACACCAAAGAACAGCGATACCAGGGCGATATGCAAGGTGCCAAGCAGCCCGTCGACGAGCAAGCCGGTGTATGGCCATATCGCCGAAAAATTCCAGGTGTACACCGGTGCTCCTCTCCTGGGGATGCCCCTTCAGATCTGAATCGCAGCGCTCCCATGGATGAGAGGCCGCGCATGATAAGCGGCGGATAACCCTGACCAAAAGTAACCGTTATCTCTTTGCTTATGCCTTTTTGATCTTGAGGTGCTTCTGCCACAAAGACCTTTAACCGGTAGCCTTCGCTGTTTTGTGCGCCGAGATTTTCATGGCTGACGTATCGATGACTCGCACCCTTGCGCAGTTCGCTTTCGACCTGAAGCTGGACAGCGTTCCCGACACATTGCGCGAGCAGATCAAGCTGCATTTGATCGACGCTCTGGCATGCGGCCTGGCCTCGACCCGCAGCGAACTGGCGAAAGCCTTCGAGAAACACTGCGCCGAAGAATATGCGCCCGGTCCCTGCGCGCTGCTGGGCAGCTCGTTGCGTCTGGCCCCCGTGGGTGCGGCGCTCTATAACGGCATGGCAATCAATGCACTCGACCATGACGACGGCCTGGAAATCGATGGCCGCGGCATGGGGCATCCGGGTGCCAGTCTCGTGGCCGCTGTGCTAAGCGGCATCTGGCAGCGCAAGGTGTCGGGTCGTGAACTGCTGGAAGCATTGATTGCTGCCTATGAAATCAACACGCGGGTAATCGTCGCCCAGCAGCCGGGGATCGAGCGTTTTCGCCAGGTATACGGCGTCTGCCAGCATCAGGCGCTGGGCGCTGCGGTGGCCTACGGCAAGCTGATACAGCTTGACGCTGCCGGGCTGGAAAATGCCATGGGGCTGGCGGGAACCCTGACGCCGCTGCCAAGCCTGCGCAAGTACAACTGGGATAGCCGCCCGCTGGTGTCCTTCAAGGATTTCACCGCGCCGGCCGCAGAAGCGGGTGTGCGAGCCGTGCGCCTGCATCAGCAGGATTGGGTGGGAGCCAAAGCCGTGCTTGATGGTGATCAGGGGCTGTGGCGCATGCTCGGCTCGGACCGCTTTGATGCTCGATTACTGACAACAGAACTGGGCAGTGACTGGCTTGCTGCCAATGCCAGCCTCAAGCACTACCTCGCCTGTCGCTGGATACATACGGCGCTGGAGTCCTTCGAGCACTTGCAGCAGACGCAACCTTTCGAGGCGTCAGCCATCACCCGGATACATGTGCTTACCGGCACGACTCAGGCGCGTGATTTCATGGACAAGCGACCGGCAACCGAAGTCGATAGCCAGTTCAGCCTGCCCCATACCCTGGCCTGTCTGGCGCTGGGTATTGCCAGATATGACTGGCATACCCACGCGACGCGCAATGACCCGCACGTGCAAAGCCTCGCGGATCGAGTGGTTGCCGAAGTGGACCCTGTGCTGGACAAGCTGATGAGCGAAACACGTCGCCCTGCTGGCCAGGTACACGTGCATCTTGGCCAACAGATGCGGATCGGAAACCGGCTGGATTACCCGTTGGGCTGTCGGCAGCGCCCACTCGGCACAGCTCAAGTGCTGAGCAAGTTTCGCCAGTACGCTGCACTGAGCAGCCCCGCCGAGACAGTGGAATCTGTCCTGGCCGGGCTATTGGCGCTGGAGGATTGCGAGGATGTCGGGGCTTTGCTGCAAGGTCTTTTATAGACTTGATGGCGATCAGTTAAGGCATACATATCAATTGTGGGAGGGGCCTTGGCCGCGACGACCTGCTGACAGGCAACACATTTTCAGCGTCTTCAACATGCTGTCGCGGCCAAGGCCTCTCCCACGGATTGTGTTAACTGACTGGCATTACTTTTATAGGCTCAATTGCCGACCCAGTGCTCCTTGACCACCGGTGGCACTTTGCTTGGGTCAACGCCGCGCAAGCGCAGGGCGTCCTCGTAGTACTTCTGGGTCGCACCGCTTTCGTACAGCCTGGCGAATTCCTTGCCGACGAAATCGCGGAAGGTCTTGTCATCCTCGTAGCGCACCGCACCACTGGTGCTTACCGACACGATAGGCGTTGGCAAAATCAAGGTGCCCTTGCGCACCTTCGCCTGTTGCAGCGCCAGCGCCGGGTGGAAATACGAAAGACCATCGACACGCCCCGCATAGAACGCCGCGACACCTTCATCCATATTGGTGTAGCGCTCCAGATGGGCTTTCTTGAATTTCTTGCTGAGAATCAGATCCGGGCTGCTGCCCTGAGTCACGCCGATGCGCACATCGTCACGGTCCAGATCTTCCCAGGTGGTGGCCGTCAGACCATCGCGCAGCAGCACACCCTGCGCGTACCAGAAGAACGGCTGCTCGGGAAAGTCCACAGCCTTGCGACGTTCTTCAGTCGGGTCCAGTACCAGCATCAGGTCGATCTGCCCGGCCTGAAGCGCTGCAACGGAATTGCCCCAGGTGGTTTCTACGGTCACCAGCTTCACGCCCAGATCCTTGGCGATTTCCTTACCCACGTTGTAACCGATGCCATTCCATTGTTCGGTAGCCGGGTCCTTGAAAAACCAAGGCTCGCCCTGAGCAACGCCAATGCGCAGCTCGCCTGAATCGTGAATCTGCTTCCAGGTAGAACCTGACTCGGCAGCCTGGGCAAAGGAAACAATCGATAGCAGCGCAGCGGCAAGGACGTGCGCGTAGAAACCTGGAGACTTCATTGAGGGTGATCCTGTTGACGATGGCATTGACCCGTGTGGGCTTGCAGATCATGTCAACTAAGGAAGCTCGCTCAAAAGAATTAATAATCAGGTTTTAATTTCTTTTTTGCATAAAACACATCATTCCTTGGTCAATGCGCCCACCGCCGATGCAGCCCCCTCGCAGCCGCATCCAGCATGAACCCCAGCACACCGATCAACAGCACCATGGCCATCAACTCCGAGTACGCCAGTCGATCACGGGTATCGAGGATGAAGTAACCCAACCCGGCGCTGACACCAAGCATTTCGCAAGGCACCAGCACGATCCACAGGATGCCGATGGACAATCGGGTGCCGGTCAGCACGTGACCGAGGATGCCCGGAATGATGATCCTGCGCAGGGTTTCCCATCGCGTGGCGCTCAGGCTGCGGCTAAGTTGCAGCCAGCGTGGATCAAGCTGTCGTACGCCTGCCACGGTATTGAGCAGGATCGGCCAGACGGCGGCAAAGGTCAGCAGGAAGTAGATCGGCTGGTCGCCAACGCCCATCAGCATCACCACCACTGGCATCCACGAAAGCGGCGAAATCATGCGCAGTAACTGGAACGCCGGATTGGTTGCTGCCTCCAACGTCCGGGAGCCGCCAATCAGCAAGCCCAGCGGGACACCAATCAGCAGCGCCAGCAACAGCCCGACGAAAATCCGCTTGAGGCTCACCCCTATGTGTTCGTACAGCTCAGCCCGCCCGAGCAGTTCCCACAGGCTGGCAAAAGTCGACTCCGGCGAAAAGCGCTCTGACAGCCCGCCTGCTTCACCAAAGACGCTGATGCCCAGCCACCAGAGTGCAAGCAGGCATAACAGACCGGACAGGCCTAAAAGCGCATGCCCGGTGGTTGAACGTTTCACCTCGCTCAAAAGCCGAACTCCTCGGTACGCTCGAAGTTATTCGCCAGCCCGAAGGTTTTCAGGCCGCCACTGGCCTCGATGCTGTTGCGTACAAAACGGTCGTCCACCAGGTCCCGCGCCGCAAACTTTGGATCGAGATTGGCGAGAAAACCCTTGTCGCCCTCGATCAAAGTGTCCTTGAGACGACGCACCAGTTCTTCCGTATAGCTAGGGAACGGATAAGGCTGGAAGTCGATGCGATGTTCGTCCCACTGCGTATGCTGGATGGCACCGCTGGCCAGATAACCCTGTCGCTCGCTGGCCTGTGGCGCAAGCACCCGGTCCAGTACCGATTGCGCATGGGGCGTGTAGCGGTTGGTGCCGTCCTTGGAAAGCAGCTTGGCCGCTTCGGCACGGTTATCCCGGGTCCAGGCCTGGGCCTGAACGATGGCGTTGACCACTTTCTGCGACCACTCGGGCCGGTTGTTCAAATCATGCTCGTGCATGAACACCACGCAGCAGGCGTGATTGCGCCAAAGATCGCCGGTAAAGCGCTGGATGCGCCCGACCTTGAGGTCTTCGGCAAGGGCATTGAACGGTTCGGCGACGATGTATCCGGCAATCCGCTTGCTCGCCAGGGCTGGCGGCATATCGGAAGGTGGCAGCACAATCAGGTTCACTTCGTTGGCAGCCAGCGTGGCAGTGGCCGCCTTGCTCACCGGCACCAGACCGTTGTCACGCAGCAGGCTCTGCAACACCACGTTATGCACCGAGTACCAGAACGGAATGGCCACGGTCTGCCCGCCCAGTTGCCGGACATCGTTGATCTGCGGCGCAACGGTCAGGCCTGAGCCACCCACATGGTTCCAGGCAACCACCTTGGCCGGGACCTTGCTGCCATAACGTGCCCAGACGGTCATTGGCGATAACAGGTGAATGACGTTGACCTGACCGGAAATGAAGGCCTCGATCACCTGCGCCCAACTGCGCAGCAGCACGGGACGTTCGGCCTTGATGCCCTGGGCCTCGAACAGGCCATTGTTGTGAGCCACCAGCAACGGCGTGGCGTCGGTAATCGGCAAGTAACCGATGCGAACGGGCGCATCCGGCTCGGCAGCCGCCCTCGCCTCCAGGCTGTTGAGCAACGGCAAGGCACCGGCTGCGGTCAGCATGGCGCTGAGTTTCAGAAAGTCACGACGTGTGTGAGTGAAATCGTCCAGGCACATGGCCATTCTCCGGCAAATCCAGCGATTGAGGGTTACGTTGCTGATTGCGGCTCGCCCGCCGAAGGGTTTTGAGAATATCGATACGCAGAGCGCCCAGTTCATCCACCAGCTCGGCACGAGGCTGAGGCAGTTCGATGCGCCACTCGCCGAGAACCCGCGCCGGGGTGTTGCCCAGTAGCAGGATTCGGTCGGAAAGCAGCAGCGCTTCATCTATGTCATGGGTAATCAGCAACGCCGCGGTGCCATGCCGGGCGATGACCTTGAGCAACAGTTGTTGCATGTCGGCACGGGTGACTTCATCCAGCGCCCCGAAGGGCTCGTCCAGCAGCAACACTTGCGGCTGACGTGCCAGGCAGCGCGCCAGTGCAGTACGTTGCGCCATGCCACCGGAAAGCTGCGCCGGGTAATAACTGCGAGCATGCTCCAGGCCGACTTCACCAATGGCCTGATCGATGCGCCCCTGACGCTCGCTGTCTGTCAGTTGCGGCTGACGAACAAAGTCCAGGCCGAAGGCGACGTTCTTTTCCAGAGTCAGCCACGGCAACAGGCTCGGGTCCTGGAAAGCCACTGCCACTCGCGGATGAGGACCTTGCAGCGGCTCGCCAAGCAGGCTCACCGTGCCTTCGCGAGGTGCCTGCAAACCGGCCAGCACACGCAACAGGCTCGACTTGCCGACCCCGCTCGGACCAAGAATGGAAACGATCTCGCCCTTGGACAGTTGCAGATCGAAGTTCTCAAGCACGTTTTGCCAGCCATTGTCCCGCTCGTAGCCCAGAACGATGGCCGATGCCTGCAACAGAAGTCGACTCATGCGGCGTTTTCCTCGGCCTGCCGGCGCAGCTCGGCCCGCAATTGCACCAGGCTGGGCGTGACAATCGGCAAAAAGGCCGACTCACGCCAACGCCGCGCAAAAGCGCTGCCGTATTCACAAAGGAAAGCTTTGCCGCCACTGGCCTGAAGCTCCAGTTGCACCGCATTGGCGGCAGACTCGGCCAAGGCAATGCGCAAGCGAAACAGCGCGGCGGGTTGAGTCAGAAAACGTCCATCGAGCAAACCACGCTTGAGGTCATTCACGGCGCTTTCCAGCTGGAGACGGTATTCGTCCAGCTCGCCACGCAGCACAGAACGCGAGCCTTGCAGATGACTGTCGACTTCCTTGAAGGCCCGTCGGGCCAGACCAATCGACATCCCGCATTGCAAACCCAGAAACGCCGGCCGCACCGCTGGCAGAAATTGCCGCGCATCTTCATGCAGCAGCCAGTCGTTGCTCAACTGGACGTCCTTGAAATCCAGGGCCGCAGTGTTGGTCGATTGCAGCCCCATCAATTGCAGATCGTCCGTGCGGTGCAAACCGCTGACAGATTGCGGAATCGCCAGAATAAAGGGCTTGCTACCCTGCTCATGCTCAATGGCAGCAGCCACCACAAACCCGCTTTTGCGCAGGTTGGTGACCCAGTGCAGGCGGCCGTTCAGTTGCCAGTTGCCGTCCTGTTCATGAGCACTGACCTGCAGCGTCTCGATGCCCGACAGAAACTTCATGGCATTGGAAAGACCGGTAGCTCCCGCCAGACCACCACTGAGCAAATCCGGCAACAGACGCTGACGCAATCCCGCATTGGGACTGTGCAGCAGATACTCGATAAAAGCCCGCTGGCCCCAGAGCACAAATGCGGCGGCCAATGAGTGACCGGCGACTTCTGCAACGGCTTCAACGGCATCGCTCAGGTCACCTCCTCTGCCGCCTTGAGCCGCATCAATCCCAACACCCAGCACATCTCCGGCCACCAGTTGCGCCAGCACCTGTTCCGGGTCCAGGCTGCCAAGGTCAAGCGCATTGGCATGTGTGTCCAGCCATCGGCCTGATTCGGAGTCGAGCATGATGTTTCTCCCGTGCCACGTATTAATGTTCAGGACCTTGCCACTGGTACTGGGCCAGCTCAGGGTTGAGCGGTGTTCTGGCAAATACATTGGCAAAGTTGCACAAGGTCGCCAGGCTGACGCCCAGAATCACTTCCAGCGCGTGGCCCTGACTGTAACCGGCGGCCAGAAATACTTCGTAAGTGCTGTCGCTGACATTACCGCGAGTCGCAATGACGGCGCGGGTAAAGTCAGCCAGTATTTCGAGCTTTTCCTCAGGCAACTCGCCGCGCTCACGCAGGGCATCGACGACCTCCTTCGGCAATTTAGCCTTGTTGAGGGCCACCGCGGTATGACCTGCCACACAGAAACTGCATTCATGGGTAGTGGCGGCAATCAGTTGTACGACTTCCCTTTCGGCCAGACTTAGCTCAGCCTTGGCGTTGAGCCCCGAAACGGTGAGGTAGGTTTCCAGCGCCGCAGGTGCATTGGCCAGCACCCCCAGCAGATTGGGAATGTACCCGGAGGTCGCCTGGGCTTTTTCCAGAAAAGGCCTGGCCGCTTCGGGAGCGCTTTGCACGGAGTGAACAGTGACACGAGACATGGAGTGGACTCCTTGATACAAGATGGGTCCAAGTCTGTTGGTTATAAGAATTCCGATCCATATTCTAAAGTCGCAATTACTTGCTCCTGAGTGTTTCCCTTAGATGATTTCATCAAGTCCTGTTATCGATTGGTTATTAGAAAGCCTGGAACTGGATGCCAACCTGTTCCACGTGGGCCGCTACTGCGGCGGCTGGCATGCCAGCACCCATGGCATGGCACGGACCAGTTTCCATCTGGTGGTTCAGGGCAATTGCTGGCTGCATATCGAAGGGCATGAACAGCCGAAACGGCTCGATACCGGCGATGCGGTATTTCTGCTGCGCGACCTGGATTATCGGCTGTCGAATGAAGCACAGCCTGAAGATGCCCGCAGCCAGCCGCGCATCGAGATGCAGGCACTGAACAGCACTGCAACCGATGGCGTCGGGCTGGTCTGTGGTTTTTTCCACTTTCAATCGGGCCTGTCGTCACTGCTGATCGAAGCCCTGCCCGACTGGCTGATACTGCGCGCCGACGAACCGTCCTCCGATGCCGCTCGCAGCCTGTTCCAGTTGATCCTGCAGGAGTGCCAGCGGCTACCGGCACCCTCCTCGTCAATCCTCGAACGCCTCAGCCACCTGCTGTTTCTGTACGTACTGCGCCAGCACGTTGCCGACAACCCGGCACTGGGCGGCATGGTTGCCCTGGCCAGAAACCCGGCGTTTGCAGGCCTGCTGGCAAAAATGATCGAACACCCGGAACAACCCTGGGGCCTGGAAAGCATGGCCGCCTGCACCGGCCTGTCACGCTCGGCCTTTTTCAAACGCTTCAACGAACTGGCCGGCCAGTCACCGGGTCAGGTACTCCTCGCCCTGCGCATGCGCCATGCTTGTCAGTTCCTCAAGGCGAACAGGACGGTTGAACAAGTGGCGACTGCGGTGGGGTATCAATCGACTGCGGCGTTTACCCGAGCGTTCAATAAGGCGATTGGCGTGCAGCCGGGGGCTTATCGCAGGCAGCATGAGGGGGTTGAGGGGATAGTTCTTTGTTGGAAATCTGGCTTGGGATGAACAGAGTAGTTATTGTATGGCGCTGGTCTCAGGAAAGACGATGCACAGTATCGGAAAACTAGTGGAGAAGTAAGACATGCCGATAAAATTTCAATATCTGATTTCTAAAAACATGTATCTCCCCTCGTCGACCGGCTCCCTTTTTAGTTTTCTCAGGGCAGGAGTGAGCGTTACACTGAATAGTCTGAGCGAGGACAAGAAAACAAACGCGAGACAGTACGAACAAACCTTGCATCAGGAAATTGAACGTTTACGTACACTGAACGCTAATGGACGTATTGATCGGAGCAAATTATTTCAAGCCTTTTCCTGCATCACTCATCCAGAGTCAGTAACGGTGTGCATAGCCCGCAACAACTGAAAGAGCGTCTGGAGCAATGCATGGCTACTGCTTTGAGCGAAGTAGACGAACGTGTTCGTAACGACATGTCCCGGCTCAAGGCAAATATCAAATGCCTGCCAGTCAATGAAAATAACACTCATGACATTGCACTTGAATTAAAAGGTGAAAAGGCCTGGACAACCGATAAGGAATTAGTGGGTACGATATTTATCGATAGCGACGGATTCGTAAAACTAGAGCACCAGCCAGCAGAGGCCAAAAATGCTGTCTATTGTCGGCAGGACCTGGGTTCAAGAGAGTATGTGCGTTTCGAGAAGAACGGCAAAGTCTTCTTTGTCCGGCGTTACCTGGTAAGAGGCATCAACCAATCTGACTCGGAGAACCTGTCGAGCGCTGATAAGTCAAAGCAGGTTATGAAGGCAGTTCATAATCAAGACTTCACCAGCGACGAAAACAAACACTATCAGGGTCAACGTGGAATACAGAATGAACTCAAAACCCTGATCAGCCATACACGCGGCTGGCGCAAGCGATATATATCTGCTACCACCACCAACAAATCGGTATTTTCAACGAAGGGAAAGGAGTTCAGAAGTGTTTTCGGCTCCGTCATCATTGATCTTGCCTTCGTTCCTGCCAAAGACATCTACGACCTTCACTCGCCTGCCGCAGCCGGTGCGTTCGCAATCTGGCAGGGCGATATCGTAGACTTGCCTAAAGTAATCGACGCAGGCAAGGCACATACCAAGGCCAAAGGCAGCACCACTCTGGATGATGAGCGGCAGTTGGCTATGCTGGATGTTATTCGAACCCGTGAAATACTGATCAAGGGAGAAGTACCGGCAGCCGCCATCCTGAAAAACAATAAGGGACAGTTGATAGTCGGCGTGCCTGAAAAGGGTTATAAGCAAACGGTTTATAACGCTAAGGTGATAACCAAATGGGCTGACAAAGGTATCGACGTAGCGGCATTGGAAACTGAAACGCTGAGCTACAGCTGGCATAACTTTTACTACACGTTCTACCGTTTCACCTCCATTGCAAGCGCCGACAATGCGTATCAATTGGCCAATAAAGTCCTCTCTCCTGATCTTGCAGCCATAAAACTTGATGAGTTTGAACCCACCGACAAAGATAAATTACTCAATATCTACTCCAGAAACGCATGAAACGGCGATGGTGTGCGGCAAAGGTGCCGGTCTGCTGAAGTTTTGCCAGTACGCTGAGGGTCAGGCAGGTGCCGTTCGTTCCAGGCGCAGGCTTCGGGTTGCCTTGGTTTGTCGCTGACGCCATGTCCGAGCCTGTGCCAGGCCACCAGATGGAACCAGCACTTGCCATTGCTTACGCCATAGGTCCTTGTTGCCGCCGCTGCCGTGGCAGAAAAACACTACGCTCCTTTCAAGTATTGCGGTGTCCCTGGCGCAGCGCTGGTAATCGGGAGGTAGTCTGGTTCGCTTATTCTTTTTGATTCAGGAAACAGGTTTTTTATTATTTCTAACCATTACTCCCGCTTCTTATAGTGAGCCTCTTTATTGATGCCACTACAGGAATCCCTGATGTTGCCACGCTTGTTACTACCTGGCCTGTTGATGTTGCTGGTCGGTTGCACTGCCTCCCCCACACTTCCCGTTCATACGACCAACCCGAGCACTTCCACCTTGCAGGGCGACAGTGGCCGTCCACCGCAAGCGACCTGGCTGCGCACGGAGTTGTATTTTTCGTTGGGGTTGCTGGACAGCGAGAAGGATCAGGCCAATGTGACCCGCTGGCGGGAGTTTCTCGACAAGGAGGTCACGCCACGTTTCCCTGATGGTTTCACTGCCCTCGATGCCTATGGCCAGTGGCGCGACAAGGGGGCTACGCAGCCAGAGCGGCTGAACACCAGGTTAATCGTGATCCTGCATGAAAATACGGCGAAGAACCGCGAAAACATCGAGGCTATCCGCCTGGCCTGGAAGCGCATCACAGGCGACCTTTCGGTGTTGCGCCTGTCGCAACCGGCAGAAATTTCCTTTTAAGCGATCGCCTCGTATCAACGTACATATCACTTGTGGGAGAGGCCTTGGCCGCGACGACATTCATACACTCAACTCTGATATGGCCGTCGCGGCCAAGGCCCCTCCCACGGTTTTCACACTGGCCCCCAGTTTTTGCATTACCCCTGTAGGGCGGCTCAGAATCCGTAAGTCACCCGAGCATAGTAATACGCGCCATTGGTACCAATCGGTGACAGCACGTCATACGGCAGGTTGCCGCCGTAGTTGATCTCGGAGTTGGAGCGTTCCGGATAATTGTCGGTCAGGTTGTTGCCACCCAGAGCAATATCGAACCTGGGCGTGAATTTGTACTGCACCTCGGCATCCAGTTGCCAGACCGCGTTATAGGTCTGTTCCGGCTGGGAATCCCCGAAATCGAACACACGGGTGGTCTTGCCCTGGCGCGTCAGGCGGCCAAGCAGGCCCCAGTGCTGGCTGGCCCAGTTGGCAGAAAGCACAAAACGGTCCCTGGGTGCAGCATCGGTCAGGGTGTTACGCTCTTCCACGCCCACCAGCGCATCGCTGCCAATCCCGAGATTGCTGAGCTGTGACGGCGTGCCTTTGGTCTTGGTGACTTTGGTGTGGTTCCAGGTGTAAGCCGTGGTCAGGCCCAGTTGCCCGTCCAGCCATGGCTGGCGGTAATTGAGGACCAGTTCGGCACCATCGGTGCGGGTGTCGGCGGCGTTGGTGAAGAAGTTCACATCATGGACCCCGGCAACACCGAGGTTATCGTTGATGTACTGCTCCAGAGCGTCGCTGCCGATGCGCTGGGACAGGGTAATGCGGTCTTTGACGTCGATGCGGAACACATCGAAGGACGCATCGAAACGCTCACTCAATTGCGCCGTCAGGCCGAGGCTGAAGTTCTTCGAGGTTTCCGGTTTCAGGTCCTCGGCACCCAGCGCGCGGGCAATCGGGTCATTGACCGACAGCACCCGGATATCGGTCAGCGTGCCGCCTGTACCGAAGTTGCTGGTGGTGTTCTGGAAGCCGACCTGCGCCAGCGACGGCGCCCGGAAGTTGTTCGAGACGGCACCGCGCAAGGCCAGTTGCTCGGTCAGGCGATAGCGCCCGCTCAACTTGCCGGTGAGTTTGCTGCCCGCATCGTCATAACGCTCCCAGCGAGTTGCCGCATCGACAAACAGCCGGTCGGTCAGGTCGACGGACAATTCGGCGTAGGTGCCGAAGACATTACGGTCCAGGTCCACTTCTTCGCTCGGGCGCAGGCCGTTGGCACCATCGGCTCCGGTGCCGAAATACGAAGCTTCGTCGCCCGCGTAGGTCAGGTAGTTTTCGTAGCGGTATTCGCCGCCCAGCGCCAGCACGAACGGGCGGCCGGCAAGGCGCAGTTCACGGGTGAAATCCAGGTTGCCGGTGGTCTGGCGCAGTTCGTAGGTTCCGGTATCGAAACGGGTCGGCGAATCAGCCCCCAAGGCAACGTTGAGGGTGCGCTGGGTCGCCGATTCAAAATGGTTGCGGCCATGGGTAAGGCTGCTGTCGAAATCCCATTGCTCGCCGATCAGGCCCTTGAAGCCTACGGTGGCCGACAGGTCCTTGTTATCGCCCAGTGACTGCGGCAGATAGCCGTTTGGATAAAACTGCGGCTGATCGCCGGGATAGCGATAGAACTCGGCACCTGTGGTATGCCGTTCGTTGTAAGTACCAAATGAATAGGCTTTGCCGTTGCCCAGCGGCAGCTCGCTGTTGAACCAGGCATTGATGTCCCGTGCCACGCCGTCGCCCATTACATAGTTGCGCTGGCCCGGCGTGTCGGAAAAACCGTCGAATCCGGCGCGGTTGGTCGGGTCGCGATCCTTGTATTCGGTGCCGCCACGGATGAAACCACCCTCGTCGCCCAGACGGGCACCGATCTTGGCCGTCGTCAGCGAGTTGCGGCCATCGGTCGTGGTCTTGCCGATGGCATCCTGGCGCGTGTGGAAAGCGCCATAAGTGGTCGAGACTTCACCGCCTTCGGGAGCATCGTCGAGGATGATATTGATCACCCCGGCAATGGCGTCAGAACCATATTGCGCACCGGCCCCGTCGCGCAGCACTTCGATGCGCTTGATGGCACTGACGGGGATCGAGTTGAAATCCACCGGCGCGGTGCCGCGACCGATCTTCGAGGAGTCGTTGACCAGCGCAGAGGTATGCCGACGCTTGCCGTTGACCAGAACCAGCACCTGATCGGGACTCATGCCCCGCAGTTGCGCGGCCCGTACATGGTCGGCACCGCCGGAGTTGGACTGGCGGGGAAAACTGAACGACGGCAATAGCGTCTGCAACGCCTGCCCCAGTTCGCCCCCACCGGCTGCGGCGGACTTGAGGTCATCGGCGGTCAATACGTCTACCGGCACGGGCGAATCCAGCACAGTACGGGCCTTGCCTCGCGTGCCGGTCACCAGTACGGCGCCAAGGCGTGTGTCCTCGTCCGCACTCGGGGACGCTTCTTCGGCTTGCGCGGGAACTTGTGTCATTGCCGCCACGACAGCGGCAGCCAGCAGTGACCGTGAACGGTAATACATGGAACGGCTCCTTTGAGTCGCAAAAATACCTGCCGACAAGCAAGAGTTGCGGCGGTTTTCTGCTGTAATTTTTAAATTCTGGCAAGTAGCGAGATCAATGCAAAAAAGACACAAAGAGCCAATAAAACCCTTTGAGGACAGGACATTAGACGAGGCGGCAATCAATGCCAAAGAACCAATAATACTTAGGTTATATCGGCCTTCAACACTGTTGCTTATTCAACATTAGTTGTTGGCAAAGCAACAGTTACATGGGCTTTTTCGCGAATGAATTCGCTCCTACTCTGTGGGAGCGAATTCATTCGCGAAAGACATTCATTTTATTTAGCCAACGGAATCCAGGCCGAACGCGCTACACCCGCTGCTTCACCGAACGCAGGTACTTTCTTGGCCAGGTCGCGGACATTCTTCACATCCAGATCCAGCAACTGCTGGCGGGTAATCAGGGTTGGCGGGACCAGTACACGGGCTCCCGGATCTTCACCGGCAATACGCATGGCCAGGCTGCGCACGCTGATTGCGCCTGCCACCTCAGGGTTTACGGCAGCCGTGGCAGCCCAGGCGCTGCCGGGCTCTTTCATGATCTGGATATCGGCCGTGGAAATGTCGGCACTGTAGATCTTGATCTGCTTGCCCAGGCCAGCCTCATCGACTGCGATCTTGGCCCCTTTGGCGAACTCGTCGAAGGGCGCGAAGATCACCTGCAAACCGGGATTGGCCCGCAGCACCGCACTGGCCTGATCCGCGACCGAGTTGGCGATGGGCGGATTGAGGGTGCCGAAACGTGCCTTCTCGACGATACCGGGATTATCCGCCTTGACCTGACGCCAGATTTCATCGCGACGCTCCATCGGCGTAAAGCCACCGATGAACAGATAACCCGCCTGGAATGCGTTGCCGTTGTCCTTGAGTGCCTGATCCAGAGCCAGACGCGCCAGTTGATGGTGATCCTGTTCAATCTGGGTCACTTGCGGATTGCCCAGGTCGATATCGAAGGCAACCACCTTGATGCCTTTGGCGACGGCCTTGGCCACGGTGTCCTTGAGGGTTTCGGCCAGGCCCAGTTGCACGATGATGCCATCGACGCCCAGGTCGATGGCCTGCTCCAGCATCTCACGCTGGGTCGCCGCCTGTTGTCGCGCATCGAACAGGCGCAGATTGATGCCCAGCGCTTCCGACTGTTTCTCGACGCCACGCAGGTAAGCCTCGGGGAAGTCCCCCGAGAACAGATACCCCACCAGCGCGATATTGACTCCGCCCTTGTCGAATGGCGCTGGCGCACCGGCAATTCCGGCAGCGCTGGCACCGGTGGCCAGTGAAGCGACCAGCGTGGCGGCGAGCAGGCGTCGCAGCCCGCGTGTGATGAGTCGATGCATCGAGTGTTCCTTCTCTGACAGTGAGGCTCAGCGCGCCCGTTGCGCGAGGCCGAAGGTAAACATCAGCGCCAGGACCAGTACCGCGCCCTTGACGAAATCCTGGGTGTAATAAGGGGCATTGAGCATGGTCAGGCCGTTGAGCAATGTTGCAACCAGCAACGCGCCCACCAGAGTGCCAAAGGCATTGGGCTTGCGGGCACCGAGCACGGCGAAACCGATCAGTGCCGCACCCAGCGCATCCAGCACCAGACCATTACCGGAACTGACATCGCCACGTCCCAGCCGGGCCGCCAGCAACAGGCCGCCCAGTGAAGCCAGCAACGCCGAGAGCACATAGGCCAGCAGTTTGTATTTTTCCACCGGCGCACCGGCCAGCCGCGCCGCCCGCTCGTTGCCACCAATGGCGTAGAACACCCGGCCAAAGCGGGTCAGTTCAAGAAAGCCCCAGACCAGTAGCGCGACCACCAGCATGACCAGCACCGGAACCGGCACCGTGTCCCATAGCCGCGCACGGCCAATCGCCAGAAAAGCCGCACTGAAGCTGCCGGAAGCTTCGTCGCCGTTGGGCAAGGTCATGCCGACCGCAATGGAGCGGCCACCGGTAGGAATCAGTTGCAGGCCGATGATCAGGAACATGCTGCCCAAGGTCGCCAGAATGTCCGGAACGCCCATGCGTACGATCAGAAATCCGTTGAGCAATCCCACCAGCGCCCCACAGGCAAGACTGATGAAAATCGCCGGCAGCGGCCCCCAGTCCAGAACCACCATTACGTAGCTGGCACACATCAGGCTCATGGCGGCCACCGCACCGATGGACAAGTCGAGCCCGCCCACCGACATGCTCAGGGTCACACCCAGAGCCAGCAGCGCGACGATGGACACCGACTGAAGAATGATGAACAGGTTGCCAACCCGCAAAAACGCAGGTTCCAGTACCGAAAACAGCACGACCACCAACGCCAGGAGCAACAACAGGCCGTAATGAATAGTGAAGCGCAGCAATGGCTCCCATGGCCGTGGCTTCAGGAAATGTGAAGAAGTCGACTCAGGCAAGCGTGGCTCCTTGGCGATGCAGAGGGTTGATGTCAGGTTGCGGGGCGACGCCCGCCATTTGCGCGACCAGTTGCTCGCGTTGCAGACCGGCACGCGGGTAGTCGGCCACCACACTGGCGTCACGCACCACCAGAATCCGGTCGGCGATTTCCAATGCTTCGTCGGGATCGGAGCAGATCACCAGCGTGGCGCGCTGCCCGGCGCTGGCACGAATTCGCGCACCGATTTCCCGGCGAGCGCGGATATCCACACCCTGGAACGGCTCGTCGAGAATCAGCAGATGGGCATTACCCAGCAGCCAGCGGGCCAGTACCACTTTCTGTTGATTGCCGCCAGAAAGCATCTCCATCGGCACATCAAGGCCCGCACACTTGATGCCCAGAGTTTGCACTTGCTCCTGCACCGCTTCGCGCTCTGCGCCAGCATCAATAAAACCGCCACGGCTGAATCGCTGCAGAAACGGCAAGGTCAGGGTTCGCGTCAGGGAAAAGCCCGGCACCAACGAGCCACGCACGCGGTCCTCGCAGGCCATGAATACACCGCCCGCAATAGCCTCGCGTGGCGATGACGGAGCCCAGTGCTGGCCATCCAGTTCGATAACGCCCGTCACAGGCTGACGCAGGCCGAAGAGAAGTTCGGCTATCTCACTCTTGCCAGCCCCAAGCAGGCCAGTCATGGCGACCACTTCGCCTTTGTACAGATTCAGATCGAAAGCCGCGCTGGCTTCACTGAGTCGACAATCGCGCATCCGCACCACTTCACGCCCGCGCTCGGTCTGCTGGTGAACCACAGGCGCCAGCTCACTGCCGAGCATGGCCCGCACGGCAGCGGCAAGGTCCAGCGGTGCCGCGAACTCGCCAGCGAGGCGTCCGTCGCGCAGCACAATCGCACGGTCGGCAATACGCTGCAGGTCTGACAAGCGATGGGAAATGTAGAGAATGCTGACCCCGCGCCCGCGCAGCACGTCGATCAACGCGAACAGGCGCTCCGCTTCGGCAGAAGACAATGAAGCGGTGGGCTCATCCAGCACCAGCAAGCGGGGCTTGAGTGCCAGCGCACGAGCCAGCACCACCAGTTGCCGTTCAGCCGTGCCGAGGCTTTCGATGGCGGCGTCCAGCGACAGATGCAAATCCAGACCTGCGGCGATCTGTGCAGCCCGTTCATGCAGATGTCGTCGCTTGCTCCAGATGGAACCTTGGGGCTGGCACAACTCGTCCAGGACCAGATTCTCGGCCACGCTGAACCCCGGCACCACCGCCTCGTCGACCTGCTGGTGAACGGCAACGATACCGGCGCGCCGCGCTTCATGGGGGGAAGCAAAACCAAGCGCCCTGCCCTCGACCTGCAACTCGCCCGCATCATGGCCATGGCTGCCGGAGAGGATTTTGACCAGGGTGGATTTGCCCGCACCATTGGCACCGAGCAAGGCAACAACCTCACCGGGATAAAGGTTCAGGTCGATATCCTGCAAGACCCGGCTTGAGCCGAATGACTTGCCCAGCCCACGGGTACTGACCAGAGGATCATGAGGGACCGTTACGGGCACTTTCATGGAGAACTCAACACAAGGAATCAGAGAAAAGCAGGCCGCGCACGGGTAACACTGCGATAAACGACGTCTTCAGGAGAGACGAAATCGCATATAGCCTAATGGACGGGTTATCCGGCGATAAATAACCAATTGAAATATCCATAGAAGCACTTTCATCACTGGCCTTATGCCGGATGATGATCGGCAACATGCTTTTAGTTCTTTTTAAAAACCCGACAAATCCGGCAAAGTCACGCGCTTGTTCCTATGAGTCATTGCTGCCAATGCATCTGGATCTACGTCAACTGCGGCACTTCATTGCCTTGGTGGAGTATCGCAACTTCGGCCTTGCCGCCGAGTCGGTCAGCCTGTCCCAGTCGGCATTCAGCCGCAGTATCCAGGCACTTGAACAGAGTTTCGGAACCCGCCTGATCGATCGAACCCGCAACCTGGCACCCACCAAGAAAGGCCTGATCGTGCTGGAACATGCACGACTGATGATTGGCAACGCCCACGATCTGATCAATGCAGTTCATCAGTTCAACGAAAACGAGGACGGTGAGCTGTCGTTCGCTTGCGGCCCTGCTCCGGCAGCCTGGCTGATGCCACAGGCACTGGGGCTTTTCACCCGTCGCTTGCCCAAGGTCCGGCTGCGTTTTCATGTCGATAACTGGCAAGCCCTGGGGCAGCGACTGCTGGCTGAGGAATGCGAGTTCTTCGTGGCCGACGCCCGTAACTTCGAGCACGACCCGGATTACCGGGTCCAACTGCTCAGCCAGCACCGCTGGGGTTTCTGCTGCCGCAGCGAGCATCCTCTGGCCGCGTTCGATGAAGTCACCGTAGAGCAATTGTTCAGCTACCCGCTGGCAGGCACCGTACGCCCGCCCAATCTGCGCAAGGCGCTGGTCGAACTCAGCGGGCGGCCGGACTTTCAAACCAGCATCGAATGCGATAACGGCTACAGCCTGATCAGTGTCATCCAGCATTCCGATGCCATCGGTACCACCAACGTCAGTCGTAATAACCCTTACTTGCGTCAGGGCCTCAAGTTGCTCAACGTCACGGGGCTGGACCCTCAGGCGCCGGAGTTCTTCACCCATTACGGCATCGTCAGCCGTGCCGGCTACAAGCTGTCATTCCTGGCGCAAAACCTGATCGACGCCTTTCATGAGGCGGATCAGGCGATGCAGGCGCTGGAAGCGAATCCGCCGCAAGACGAACTCGCCGACCTGCCCCTTACAGGGCTTGCACACTGAAGCGGCTGATTGCCTGACGCGACCAGACCGACCGCAAGCCGAAATACCCGGCAACCGGCAGCCCATTGAGCGCTTGCTCGAACACCAGCTCTTCATCGACCCAGTAGCGAGTCGATGAAGAGGTCACGTCGATACGAATCCGGTAAATCCTCCCCGCCTCCAGCAGATGGGCAGCATCCAGTTTCTCGCCCAGTAACGGACGATTGCCCTGACCGTCGTAGTAACGAAACCGGGTGGTGCTGTTGCTATTGCCGCCCATGCCCACGTACCAGGTCGCCAGCGAGTCATAGGATTCCAGCACGCCGTCACGCTCGATCAGTTCGCTGGCCCCTCCATCATGAGCGCCCCAGAAGACGTTCATGTCCGACAGGCGATCATTGGCCTGCCCTGCCACCAGCACCTGACGCAGGAATTCGATGCGGTAGGCTCCGCTCAGGCGCTGGCGCAGCCAGACGGTCATTCCGGCGCGGGTATCCATGATCAGGCGGCCGTGTTCGGCCCAGACACGGGATTGCTCCGGCAATTCGGTTTCGGCGATCCAGAGTCGAGTGTTGAAGGTCTGGAAGTCATCCTGGACAACCACGCTTGCAGGCGCGAGGGGTGCAGCATTCGGGTGAGGCATGAATACAGTCTCGAAACAGATGAATAAAGGACCGTCTAGTTATCCAGCGCCAACAAGGCGATAGCGGTCAGGCCCCACTGGGCCACGGCATTGGTCGATAGATTGGCCGCAGCGGATGTTCCGGAATGCTCATCGATCACCGACACGGGATCAGGCTCATTCAACGGATACAGATAGGCTGGCGGCTGCACGACATGCAGGCTTCGGTTGGGTTTCGGGATACCGCCCGAACCGCCGAAGAACTCCTTCCAGGCCCGGTCTTTCATGCCACGGTCACGCAATCGATAGGCCGCGAATGCCGTCAGCCGTGCATGGCCCTGGGCGAGATTGAGATTGGCCAGTGGTGCGCCCAGGGCTTTTTTCCGCTCAGCGGCCGGGGCGTTGTACAACCGGCAGTAATCCAGCCAGGCGCGCTCGAAACTGGCCGAGGGCAAAAGCTGCAATAGCTCGCTACAGATTTCAGCCAGACCGAATACTGCCGAGAGGTGCGACACCGACAGCTTGCCACTGGTGTCGATATCGAAGCGTCCGCTGTCCAGTTGCATGTTGCCAAGCCCAGTGAAAAAGCCATGGGGCTGCGCGGCAATCGTCTCCATGCTGTTGAGCAGGCGGCGAGCCATGGCCGGATCGCCGCTGCGCTCCCAGTCAGTCAGCCAGGCGGCAGCAATGGCTCCCCAATCGGTACCGAACGTGATGCTGGCATAGCCGTCGCGAGGGTCGCGTTGCTGGCCGATCTTGCGGCCGGGCACCACTTCGCGCAGGGTGCGCAAGGCCTCGACTTGCTCATTGAGCAAATCACCGATGCGCTCATCGGCGGTCAGGTAATACAAGAACCGGCGATTGGCGGCAGTCGAAATGCGCAACTGTTTTGCACTGTCGCCCCAGTGCTGAACGTTATGCCGCGAACCCAGCGGCGCAAACCGCCCGATATGATGCACGTCAACCTCGCCGGTATGGCGGGTCATCGCTTCGGCCATTCGGAACACGTCCTGGCGGCCGGTGCGCAAGAAGTAATACCAGAGCCAAAGATCGGTGCTCAGCTCCGAGTTGTCCCAGGCAAAACCACCCACGTCATAGCGCCAGACATGCCGCTGCTCGTCATAGGTGTGCATGACATCGCCGTAATCCCAGAACCCGTACCATTTTCGCTGCTCGACTTCGTCGCGATAGAAATCGAAATACCACGCCAGTTGCTGCTCGATCTGTTGCTTGCGCCCGGTCTCTTTCCTGACCGGTGCCCAGTCAGGCCCGAACACGCCTGCTGCATGCAGGCGCTCGGGGGATGCCAGCAGCAGTGGCGGCTCTTGAATGCGCTGGGCAATCTGTTGCAACACTGCGCCACTGGGCGTGGCAGCAACGAACTGCAACTCCAGCTCACTGGTCCGCGCAACGCCCGAGGGAGTGCCGAAGCCGGGTTCATGATCTTCGTAGGTGATTTCCAGGGCTTCGCGCTGTTTGACGAAGCTGTCCTGGCCCATGCCGTCGTGGTAGCTGCGCAGGTCCATCGGTGCGGCCTGAGGCGCCCATAGCCAGAGAGTGACTTGCGCCCTTTCGGTCTGCGCATCTTCGATATCCAGCTGCGCCGGGTAGCTCTGCCAGAAATTGCGCAGGCCGAATACCACGCCACCCTGAGGCGAGCCGATATACCCCACGCCTGCCGCCCTTTGCCCCGTGGCACTGTTGAGCCAGCTCTGGCCGGACGTTGTGCGCTTGCTGATCTGGAAACCGTCCGGGTACGCCTGCAGCAAGCGATAGCTGCCGAACGCGGGAATGTAGTGCAGTCGATTGGCAACTTCCGGGGCAAAGCCTTCCACAGGACCGGTGCTTCTGCCTTCGACCTGAGCGCGCATGACCTCATCGCCCGGATTGCGGCGCAGGCCGGTCAGGCCACGCACTGCTTCGGCAAAGATGCCACCGTTGGCACCGACGAAGCGCACATGCCGGTCATGCAAGGGTTGATCGAGAGGCGTATCGAAACGCAGGCCCACGCCCTTGATGAAGTCATGCTGCTCATCGATATCGATCAGCAAGGTGTGAATCAGGCGCAGGTTTTCACTGTTGGCATAGGCATAGATACGCACGATGAAAGGCAGCAAAGTCCCGTCGCCGTCCAGCAACCGATGGGTGCCGTGCAAGGCCACCTCCGCGCGTACCGGGCCATTCTGTTCCAGCACGACACGCTGTATTTCACTGCGATATTGACGGGTCGGCGTTGCGGGCTGGTCAGGGTCGCCCTGCACTTGCAGCACCAGATGTCCGCTCTGCAAGGTGATGCGACCATTACGGCTGACACTGCTCAACACGCTTTCGCCCTGGCGCGGGATCACACATTGCAGCACGCCGGTGTCGATGCGGATCTGCTCATCGTTTTCACTGGCCAGCGCACGTCCTTCAGGTGCCACGACACTGGCCGGGCGCAGATCATAATATTCTGCAACACCCTGCTGCGGCCCCATGGCATGGGCAGTCCATTTCAGGCTGCCGTCAGGCCAGTAAGCCAGCGGCCAGCTTTGCAATGACGGCGCCGATCCATCGCTGCCGTGAATCTGAAACTGGCTGCCAGCGGCAACCTGCCCCCAGGGCCATGGCGTGCCCCAGGTCACGCCGCTGAACGACGCCGGGGTTTGCTTGCCCAGCCAACCGAGTCGGGCCTCGGCCTTGGGGGCCGGCTGTGCAGCCAGAGCGCTGCCGATAAAGGGCGCGGAGCCTGTCAGTGCAGCACCGGCTCGCATGAAGCTTCGGCGATCGAGTAAAAATCTGCTCATCGGTCAGGGCCTTTAGAAGTCGTAGCCAACGGTCATGCCCAAGGTACGCGGCTCACCCACCACACCAAAGGCCGAGCCATAGTCGCCAGCATTCAGTGAGCGGTAATAGCGTTTGTCCGTGACGTTGTTGGCCCACAACGAAGCATTCCAGGTGCCCTCGTTATATTTGCCGCTCAGGCCGGTGGACAGACTCAGCAGGCCATAGCCCGGAATGCGGGTGAATTCGGAGTTGTCCACGGTGCCGTAGGCCCAGGTGCGATACGAATAGCGCCCGGCGACAAAGGCTTCCAGGCCCTCGAATGCCTGCCACTCGTAGCGGCTGCTCAGGTTGTAGGTGAGTTTCGGCGAGCGGAACACCCGGCTGCCGGTCAGGTCGCAGGAGGCTGGCGGACGAGGCGCAAGCGTCACTTCCGCCGGGCATCTGCCGCCCTTGAAGTCCAGATACGTGTTGTCCAGCAACGTGCCGTTGAAGTTGATGCTCAGGCCATCCAGTGGCTTGAGTGTCAGATTGGTTTCCAGGCCACGCGATTGCATGGTGCCGGCGTTGATCAGGTAACTGCTCTGGCTTTCCAGGTCATAGGCGGTGGTCTGGAATTTACGCACCTTCGACCAGAACAAGGCCGCATCCACCATCACCCGGTTATCGAGCCAGTGACTCTTGAGCCCCAGTTCGCTGCCAAGGGTTTCCTCGGGCTCGATCAACAGGCTGTCGAAACCTGCGGTGTTGGCAGCTCCCGAGGAGACGTTCAGGCCTCCTGCCTTCTCGCCATAGGCCACGGTGAAATAGCCTTGCAGGTTGGGCATGAAGAAGTAGCTGAAATTGAGCATACCGGCAGGCAACTGGCTGTACTGGTTCAGCTCTCCAGAGTCGAAATCGTTCTTGTTGACCCGGCGAAACGAGCCCGATTTCTTGTTGTAGCTGTCGCGTATCCCGGCCGTGATATCGAATTTTTCGGTAACGTGCAGGGTGCCCTGGGCATAGAGCGAAAACACGGTGTCGTTGATCTCGCCCCAGCGCTTTACTGTCTTGCCGGTGTTGGACGTGTTGCCGTAATACTGCGTAGTGCGAGTGCCCGCGGCATAGTAGTCATGGGCAAAGGTGTCGAGGTTTTCGCCCCAGTAAGTGGCACCGATGGCGTAGTCGAAAAGCTCGCCCTTGGGTGAATCCAGACGAATGTCCTGGGACCAGATGCGGTCACGCACGTCAGCGCCGCTGCCCGCATACAGAGGAATGTCCAGGGCATCGGTATTGTTGGGCTGGAAACCGAAATAGCGGAACGACGACACCGAACGCAGGTTGTAACCGTTGGCCAGCTTCCAGTTTGCCTCCGCAGACAGGCCACCCTGGCGCACGTACGCCTGGTTTTCACTGTCGGCGTTGACCTTGTAGCCCCCGCCTATCACCGTCGCACCAACCAATGCAGTCCGGTTCAGATAAGGCACCGTACCATTGACGGTATTGGCCTTGTCCAGCACGGACACCGGCTCACTGATCGCCTTGTTGTAGTCAGCAATCACCCGCAGGCTGAAATCGTCCGCGGGCTGCCAGAGCAACTGCCCGCGAATGCCATCCTGATTGCTGCCACCCAGGTCATGGCCGGTGTAGATGTTCTTGATGTAGCCGCCCTTTTCGGTGTGCGACAGGTTGATGCGCCCGGCCAGGGTTTCAGCCAAGGGACCGGAAAACATCGCTTGTGTCTGGGTATAGCCGCGCTGGCCGATGGACTGGCGCAACGAACCTTCAGGCGTGAAGGTGGGTTTGCGGCTATGGATATCCACCGCCCCGCCCGTGGTGTTGAAGCCTTTGAGCGTCCCTTGCGGCCCGCTGAACACATCAGCGCTTTCGATATCCAGCAGGTCGTTGGACATCATGCCCGGTCGACTCAGGTAAACGTTGTCGAGAAACAGACCGACGCTGCTGGGCATGCCGATATTGATTTCGGTGCCGCCGCCATCGCCCACGCCCCGAATGGTCATGCGTGTGTCATAGGAGTCCACCGTGGCCACATCCAGGCCGGAGGCCACTTGTTGCAGGTCTTCAAGCCGGTAAATGCCCTGTTGTTCAAGGGTCTTTCCACTCAGCTCACGCTTTGACGAAGGTGGCTGCTGGGGATCGGCCTGACGCACGCCCTCGACCTGTACGGTGTCCAGTCGGGTCGTGGTTTCAGCCATCGCGGGCGCTACTGCCATGACCAGTGCCATGCCGGTGACCCAAGGGAGGTGTTTTTGCTGAGTTTCAAGTTTCATGGGGTGTTCCAGCGAGCAATGGATGCCGTGCCGTCAGCGATGTGCTGTCGGCAGATAAGGTTCAAGGTCGGGTCTGTTGCAGAAATTGCGGCGCGAGCCACTGATCCACATCGATGTCACGACGAATCAGGCGCGCCTCCCTGGCGCTGCCGATGGACTGTTTGAGGCGTTCGACAAAACCGCTGTCCAGCTCCGGTGACAGCAGTACCGATAACGGCGGCGCACCTTCCAGGTTGGCCTTCAGCAGATTGGCCGGGTAAGACGCCTGATCGGCCAGTAACTGGATATAGGCCTCGCGGTTGTGCGGGTCGCTGGCCCAGTCCGATGCCTCACGCTGGACCTGAACGATCCTGCTGACCCACTCCGGATGCTCGTCGAGCAACTTTTGCGATACCAGCACCAGGCCGGACAACTCACCCGCGCCATCCAGATGCCGGGTAGAGACAGGCACCTGAGCCTGACCACGCTCGCGCAGCGCCAGGATGTTGATGCCGCCCCAGGTCGCATCGATCTGTCTGGCTGCCAAAGCCGCGCTGGCGGCAGCAAAGTCCAGATTGATGACGCTGATATCCTTTTCGGTCAGCCCCGCAGTGCGCAGGGCATCGATGAACGAAAGCTGCGCGGCGGTCCCGCGAAACAGACCGACACGTTTGCCCTTGAGGTCTGCCAGGGAATGAATCGACGAACCGACCGGTACCGCCAGGTAATGCGCGACGCCACGGGCAGCGACGGCAACCACCCGCGTATCGAGCCCGCCCGACTTGCCGACGATGCTGCCCAGATCGCCGAGATAGGCCATATCCAGCTGGCCATTGGCAAAGGCTTCGTTAATCAGGGGCGCCGCACCCTTGAAGAAGTGCCATTTGACCGTGACACCCTCGGCGCTGAACGCCTGCTCAAGACGCTGCTGGGCATGAATGACATCCACCAGACCGCCACCGGCAGGCTTGCTGCCAGCCCCGATATCGGACACCGCAATATTGAGCTGCGCCGCACTCACAGCAGTCAATGGCCCCAGCGTCAGGCCCAGGCTTAGCAGCAGAGAAACAAGAAAATGAGAACGCAATGACATGGGCGGTTTCGGACTCCGTAGAAAACCACTGGCACTGTCTGGCCAGCAGGCGATGACGTTTAACCACAACGACAGCGCTCTTCGTAAATACCGAAACCCCTCATGATTATTCCTGAAAAGCATAAACAAGCAGGAATGCAGTGCCTGGAGGTTATGTAAGAACCGCAAAAGTTATTTGCGGGATTTGCATTGGATATGGGATCAAGGGGTGAGATGTAATGGGGGAAAGTTGCAAGCTGCAAGTTAAAAGCTCACAGCCTGCCGCTTGTAGCTTATGTGTATCGATTCTCCGGGACAGGCAACCCCAGATGCTCGCGCAATGTGCTCCCGCTATATTCCTCACGAAACAGTTTGTGCTTGCGCAGGATTGGCAATACGCCTTCGATGAAGTCGTCCAGGCCTTCGGGGAAGTGCGCGGGCATCAGATTGAAGCCATCTGCGGCTCCGCCCTCGAACCAGGCAATCAGCTCGTCCGCTACACGTTGCGGGGTGCCGACGACGATTTTATGACCTCGTGCTCCGGCCGCCAGGTTGCAGATCTGGCGCAGGGTCAGGCCGTCGCGGTGTGAAAGGTCCAGCAGCAGGCGAGCGCGGCTTTGCATGTTTTGCGGCAGTGGCAAGTCCGGCAGTGGCTGGTCCAGATCGAAACCGGAGAGGTCCTGCCCCAAACGATCCGCAACCATCAGCAAGGCGGCTTCCTGGTCGGTCCAGCTTTGCAGGTGATCGAAGCGCGCCTGGGCTTGGGCGGCGGTCTTGCCAAGGATCGGCATGACACCGGGCATCACCAGGCAATGATCCGGCGAGCGGCCTTGAGCAACGACTTGCGCCTTGAGGTCGCGATAGAACTGCCCGGCTTCTTCCAGACCTTGCTGGGCGGTGAACACCACTTCACCGATGCGCGCCGCGAGGGCCATGCCCGGCCCGGATGAGCCGGCCTGGACCAGTACCGGATGACCTTGCGGCGCACGGGTCAGGTTGAGTGGCCCGGCAATGGAGAAGAACTCGCCCTTGTGGTCCAGGCTATGCAGTTTTTCAGGGTCCAGATACACGCCGCTTTCGCTGTCGCGAACATAGGCGCCCTCTTCCCAGCTGTCCCACAAGCCCCGCACCACATCGACGAATTCCTCGGCCACCGCATAACGCTGAGCATGGTCGGGATGTGTGGCACGGGTGAAGTTGGCCGCGCTGTCGTAGCCGGTGGTCACCACGTTCCAGCCGGCACGGCCTGCAGACAGATGATCGATGGTCGCGAACTGCCGGGCGATGGTGTACGGCTCGCTATAGGTGGTCGATGCCGTCGCCACCAGCCCGATGCGCTCGGTGATCGCCGCCAGTGCGCCCAGCAGCGCCACGGGTTCCAGGCGCACGATCATGGAGGGATGTTCCTTGGGACCGGTCACCAGTTTGTCGCCAAAGAACACCATGTCCAGCTTGGCCTTTTCGGCTGCCAGGGTCAGGCGGCGGATCAGCGGGAAGTTTTCGCTCCCGGATTCGGCACCCGGATAACGCCAGCCAGCCGAGTGGTGACCTGCGGCCTGAATGAAAAGGCCCAGGCGCATCTGTCGCTCAGTCTGGCTCATGAAGTGACTCGGAAATTGAATGAAGAGGACGCAATCAAAATGGCTGCTTGCACGCGGATGCTCCTGAGCGAAGGTGGCCTGCAAGATCGGTTGTATCGATAGATCAGACAGGAATAAAAGATTCAAATATATGAATATTCAAATGATAAAAATAAATCATTTTATTTGTCTATCTCTGGCTGATCAGCCAAAACTCGCCAGGCTATGGCACTGCGCGTAGTGGCTCATGAGCCCTTTGAGGGAATGCGCCAGGGTTATGCGGGTCTGCTGGTCATAACGTTCAAGCTTGGCCGTACGACCGTGATGCAGGTATTCCAATATGGCGCTGGCCGCTGGCTGGCTCGCCCCGAATGCATGGGCAAGGCCCTGTGACGTGACGGGATCAAAAGCGATTGCCGCTTCACCGACCGCAAGCCATTGCGACGTTGCGACGCAATCCAGCGCAGAACAGCCTGCATCGAGCACCTGCAAAGGTGCCGCCGACAGTTCGCCGGCGGCAACATACTGCTGCATCAATTTTGTCTGTTCCAGTTGCCGGGCAAGTTCGGCCGGGCTACGGAAGACTTCACCGCCTTCGGGAAAGAATCGCACCAGATGGCGCTGGCCGCTGGCCGAAGTCGCACCGGACCACCAGCCCTGTGTGTCCGCCTCGATCAACAACCAGTCGGTTGACGCAAGTTCAGAAGTACCGGCAGGCAAACAGGCTGCAACGGCGACCTGACGACTCAAGCGACGCCTGCCCGCACCGCCCAGGCGCGCAATAGCGCTGGACTTGCCCGAAGCATCGACCACGAAACGGGCTTGACCACTCCAGCAGTCCTCGCCACGCAAGCCGCTCAGGGTGGTGATTGCAGCAAACTCGGCCTCGGTCACCCGCACGCCCCGCTCCAGCACCACACCTTCAGCCTGTGCCCTGTCCCGCAGACGGGAATCGAACACCTGACGGTCCAGGAAATAACCATGGGATGAGCGTTCGGCGAAATAATCGCGAAAAGCCCGTTCAGGCGTCATCCAGATCGCTTGCACACCGCAACAGCGCCGGGCAGCCGATATGTCGCCCAGCAAATCGGCATGCCCGAGCGCGGCCAACGCCGGCACCGCTTCGGGCGACAGGCATTCACCGGGCCGTGGCTGACTCGCGTCATCGCGATCAACCATGCATACGTCAAGCCCTGCCCGGGCCAGACAGATGGCAAGCGCCGAACCTGCTGGCCCGGCGCCCACGACCAGAACGTCGTACACGTGGGTCAAATCTCGTCCCTGCGCAGACGACGAGGTTTCACATCCTTGCGTGGCTTGGCTTTGTCGAGTTCGGCCCCCTTGAGCAACGGTTGTGGATGGTCCAGAGCCTCGATGGCCGCCAGCAGGGCAACCTTGGTGTTGGGGCCAACGGCACTTTCCGGGCGACCGGTTTCAATCCAGGCCTGGGCTGGCAGCCCCAGCTTCTTTTGTAGCTCGGGCGATGTCTCTTTACTGACCAGAACGCCAAGCTCCCACCACTGGCTGACCATCTTGTTGATACGCGCCAGGTAGGAACCTTTCAGGTCGCGCAACCAGTCTTCGCGGTAGGAGAAATTCTTGAGCTGTTGCGGTTCACTCGACTGCGTTGAACCGACACGCTGCCAGGCCTCGTTGCTGAGCACGCTGTTGGGCACGCGGGCACCCCAGTAGCTGGGGAAGGACAGATAAGAGCCAGGTTCGTATTCCGCATCGGACAGGCAGGATGCGCCGTCGGTCTGCCATGGCACGCCCAGTGCGCGGGTCAGGGAGCCCGGACCTACGCCGTCCAGCGGGCCACCTTTGCTCAGGCAGATTTCCGGTGTCAGCTTGCTGCCGTAGTCCTGGCGAACGACATGACCCTGGGGCAGAACGGCCAGGCGATACGGACTTTTCCAGACGCTGGACACACGCATGAACCAGGTCAGCTCGATGCCGGGGTGGAACGGCCCGCCCAGGCACTCATGCAGCCCTACTCGATCCAGCGCTTCGGTCTGCTGTTTTGGACTGAGCGACGAGAACGCAGGGATAACCGGTTCACCTTTCCAGTCGGAGACGAAATCCCCCTTCACCCATTTTTCCAGTGCCTTGTACATCAAAGGCGTGACGGCCAGGCCTGCACCTTCGGCATCGGAGTAATCACCGTAGTAATCGCCGTAGAACGGCAACAGCGCAGCCGTGAACGCTCCGGCGCCATCCGGGATACGGAAAAGCTCGAAGACCCTCTTGCGGAACTCGGCATTCTTTGCAGACGGGTCGGCAAGCTTCTTCAAGACCGCCTTGTTCTTGGTATCCAGTGGCGAGCCGGAACCGCTGAGCAGGTAAATGCCATGGTTGGTCCACTGCATATTGGTCAGGCGGTCGAAGATCGGCCAGATGTCGCGGGTGAACTCGGTGCTTGTGTGGGCAGGCAGTTGACCGTTGCGCACGTACAGATCACGCACCACGTCTTCCATGGTGACGACACCGAACAGTCCCGGTGCATAGTTGGGCGGTGTGACGGCCAGGAAGCCCGGTTCGGCCTCCAGGGTGTCGCCATTGGCGAAGGTCACGCGAGCGTAGACCGGACCATCGGAGATGTCGTCATGCCAGTCTTCGTTGTTGGCAAAGGTGACAGGCGCGGTACCCGCCTTGAGCGGTGCGGAATGCCCATGGCCACCCAGCGCAATGAGCCGACCTTCTTCGTCGGTGCGCAACTCGCCCAGATAGACCGGCTTGCTGTAGAACTCGCCCGTATCGAAATGGAAGGCCTTGCCCTGCTTGTTGCGACCGCCGATGGTTCTGGGGCCCGGACGAATGTCCAGCGCCTTGCGCTGAGGGCCAATGACTGCCGGATTGCGTCGACCGGCTTTCTTGGCGTATGGCGCAGGCAGGTCCATGGCATTCTCGAAGTCGTACCAGCCAGCCTTGAGGTTGGCGAGTTCCACGGTCCAGTCGATCTTCACGCCATCGGCAAGGGTAAGCTCGCGGACCGAACCATCAGTCAGCTCAGCGTAGATCCGAAAGCGCACAGCCTGACGTCGCAAATGCCCCTTCGCATCGCGAAACTCTCCGTCCGCGCTACTCGCAACAGCTCCCGGAACCTCTGCGGCCAGGACATATTCGTCATGCCCCAGCGCATTGCCGACCCGAGCAATACCAAGCCCCGGATGCACACGTACTGACTTGATCGACGCGGTACTGATGGTAGTGGCCATTGCGATGTAGCCTCCCTGCTGAAGTGAAATATTCTGAGAACGTTTCTCAGGCCACGACACTAGATGACAAAATATCAAGATGTCAAATAGCCACACAGCAATTCCCGCATCCCCTTCTGCCTGCCTGAAATCCCGCCCACAGAAGCATTTACATTCCCTCACCAAATACGGCTAAATGGCGGCCTTCGTGCTACGGGCCCACCCATGGCTTCAATGAAACGCATCAGTCCCTGGATCGCTTGTCTGGCCGTGTTGCTCAACATGCTGGCCATGCCGATGAGCCGTGCCATGCAGCCGGCGGATGCGCATTTACTGCTATGGGGCGGGTTTTGTTCCGGGAGCGGTTCGACCGCCCTGCCGCCAGGCTTCCAGAAGTTGATCGATACGCTGCAACCCGCTTCATCGAAAGCGGCCATGCAGCATGGCGATTGCTGCTGTGGCCATGCGGGTCTGGTCGCTCTGCCAGCCGATCACTATCGGCACTTCCTGCCCCGCTACACACCTGATACAGCACTGGACAACCCCGAGCAGCCGACGCTGCATCCCAGGGTTCGCTGGCCCAGTCTGACCCCGCGCGCCTCTCCCCTGGCCTGACCACGCCTTGCCTGCCCGCCGACTCTGGCGCGGTTTTTCTTGTCTGGCGCGGGAATGCCCTGATCGGCCATCTCGCGCCCTTGAAGTCTCTTGGTCATCAGGAAGTTTTTGTTATGCCTGTTTTTTCTACATTGCCACGCGCAATGCATATTCCCGTGTCCCGCTCGGTCTGTCAGGCACTGACCTGCGGGGTATTCGTCTTGACGCCGCTATCCGCCGCTCTGGCCGAAACCCAGGTCGAGAACTCGACCCTGACCCTCGGCTCCGTGACCGTTCAAGGCAACAGCAGCGGCCCGCTGAGCACCAGCAGTGTGCTCAGCTCGGTGGATATTCTGGGTGGCGATATCCTTGAAAAGATGCCGGTCAATTACAGCTGGGAGCTGTTCAGCCGTGCTCCAGGCGTGATCCTTACCCAATTCAACCAAGGCACGACTTCCGGCAAGATTTCCTTTCGCGGCTTTAACGGTGAAGGCGAAATCAACGCGGTGAAGCTGTTGATCGATGGCATTCCGAGCAACAGCAACGACGGCAACATGCCGTTCATAGACATGATTTTCCCCATGGAACTGGACAGCATCGAAGTCGTGCGCGGCACCAGCGATGCGCGTTACGGCTTGAACAATATCGCGGGCAACGTCAACATGCTGACCCGCACCGGCGGCAATTACACCAAGGCCCGGATTCGCTACGGCAGCTTCAATACTCAGGAAACCCAGCTTTCCAAAGGCTTCGAGAGCAGTAACTGGAGCCAGAACTATTTCTTCGCCTATCAGAAATCCGAGGGCTATCGCGATCATTCCGATGCCGAGAAATTCTCGATGTCCGGCAAGTGGTTCTATACCCCGGACGACGAGAGCTATCGCATCGGCCTGATTGCCCGGCATTACGAAACCGAAGCCCAGGAGCCCGGATACCTGAGCGAAGAGAATGCCAGCCGCCACCCGACCATGACCAACAGCTACAACGCCACGGACAAGGGCACGCGGCGCATGAATCAGGTCAGCCTGCATTTCGATACGGATCTTGCAGACACCCTGGCATGGTCCGCGAAAACCTACATCAACACCTTTGACGACCGACGCTGGACCCAGTACTGGAGAACCACCTCGCAACAGGAACGGGATGCCTATGAAACCCAGTACGGCGCCCTCACCTCCCTGACCTGGCGCCCGGAAGTCAGCTGGCTGTACGACTTTGCCCTGGAAGGCGGAGCGGACATGCAGCAGCAGGAAAACAAGAGCGAACGCTACCGGACCCTGAATCGGGTTCGCCAGGCCCAGACCCGCGACCAGCAATTCGACTTCGACACCTACGGTGCTTATGTCCAGGCCGAGATCAAGCCTTTCGAGTCGTTGAAGATTGTCCCGGCCTATCGGGTCGACAAGATCCAGGGCGACTTCACCAATGAAATGACCGGCCTGGATTACGACATCAATGACTATGGCCTGATCAAGCAACCCAAGCTCAGCGTGGTGTATTCGCCCTGGGATGTGGCCAGTTTCTACGCCAACTGGGGACGCACCTTTCAGGTCGGCACAGGAGCTGCGGCCTACAAGATTCCGCCACGGGATACCGATCTGGAACCGTCGATCAACGAAGGCTGGGAAACCGGGATCAAATTCACTCCCGCCAGCTGGGTTGATGGACGGATCGCCTACTGGCAGCAGGAAGCCAGTGGCGAGGTCAGCCGTCGGCTCAACGACCCGAGCGGGGAATCGGACAACGTCGGTGAAACCCGGCGCTGGGGTTATGACCTGCAGGTGAACCTGCACCCGAACGAGCGCACGGAAATATGGATGGCTTACTCATGGCAATACTCGAAAATCCTTGAGCCCAGCGCTACATTGCCCAACAGCAAAGGCCGGGAAATCGACCATGTTCCCCATCACGTGTACAACGCCGGCATGACGTATCAGGCGACTCCGGCCCTGCAACTGACGGCCTGGATGAACGGCCAGACCAACTACTATCTGGAACGGGAAAACACTCAGGGCACCTATGGCGGCTATGTGCTGATGAACCTGGGCGCTACCTGGAAGGTAAGCGAGTCGGTCAGTGTCGACCTGCAACTCAAGAACCTGACCAACCGTTATTACGAGTACGTCTGGTATGACCCGGACGGCGCCGTCGACTCCCTGCACTCGCCGGGCGATGGACGTGCCTTGTATACCGGGGTCACGCTGGAGTTCTGATCCTGACCGGATGTCGAGGTGTCACGAACGGCACCTCAACATCAAAGCTGCTTTAATAGACAACCCAATGATCTGACAGGAAGCATGCAGATGGATCGTCTCACCGCCAAAGACTTTGCCCCTGAACTGCTTGAGCTGTACGACTACTACGCACACGGCAAGATCAACAGACGAGAATTTCTTGACCGTGCCGCCCTGTTCACTCTGGGAGGCATGACCGCCACAGCCCTTCTGGCCTCGCTCAGCCCGAACTATGCGCTGGCCGAACAAGTGGCATTTACCGACCCGGATATCATTGCCGAATACGTCAATTACCCTTCACCCAAGGGTCATGGGCAAGTACGTGGGTATCTGGTGCGTCCGGCGAAAGCCAGCGGCAAGCTGCCTGCGATAGTGGTCGCCCATGAAAACCGTGGGCTCAACCCTTACATCGAAGATGTCGCCCGGCGCGTAGCCAAGGCAGGTTTCATCGCGCTGGCACCCGACGGCCTGTCCTCGGTGGGCGGTTATCCGGGCAACGATGACAAGGGCCGCGAGCTTCAACAGAAAGTCGATCCTGAAAAACTCATGAACGACTTCTTCGCGGCTATCGAATGGCTGATGAAGCATGACGCAAGCACCGGAAAGGTCGGCATCACCGGCTTCTGCTATGGCGGAGGCGTCGCCAATGCCGCAGCCGTGGCTTATCCGGAGCTGGGAGCAGCGGTTTCCTTCTATGGCCGCCAGCCCAAGTCCGAAGACGTCGTGCGAATCAAGGCTCCGATCATGATTCATTACGGCGAGCTGGATACGCGCATCAACGAAGGCTGGCCCGCTTATGAAGCGGCGTTGAAAGCCGCTGGCACGAATTACGAAACCTATATCTATCCCGGCGCCAACCACGGCTTCCACAACGACTCCACACCACGATACGACGAAGCCGCCGCCAATCTGGCCTGGGACAGGACCGTGGGATGGTTTCGGCGCTATCTGGTTTGAGGCCATTCGCGAAGAAGGCGTACATGCCATTTGTGGGAGGGGCCTTGGCCGCGACGACCAGTGTGAAGGCAACACATTTTCAGCGCCTTCATACTGCTGTCGCGGCCAAGGCCCCTCCCACGGATCACCTGTTTTTTGAAATCACCGTCTCTTGACTGACAGGCATTACTCCTACATGAGCCAGCAATATCTGTAACGGATGCTGCACCACTTGCCCGTCCTGGCGCTTGACCTGGCTGCGGCAGGAGTAGCCATCGGCAACCAGCCGACCCTCGCCGTTATGGCGGGCCACCAACGGCTGCCAGGACTGGCTGTAGATGGTGTCGGAGTGTTTGGCATTCCGGGTTTCATGGCCGTAGGTGCCAGACATGCCGCAGCAGCCGCTGGCCAGCACTTCAAGCTTGAGTCCGGTGCGAGCAAAGGCTTTCTGCCACAGACCGACGCTGCCCGGCTCGTTGGTTTTCTCGGTGCAGTGCGGCAGGAAGTAATAGGTTTCGCCCGACTGAACCTGCCCGGACTCTTCCAGCTGAGCAGCCAGCCACTCTTGTGGCAGCAACACCGTGGGCACGTTTTCGCTGCCCAGTGTCTTGCTGTATTCCTGCCGGTAAACCAGCGTCATGGCCGGATCAAGCCCTACCAGCGGAATGCCATAAGCCTCAAGTTTGCGCAGCGATTGGCTGTTGAAACTGGCAGCCTTCTCGAAGGCCGCCAGGAAACCTTGCACTTGCAGCGGCTTGCCGTTTGGTGCAAATGGCGCGAGGTAAACCTGATAACCCAGACGCGAAATAAGCTCCAGCCAGTCAGCCGCCAGATGGGTCTCGAAGTAACGAGTGAAAGCGTCCTGAACGAGGATAACCGTACGCTTGCGTTCCTGTTCAGACAGTGCAGCCAGACGCTGCGGCGTAGCGATGCCGACATTCCAGCGGGCACAGGCGGCGCGGAAATCCATCAGGCTCAGCAAGGGGCTGTCCACCATGCCCGCCACATGCTCAAGCAGGTAACGAACCGGTTTGGCAGCCATTATGGCGTTGTAGACTTTCGGGAAACGAGCCAGATACGGAATGCTGAACTCCAGCGAGCCGATCAGGTAATCCTTCATCGGACGCAGGTAGCGGCTGTGGTAAAGCTCCAGGAAACGCGAGCGGAATTCCGGCACATTGACCTTGACCGGGCACTGCCCAGCGCAGGATTTACAGGCCAGGCAACCGGCCATGGCATCATAGACCTCATGGGAAAAGTCTTGCTGCCCGCGTAGCCTGCCCAGAGTGTTGGCGGTCTTGCTGACCAGACTCTTGATGACATTGGCAGAACGGGCACGGGCGCTGGCGGTCAGCACATCGATATTATGTTCACCTTGCAGGCGCAGCCATTCACGGACCAGCGAGGCCCTGCCCTTTGGCGAATGAATGCGGTTGCGGGTGGCTTTCCAGGACGGACACATGGCGTCGTCGGCGTCGTAGTTGTAGCAGGCACCGTTGCCGTTACAGTGGACGGCGCTTTCGTAGCTCTGCCAGACACGCTCGTCGATACCGCGATCCAGATCGCCCCTCAATTTCACTTCATCCACCAGAGTCAACCGGGCAGCCGGTACGGTCGCGGGCGTCGCGATCTTGCCGGGGTTGAGCTGGTTGAACGGGTCGAAAGCAGCCTTGAGTGCCTGAAGCGCCGGGTACAACTCACCGAAGTATTCCGGCACATATTGCGAACGCAGGCCTTTGCCGTGTTCGCCCCAGAGCAAGCCGCCATAACGTTTGGTGAGGGCCGCGACCGCATCGGAAATCGGGCGTACCAACGCGGCCTGCGCCGGGTCTTTCATGTCCAGGATCGGCCGCACGTGCAGCACGCCAGCGTCCACATGGCCAAACATTCCGTATTGCAGGTTGTAGCTGTCCAGCAATGCCCGGAATTCCTGAATGTAATCGGCAAGGTTTTCAGGCGGTACGGCGGTGTCTTCGACAAAAGGCTGAGGCCTGGCCTCGCCCTTGACGTTGCCCAGCAGGCCGACCGAACGCTTGCGCATGGCGTAGACCCGATTGACCGCTGCGCTACCCACCGCCAGCGTGTGCCCCAGCCGAACCACCGAGGTGTCGTTCTGCAAATGTTCAACGAAGGCATGGACGCGCTGCTCCACTTCGCTGGCTTCGTCGCCGCAGAACTCGATCAGGTTGATCCCCAGCGTCGGGGTATCCGGGTTCTGAGGAAAGTATTCGGCCACGCCATGCCAGACGATATCCTGCATGGCAAGCATCAAGACCTTGGAGTCCACGGTTTCGATGGACAGCGGCTTGAGCGCCATGAGTGCCTTGGCGTCACGCAAGGCATCCATGAAACCGGCATAGCGCACGTTGACCAGGATCGAATGCTTGGGAATAGGCAGCACATTGAGCTTGGCTTCGACGATAAAGCCCAGCGAACCTTCCGAGCCGCACAGCACGCTATTGAGGTTGAAACGGCCGTCGGTCTCGCGCAGGTGAGCCAGGTCGTAACCGGTCAGACAGCGATTGAGCGGCGGAAAGACGTCCTTGATCAACTGCGCCTGGGTATCGGCAATTTCGCGGGCACAGCGATAGGCGTCCCCTGCCCGGTCGGTCCGGGCCTGCTCAGACTCCAGTTGATCGGACCCCATGGCCAGGCTGTGTATGCGCGAGCCACCGAGCAGTACTGTCGACAGCTCAAGTACGTGGTCGCGGGTCTTGCCGTAGGTGCAACTGCCCTGTCCGCTGGCATCGGTATTGATCATGCCGCCGACCGTTGCGCGGTTGGAGGTGGACAGCTCCGGGGCGAAGAACAGCCCGTGAGGCTTGAGTGCTGCGTTGAGCTGGTCCTTGACCACGCCGGTCTGCACGCGAACCCAGCGCTCCTCGACGTTGATTTCCAGAATCCTGTTCATGTGCCGCGAGAGGTCGACCACCACGCCATCGGTGAGCGATTGCCCGTTGGTTCCGGTACCACCGCCCCGTGGCGTCAGTACGACCTGTTTGTGCTCGGCACGTCCGGCCAGTCGCGCCAGAGTCTCGACATCGGCACTGTCGAGAGGAAACACTGCGGCCTGGGGCATGCGCTGATAGATCGAGTTATCGGTGGCCAGAACGGTTCGCGAACCATGATCCCTTGCGATTTCGCCTCGAAACCCCTCCTGCGCCAGGGCATTGAGGAAACGGTCATAGTGATCGACCTGCGCGGAGGTCGGTTTCAAGAGGGCAATCATGGTGGCTTCCTGACAGGCGAGGCTTTTTATATGCAAACTTTTATAGGTAAAGCACGTATGCTTCAGAGCGCTCTGAAACCAGGCTTTATCAACGGTTACGCTGATTTTCAGGCTTGATGACCAAGAGAGCAAATGTAAAACCTGTAGTTTTTCCATGAGCTTTATGAATGAACCCGAGAAGACTCACGCCTTCGATGTCGCTGCTTATCGCTTTTGAGGCAGCGGCGCGTCATGTCAGCTTCACCAAGGCTGCCGATGAACTGGCTCTGACCCAAAGCGCCGTCAGTCGCCAGGTGCAGGCCCTTGAAGCACAACTGGAAGTCGAGTTGTTCAAGCGTGATGGCCGACGTATCGAACTGACCACGGCGGGCGCGCTGTATCAGCATGAACTGGCGGCAGCCCTTGGGCGAATCCGCAGTGCAACGCTGCAGACCATCGCCCACAAATCCGAAGGCGGAACCCTGCACCTCGCCGTTCTGCCGACCTTCGGCTCCAAGTGGCTGCTGCCACGCATGCATGACTTTTACGCCCGACATCCGGGCCATGTGGTGCATATCCACTCGCGCATCGTGCATGCCGACCTGATGCCTGCGGCCAGCGACATGAACGCGATCATCTGTGCAGGCACAGGCAATTGGCCGGGCTATATCGCCCATCCGCTGATTGCGGAAAAACTGGTGCTTATCGCCAGCCCTTCGGCACTGGCTGGCCATGAGTCCATGACGCCAGGCCAGATTGCCCAGCACTCGCTGCTGAGCGTGGTTTCGCGGCCCAACGCCTGGTCCGACTGGTTCGACAGAAACCAGCTCGATCACCACATCATGCGCCCCGGTCCGAGTTTCGAGCTGACCGCGCACCTGATTCAGGCCGTGGCCGCAGGTATCGGCGTGGCTCTGGTGCCGCGCATTCTGGTGCAGGATGAAATCAACAGCGGCGAGCTGGTCACGCTGTTCGAGCCGATGGACAGTGGCCGCAATTACTATCTGGTGTACGCAACACGTTTCCAGAACCTGCCAGCGCTCTGTGTGTTCCGCGACTGGCTGCTGTCGACACCGTTCCCGGACGGTTTGTAATACGGAGTCTCTGTGCGTATAGAACCCCTTCCGCCACTGCAGAACCTGATTGCTTTTGAAGCCACCGTTCGCCACGGCAGTTTCACCCGGGCAGCCGCCGAGCTGCACCTGACCCAAAGCGCAATCAGCCGACAAGTCGCGCAGTTGGAAGACTTTCTGGGTCGGGCGCTGTTTCGTCGCGAGCACAAGCGCATTCATCTGACCGTGGCGGGGCAAATCTATGCCGAGGAAATTCATCGGATACTGACTCAGTGCGCCGAAGCTACGGCTCAGGTCATTACCCACAGCGGTGAACAGCAATTGACGCTGGCCTGCTCCAGCGGTGTGGCGGCGCTGTGGCTTGGCCCTTTGCTGGGTCGTTACAAGGATGAATTCCCGGCAGTGGACATACGCCTGCGCGTGGTCGATGGGCTGGACTCTCTGGTTCGGGCGGAGTTTGATCTGGCACTGTACTTCCTGCGCGAGCAATCACCTCCCGGCCTGGACAGCCGCCTGCTGTTTGCCGAATCGGTGAACGCCTATTGCTCACCGGACTATCTGAACGGACAGACGCTTGAGCCGGTGCAATTGCTCGACCATTGCCTGCTGATGCTCGAAGACGGCCAACGCCAGTGGTTGTCGTGGAACGACTGGTTCGGTCGCCAGGGTGTAGATGCTTCGCTGATCCACCAGCGCATGACCGTGAATCTCTACCCGGTGCTCGTGGATCTGGCCATCGCCGGTCATGGCATTGTGCTGGGCTGGCGACCGATGATTGATCGCCATGTGCAATCCGGTGCCCTGGTGCCTGCATGCAACTCGGATATCGGTGCCATCGGCGGCTATTACCTGCTCACCCCCAGCGGCAAGATTCCAAGACGCGCCGCCCGTGCCTTCGAGAAATGGCTGACCAATGAGATTGCGAGCTGACACGCGGTTACTTGCATGCGCAATACGCATGCAAACCTGCGTAATGATCGCTTTCTCAAATCCAGGCCGAAGCCTAATCTCGAACGCAACCGGGCATTAGATCCGAATAATGTTTCAACTTTTCAACTCTGCCCCCTTATAAATGCAGGGTTGCTTCCTGCATGTCTTGCATGCAGGAGTCAAAAAGTGAGCACTGAACACGCCTCTCCATCACGCACCCACAATCAAAAGGCGCGTCGTGCCGTTATCGCCACGGTCATCGGCAATGGCCTGGAATGGTTCGACTTCACGGTCTACAGCTTCTTTTCCGTCATCATCGCCAAGGTGTTCTTTCCCACCGGCAATGAGCTGACTTCCTACCTTCTGGCCCTGGCAACCTTCGGCGCCGGCTTCTTCATGCGCCCGGTGGGTGGCATCGTGCTGGGCATCTATGGCGACAAGCACGGGCGCAAGGCGGCACTTTCGCTGACCATTCTGCTCATGGCCCTTGGCACACTGATCATCGCCATCACTCCCAGCTATGCGCAGATAGGCCTGATGGCGCCGGTACTGATTGTGCTGGCGCGCCTGCTGCAAGGCTTCTCGGCCGGAGGTGAAATGGGCAGCGCCACGGCATTCCTGACCGAGCACGCACCCGAAGGCAAGAAAGCCTTCTACTCCAGCTGGATTCAAGCCAGCATTGGCGTGGCCGTATTGCTCGGCTCCGCGCTGGGTGCCGTCCTGTCCAGCTACCTGACCCAGGCACAACTGGAAAGCTGGGGCTGGCGGGTGCCCTTTCTGATTGGCACCCTGATCGGCCCGGTGGGTTTCTATATTCGTAGCCGCGTCGATGAGACGCCTGTCTACAGCGCCAGCAAACCTGTCGAGTCGCCCCTGCGTGAAGTCTTTCGCACTTACCCACGCCAGACCCTGATCAGTTTCTCGCTGGTCGTGCTCTGGACAGTCTGTACCTACGCCGTCCTGTTCTACATTCCTTCCTACGCCCAACGGGTGCTCGGCCTGCCTTCATGGATGGGATTCAGCGCGGGCATGATGGGCGGCGCTGTGTTGATCGTGGCAACGCCAATAGTCGGCGCGCTTGCTGATCGTTATGGTCGTCGGCCATGGCTCCTGGGGTCGGCAGTGGCCATTTTCTTCAGCGCCTACCCGATGTTTCTTTTCATCAACCAGATGCCGGGGCTGTTTTCGCTGCTGGTATTTGAAGTGGTGCTCGGCCTGCTGATTTCGGGTTACATCGGTTCGATCCTCGCCGCCTTCGGCGAGCTGCTACCAAGCCACGTGCTCTCGACGGGCTTGTCGGTGGCCTACAACTTCGCCGTGACGATCTTCGGCGGCTTCGCCACGTTCACCATCACCTGGCTGATCGCCTCGACCGGCAGCAACGTGGCCCCCGCGTTCTACATCATGTTTGCAGCACTCATCAGCGGCACCGGCGCGATGCTCTATCGCGACCGGAAGCACGTATCACATCGTCCTCTGACTGGAGCCCTTCAATGAATCACACTGACTCTTCCCGCCTGATACTGCGCAACGGTCGCTTGCTTGATCTTCAGTTGGGTCAATTGATTGCCGGCCAGGAAGTCGTGATCGAGGGCGAGCGTATTGTCGCTGTACGCCCTGCCGGTGAACCCGCCGAAGCCGGGGCCAGGATTATCGATCTGGGTGGCAAGACGCTGATGCCCGGCCTCATCGACTGCCATGTTCACGTTCTGGCCTCCAATGCCAACCTGGGCTTCAATGCCCTGCAACCCAACGCCATCATCATGTATCGCGCACTGCCGATCCTGGCAGCCATGCTGCAACGCGGCTTCACCACCGTGCGTGATGCCGGCGGTGCCGACTGGGCATTGGCCCGCTCCATCCAGTTGGGGCTTATCCCCGGGCCAAAGATCTTTGCGTCGGGCAAGGCCTTGTCGCAGACAGGCGGCCACGGCGACATGCGCGCCCGTGGCGAACTTCTGCTGAATGAACCCTGCTCTTGCTGCTTCCGCGCCGGGGCTATCGCTCGTGTGGTGGATGGGGTCGACAATGTGCGCCTGGCGGTTCGCGAAGAACTGCAACAAGGCGCGAACCAGATAAAGATCATGGCTTCAGGGGGCGTTTCCTCACCCACCGACCCGATTGCCAATACCCAATACAGCGAAGCCGAAATACGCGCCATCGTCGACGAGGCCGAAGCCGCCAACACTTATGTAATGGCTCACGCTTACACAGCACGCGCCATTCGCCGGGCCATCGAATGCGGCGTGCGCACCATCGAGCACGGCAATCTGGTGGATGCCGACACCGCCCGCCTGATGGCAGAAAAAGGTGCGTTTGCAGTACCGACTCAAGTGACCTATGAAATGCTCGCCCAGTACGGGGAACGCTTCGGATTGCCAGCAGACTCGGTCGCCAAGATCGAAGACGTGCGTCAGGCCGGACGCAATGCCCTGCTGCTGTTCGCCGAAGCGGGCGTGCCCATGGGCTACGGCTCGGACCTGCTCGGCGAAATGCATGAGTACCAGAGCCATGAGCTGAAAATTCGGGCCGAACTGCTGGGCAATCTTGCAGCCCTGCGCAGCGCCACCAGCGTGGCAGCACAGATTCTTCAGCGCGAGGGTGAACTGGGCTGCATCGCACCCGGCGCACTGGCCGACCTGCTGGTCGTGGACGGCGACCCGCTGACCGATATTGATTGTCTGGTAGGTCAAGGCGAGCGTCTGGCGATGATTTTCCAGAATGGTCACATCAGGAAAAATACGCTGGAGCAGTGACCTGCGCGCGCAGCCTAGGCTTTGTACGAAAAGTCGGCGAGCGAAGGTCAGGCAAGGCAAAAACAGGCGAGGAACGG
>NZ_JBMDJL010000040.1:0-938 GCF_057809175.1 Pseudomonas sp. FG43
ATCATTCAGAGACTCGTCACTGAGCGAAGCTTTTTTCTCGTTGTGCATATCGCCTACTTATTCCGGGGTTGCAAGTGTCAGGGATTGGCTGCGGTGCTCAGCACTTATCAAAAGATGGGGTGTGGTTAATCCATCTGCTGTGCCATTCCCATTCTTGTCGAGCTCTATCTGATAAAGGTAACCTCGCTCCTCTTTTCCAGGACTGACCACATCACTGGGGTACCATATCTGCAGTTCGATATAGTCAGCACTCCTGTCAAGCGGTACCCAGACCTGCCAGACAACATCCTCGTTCTCGGGCATGATCGGAAAATGCAGTTCTGGTGGGCCGAAGGGTGGGCGCTCGTTGCTGACTTTTGTGAATTTTCTAATATGCGTGTACTGTCCGCGCTCTTCAAAGATAGTCTTTATAGAAGACTCGATCTTGGTGACAAGCAGAATACCCAGAGGACGTTTGCTACTGATAATGTTGAGCTGAATGCACTTTCCACGTACGGCATTGGGGAGTTGAATCTGAACCCATGCGCCATTTGGCACGGCCACTTCCATGTAGTCGCCTTTGCCCAGATAACGTTGCTCATAAACAACCGTGCTTTTGACAAACACTTGAGGGCTTAGCTGGATTTCCAATAGAGAGCGCTTTTCCTCGATGCGTCCTTCAGGATTATCTGCATGGCGAAACTCTATGGAGCGTGACCAGCAGCACTTTTTCAACCACCAACCAATACTGTCTTTCTTGAAATAGTTCAAGGCCAGGCACGCGAGTAAATAAATTGCGCCCACGACAAAAAGCCCCACCGCAAACCATGGATTCATTACAAAGAATTTTACTTTGCTGAATATGTTTAAACCCGACAATACGTACAGTGCACCGCCAAAGCCTGTGCCAAGTACAGCAAACTTCTTTATTGTTATTGCCATCCGCTCTTCTGAAGTTT
>NZ_JBMDJL010000041.1:0-600 GCF_057809175.1 Pseudomonas sp. FG43
AGTTGCTGCTGACCAATCTCGGCACGGTCAACAACCAAAGCGGCGAGATCTCCAGCGCCAAGAGCTTTACCCTGGCCGCCACTTCGCTGGACAACACCGATGGCACGGTGCTCAGCGACGAATCCCTGATCGTGCGCATCGATCAGGTGCTGACCAACCTGCGGGGGTTGGTGTCTGCGACGGGCCTTGAGCTGTCTGCCGCGACCCTGAACAACCGCAACGGCGAACTCACCAGCAAGGCTGCCTTGACCGCCACGCTTGGGCAGTTCGACAACAGTTCCAAGGGGCGTATGAGAGCTAGCGGTGCTTTGCTGCTGACCGCCACTTCACTGACCAACACCGGCGGCAGCCTCACCAGCACCGGCACTGCCAACCTCACCATCACGGACGCCGTGGTCAACCAGGGCGGCGAAATCCTCAGCGATGCAGCCCTGACCCTCACCAGCGGCCGCCTCGACAATAGCCTCAGCGGGCGTATTGCGGGCAAAGGCGTGACCGTCACCACCGGCGCCTTCAACAACAGCCAGGATGGTCGCCTGACCAGTACCGAGGCCTTGCGCCTGACTGCCGCGCAGGTCAATAACAGCGAAGCGGGGCGTA
>NZ_JBMDJL010000042.1:0-498 GCF_057809175.1 Pseudomonas sp. FG43
AACAGTTAAGGTCATAACTCACTTTGTGGGAGGCAGCCTGGCGACTTCAGCGTACCGACGCAGAATATCTGCCGGTTTTCAGGCCTTTTTCGCCAGCAAGCTGCTTCCTACAAGTATCTCGTTGCATCAAGCACCGGGCTTTTCACCACTCCCAGTCTCTTTCCATGAACTCGGCTGTGGGTGGCAGGACCGAGTGCAGGAATTGCAGGAATTTCTCGAATAAATCTTTGTCGGGAAAGCGAAATTCAAACCCCACCGTGATGTCTGTTCGGTGAGTGATGATCATGGAACGCTTGCGATCCACCGTGACAAAGTTGTACTCGTTCCAGGGCAAGCTCTGTTCGTTATTGATTTTATTCTCCCAATTCAGCAAAGAGCGTGCAGCCCCGATTGAAATGGCGGCGGGGCCGACCAGAAAGAGCAGGGAGCCTGTGACGAGGGCCACGCCGAGAAATAGCAGGATGGTGAAAATGGCGATGCCTTTGAAGAGCGGGCCTG
>NZ_JBMDJL010000043.1:0-465 GCF_057809175.1 Pseudomonas sp. FG43
CGACCTTGAGGGTGCTTTGGCCTTGTACCGCGCCCCGGGTGTTGTCCAGGCTCGCGGCGTCCAGTTCCACACCCGCGTTCTGGCTGTAGATCAGACCGTCGGTGTGGTTGAGGACCTTGCCGGTGGCGGTGATCAGCAGGGTACCGTTGGCGGCGACGGTGCCGGTGTTGCTGTTGTCCAGAGTGCCGGTGTTGAGGGTCATCAGGCGCTGGCTGATCAGTTGCCCGCCCTGGTTGTTGACGGCGCTGCTGCGTTTGAGCAGCCAGTCACCGCCGCTGGCGAGTGTGCCGCCGGTGTTGGTCAGGGCGCCGATCAGGTCGAGGGTGGCGTTGCCCGGGCTGGTGATTGTGCCCGCGCTGTTGTCGAGGGTGTTGGCGGTGATCGCGAGGTCCGCACCGCTGTCGATCAGCCCGTTCTGGCTGTTGTTCAGCAGGCCGGTAACGGTCAGGGTCTGTGCCGCGCCGC
>NZ_JBMDJL010000044.1:0-441 GCF_057809175.1 Pseudomonas sp. FG43
TCGCCCTCGACGATCCGCTGGGCGTGTTCAACGACCTGGGCATGCAACTGGCGGGGGATCAGGCCGCGTATCAGAACTGGCAGCAAGAACACGAACATAAGCTGCAAATGGCTCAGACCGTAGCCGCGCTTTGCGGGGCCAATGGCGACCCCAAATACCAGCCCTCCTGGATACGTGGCAACAGCGCCAGCACCCAACAGTTTCTGAGCGACAGGGAAGCTTATTTCGATCAGATGGACCTGGAGGAGATGCTGATCATGCACGGCAACGGGCCGGGCGGTTCGCTGGGCACGATGGACCTGTTCAAGAGCGCAGACATGCGCCAGATGCTGCATACCCGTTATGGCCGATACCCGTCCCAGGAAGAGCTGCAAGCCTGGAAGGACCGCGAGAAATGGCGCCGTGAAGTCGACCTCAAGGGCGCACGTACCTATCTGCAAG
>NZ_JBMDJL010000045.1:0-372 GCF_057809175.1 Pseudomonas sp. FG43
CCGTGTCGGCCACCGGCCTGGAGATCGACAGCGACAGCCTGGACAACAACGAAGGCCTGATCAGCAGCCGCGCCGGCCTGAAACTGACCGTCGACAGCACCTTGGGTAACGTCAAAGGCACCGTGATTGCCGATGGCGACCTTGAAATAAGCGCCGCCAGCGGCGACAACACCCAAGGCCAGATTTCCGGCAAACAAGCCCTCACCGCCGTGATCGGCAACCTGCAACAGCAGGGCGGGCAACTCTTCGCCCTGGGCACCCTGAACCTGACCGGCGACACCCTGAACAACAGCCTGAAAGGTTTTGTCGGGGCGGGTGAGGCCCTGACCCTCACCGTCGATGACGTCGACAACCAGGGCGGCGAAATTTCCA
>NZ_JBMDJL010000046.1:0-302 GCF_057809175.1 Pseudomonas sp. FG43
GACACCGCCCTTTCACGGCGGTAACAGGGGTTCGAGTCCCCTAGGGGACGCCATTTTCAAAGAGTGATGCCGCAAGGTTGATCTCCGCCGCGAGGCGATAAATCCGGGGCTATAGCTCAGCTGGGAGAGCGCCTGCATGGCATGCAGGAGGTCAGCGGTTCGATCCCGCTTAGCTCCACCAATTTTGCCAGGGTTCGCTGTTAGCGAATCTGCTCGAAGGTTTTGCGTCCCCTTCGTCTAGTGGCCTAGGACACCGCCCTTTCACGGCGGTAACAGGGGTTCGAGTCCCCTAGGGGACGCCA